>NZ_JBFTNY010000001.1:0-419895 GCF_056397705.1 Variovorax sp. 05L425 | reverse complement strand
GTGCGAGCTTCACGCGGCGCTGGCCGGGCAGGTACTGCCAGGCGCGGCGGCCGTTCTTCATCGGGTTGATGTAGTCCTGCGCGAGCAGCGCTTCACCCGCTCGGCGTGCCGGCGCGGTGTAGGCGATCTTGGTGCGGAAGTAGATGTCGCTGTCGCTCGAGGCGCCGGTGCGCTTCGGGTCGTAGTACGGGTAGTCCATGTAGATCTGGCCGGTGGTGGCCAGCACCGCCTTGCCGGACGAGTCGACGTTGATCGAGTCGTACTGCGTGTAGGAGCTCTGGCCGGTGAAGCGCAGCAGGTGGTTCCACATCACCTCGTTGCCGGTCTTGGGAATCGGGAAGGGAATGCCCGCGTAGGTGCCTTCCAGGCCCAGTCCGTCATCGGTGGTCTTCACGGCGGTGGCGTTCTTCACCGTGTTCTCGAGCACGTACTTCGGGAAGGCCATCGAGCGATGCGACGGGTAGACGTCGACGCGCATCGTCGGGTACTTCTTCAGCATCTCCTTGGTGCCTGCGGTGAGCTTGCTCTCGTACTGCGCCATGTTCTGCGCCGTGATGGCGTAGAGCGGCTTCTCGGCCGCAAAGGGGTCGGGGCGGATGCCCGAGCCCTTCTCGTAGCCGGACGGCGGCGTGGTGAGGCCGCCGGTGTACTCGGGAATCGTCTTGTCGGCGCTGCCGGCGCGTTCGGCGCCGGTCTGCGTGAGCGTCGTGCCGAGCTTCTTGGCTTCATCGGGCGTGACTGCAGCGAGGGCGGAGTGGGCGGCGAGCGCGATCACTGCGCCGGCCCAGAGCGTATGGGTCTTGGGGCGGGTTGTCTTCATGGGATTTGTCTCCGTGGGGGTTGCGATGAGTGGCGACTCAGAAGGTCGCCTTGAAAGTCAGCAGCACATGCCCGCGGTCGGACAGGCTGGCGTAGGTGCCGTTCGGCACGTTCATGGCGCCGGTCGGTGTCGTGCTGTAGTCGCCGTAGAAGCCGACGTAGCGCAGCGCGATGTTGTATTTGGATTGAACGTCGGCGGCGATGCCGATGCCGAAGCTGCCCGCGTTCTTGTTGCCGCCGGTCAGCACGGCCGAGTTGCCCGACAGGCCACCCGCCCAGCTCAGCGGCAGCGAGATGTCCACGCTCGGGAACACCTGGTACCAGGTGGGCGTGAAGTTCAGGCCCAGGCCGAAGTAGTCCTTGCTGACGGCATCGACGTTCGCGGGGTTGGCACGATAGGCGTCGCTGCCCTTGAAGGCACCGGGGTTCTGCGAGACGCTGAGCCAGCGGTTCCAGACCAGTTCGGCATTCCAGGTGGCGCTGTCGAAGAGCGCGGTCTTCGAGACGGTGCCCAGCAGATTGAACACACCGTGCATGGTGTCGCCGCGAGCGCCGGGCGCATCGTTGCCGAGTTGCGCGAGTTGTGCGAGCGAGATCGCGCCTGTCGCCGGATTGACCAGTGGTGCGGGCAGCACCTGCACCGGCACGCTCTGCAGCGGCATGTTCTGGCGGTAGCTGAGCTCGGCCCCGACGCTCAGGCCGGCAACGTTCTTCGACAGGCTCAAGCCGTAGATGTCGATGTCACGGCCGTAGAAGGCCTGGTACTGGCCCACATAGCCGGCCTGGATCTGGGGCAGCGTGGCCGCGCCTGGATTGATGTAGCAGGTGCTCGGGCCGACGGGGCGCAGTCCGGCGCGCGTGCAGGCTGCGGCGGGCACGCCCGCGGCCACGGCAGGCATGAGGGCGAGTTGCGGCTGGATGTCTGCGGTGCGGCGACCGTACAGGCCGGCGGTGCCGTCGAGCCATTCAGGGCTCCAGCGTGCCGACAGGCCGAAGTCGCCGGTCTTGTTCGGCTCGGCGTTGGTGGCTTGCAGCAGGCGCTGGCCCGGTCCCGCGATGAGCGATTCGCCACCGTGCAGCAGGGCGTCGTTCACCGTCAGGTAGCTGCCCGACTCGGGATAGCGTGCGCTCTCCCAGTCGAAGAAGGTCTGTGCCGACAGCGACAGGTCGGGCCTCGGCTGCACCTGCAGGGTGGCCGAGTTGCGCGGGCGGTAGAGCTCCTTGGCTTCGATACCCGGTGTGGCGAGTGCCTTCCACAGGTCCAGTGAGTACTGGCCGTAGGAGATGCCGTGGATGGCGCCGCCACCGAGCAGGCTCTCGCCCCAGTAGACAGTGGTCTTGCCGAGCCGCAGGCCGACGTTCGTGTCGCCGAAGTCCATGTTGCCGAAGACGAAGGCGTCGAGCAGTTCGCCCGACGGGCCCTTGGCGTAGCGGCTGGTGTAGGGCGACAGGATGCCGGCGGTCGGCAGGCCATAGGAGAGCGTGTTGGCGGTGGCGTTGCTGTGGTTGTCCAGGCTGTTGTAGGCCCCGTCGGCCCAGGCCGCGCCGCTCAGGCGGAAGCCGTACTTCTTGTCCACCACCAGGTCCATCTCGCTGAGCAGGTCCAGGCGGTTGGCGATCAGCGAGTGGTTGTTGAAGTTGCGGTCGCCGTCATCGAAGTTCGGATTGCCGAGGATCGCCTTGTCCTGGCCCTGCACGCGCTGGCCGAGGTTGTAGCGCAGGGTGTTGTCCCAGCGCAGCACGACATCGGGGTTGCCGGTGTCGATCTCCATGGCGTGGGAGAGCGGAGCGATGGCGATAAGGGCCAGCGCGGCGGTGGTCACCGCGCTGAGACGATGGACACTGGCGGGTGCGCAAAAAACACGGTGGGGCACGAAAAAAGTCTCCTCGGAGGTTTGCTGTGAAGGCGGGACTTGAGTGCCCGCTCGGGGGAAAGAAAAGAGTCAGCAGTAGCCCATCTTTCGGGCGTCGATCAGCAGCACGCGGCGAAGGGCGCCGGTGACCAGCACGCGCTTGCCGCGAAGATTCCGGATGCTCATGTCCAGTCACGCTCCAGGTACTTCCGGTGACCCCGGATCGTGGAGACAATCGCCGTGCCCGAGCGGTGGTGCCCGGCAAGGATCGAGGTGCTGATGAGTTCGTCAAACATGAAGGTTTCTTCCGCAATGACGGAAGAGGTAAGTGAGTGCGGATCGAGTACATGGATGATCGAAAAAGTGGCTGATTTCGGCAAAGTCACTTGCCGACACTTGCTTGTCAATTTCCGACAAGCTGGTGGATACCCACCCCTGTCCGGAGCCCCGCGATGACCGCTGCGCCCAAGCGCGTGCCGGTGCGCTACCTCTCGCTGCTGCTGGGCTTTCTTGCGGCGCAGAAGGTGGACACGACGCGTTTGCTGGAGATGGCAAAGCTCGAAGCGAGCCGCTTCGAGCGCAGCGACGGCATGCTGTTGCCGACGGAGGTGGAGGCATTGATCATTGCGGCGTACCGCCTCACGGGCCGCACCGATCTCGGCTTCGAAGCAGGCCGCCTGATCAAGCTCAACTCGCACGACCTGCTCGGCTACGCGATGCTCAGTTGCCGGGATCTCGACCACATGCTGCGGCTCACCAGCCGCTACTACCACTTCATCAACGAGCTGTTCACGATGAGGTACCGGCGCTGGCCCGATCGTGGCGAGGTGGTGTTCAGCCCGGTGGCCGCGATGCCCGTGCAGACGATGCGCTTCATCATGGACGTGATCGCGCTGTCGGTGCAGAACCAGTTCGAGATGCTGTTCGGGCCCGACATGCCTTCGTACGACATCCACATGGGGATGCCGTCGCCGGAGCACCTCGCGCGCTACGCCAGCCTGGGCGCGGCACGCTTCCACTTCGATGATGGCGCCCTGCCCGGTATCACGGTGTCAATGGATAGCGCCATGCTCGACCGGCCGCTTCCGATGGCGGCGCCCCAGGTGGTCGAGCAGGTGGAGGAGCGGATGCAATCCCTGCAGCGCCGGCCGGTGCCGGACGCGGGCTGGGGCGACTATGTCGCCATGCTGCTGCGGGAGTCAAAGGGGCAGGTCACGCTCGACGACATCGCGCAGCGGATGAACATCTCCGCGCGCACCATCGACCGCAACCTGAAGAAGGAGCATCTGAATTTCCGCGACCTGTCGCAACAGGTGCGCTTCGAGCGTGCACGCGAGCTGCTCGGGCAGCGGGGGGCGACGGTGGCACGGGTGGCCGAGCAGCTCGGCTTCAGCGATGCCGCCAACTTCAGCCGTGCGTTTCGGCGTCACGCCGGTGTGACACCTGGGGAGTTTCAGCAGCAGGCCGGTTCGAGCCCAGACGGGCCTCCGTAACGCGCGGATTTCACTCCGTGTCAACTGCCCTTTGGTGAGAGTGCACACGGACAGCCGTCGGCGTATGCTGACTTCGCGTGTTGGAGCGTCCTCCACAGGCGGAATCAAGAAAAAGCACCCTCCGTTCAGCGCACACGATGAAGTCAGACGCACAGGCCACCTCATCCGTGCCAGGGCCTCGCTCGCGCCTGAGGCGCCTGTTGCGTGAGCCGTTGCTGCATTTCCTTCTCGCGGGCTTCGCGCTGTTCGTGATCTACGGCGGCTTGCACGGGTCAGCGAGCAAGGAAGATCCGCGCAAGATCGAAGTCTCCGCCGACGACATCCGCCGCATCCAGATCTCCTGGCTGGCGCAGTGGCAACGGCCCGCGACGCCGACCGAATTGCGCGGGTTGATCGAAGAACACCTCAAGGAAGAAGTCCTCTACCGCGAGGCGCTTGCGCTGGGCCTGGACAAGGACGACACCATCGTCCGGCGCCGCCTGGCCCAGAAGATGGACTTCCTCGCGGAAGACGTGGCGACGCTGCGCGAACCGGCACCGGGAGAACTCGAAGCGTGGTTTGCGCAGAACCAGGCGCGCTATGCGCCCGAGCCGCTCATCACCTTCCACCATCTCTACTTTTCATCCGACAAGCGCGGCACCAACGCGCAATCGCAGGCGAGCAAACAACTCGCCGCGCTCGGCGCAAAGGCTGCCGACAAGGACGCCGCTGGCGGCGATGCGTTCATGTTCCAGAACGCCTACACCGAGGAGACGCAGGACCGCGTCGCCCGTGTCTTCGGAACGAAGTTCGCCAACAGTGTCTTCCAGCAGACGGCGGGTGGATGGCGCGGCCCGATCGAATCGGGCTACGGCTGGCACCTTGTCTGGATCGATGCGCTGACACAGAGCCACCCACCGGCTTTCGACACTGTTGCAGAGCAGGCGAAGGAAGACTGGCTGGCCGAGCAACGCGCGAAGCAAAAGCAGGCCACGCTCGATGGGCTGCGGGCGCGCTACAAGATCGTGATAGACAACCCGGAAGCGGTGAGCGCGGCGGTCGCGCCTCCCGCCAACAAATGACGGCCCGCAACGTCAGGCCCTGGCTGCCGCTCGTCGCGGCACTGCTCTTCTGGCTCGCCGCAACCCCCGTCGCGCAGGCGCACGACGCACGGCCTGCCTATCTGGAGATCAACGAGATCGGTGCCGGCCGATACGACGTGCTTTGGCGCACGCCGGTTTACGCGGGTATGCGGCTCCCGGTGACCCTGCGCCTTCCTGAGACGGTCCGCAATGTCGTCGAGCCGAAGCAGAAGGAACTCGACGACGCGCTGATCGAGCGGCGCATGATCGATGCCGGTCCGGCCGGACTGATCGGACAGCGCATCGAGTTCGTCGGCCTGCAGGCGAGCATCACCGATGTGCTGGTTCGCGTGTCGCTGCGCGACGGTACGCAGTCGACCACGCTCGTGCGGCCCGTGCAGCCGTGGATCGACGTGGCGGCGGCACCCGGCGCCGCGGCGGTCGCGTGGGCCTTCCTCGTGCATGGCGTCGAGCACATCCTGGGTGGCTTCGACCATCTGCTGTTCGTTTTCGGCCTGCTGCTCATCGTGCGCGGGGGCTGGATGCTGGTGAAAACGGTGACGGCCTTCACGGTGGCCCACTCCATCACGCTCGCACTCGCCGCGCTCGGCGTGGTGCATGTGCCGGGGCCGCCGGTCGAGGCGACGATTGCGTTGAGCATCCTGCTGCTGGCTGTGGAGATCGTGCGCCAGAATCGCGGGCAGGCGGGCTTCGTCGCGCGCTGGCCGTGGGTCGTGGCCTTCTGCTTCGGGCTCCTGCACGGCTTCGGCTTTGCGGGCGCGCTCGCGGAGATCGGCTTGCCGAAGAACGAGTTGCCGTTGGCGCTCTTCTTCTTCAACGTCGGCGTCGAGATCGGCCAGCTTGTGTTCGTGGGCGCAGTGCTTGCGGTGCGCGCGCTGCTGCTGCGCCTGCGGCCGCCGGCATCCGCCGTTCATCGTGCGCCTGCCATCGCGTCGTATGCGGTCGGGACGCTGGCCGCATTCTGGTTTTTCGAGCGCGTTGCGGTCTTCTGGACCTGAGCGCGCCAGTCGCCGCATATCGCCATTCCTTCAAGAAGACATCCACACTCCGAGGAGCGCGCCATCATGAAGAACAGACCTCGTCCAGGTACCCGTGCGTTGCAAGGCGCCCTGCTGTTGCTCGCTGCCGCGCCTGCGTGGGCGGCCGAAGGCAACCCCGACCGCAATGTCTACTTCGGCCAGACCCACTCGCACACGAGTTGGTCCATGGATGCCTATCTGATCGGCAACCACGTCACCACGCCGGAGGATGCCTACAAGTATTCGTTGGGCTTTCCGGTGAAGCATCCGGGCGGCTTCGATGTGAAGATCAAGGGACGCCCGCTCGACTTTCACGGTGTGACGGACCATTCGGAATACGTCGGTGTCTTGGCGATTGCCAACGATCCCACCTCCGCGCTGAGCAAGACCGAGGTGGGCAAGAGGTTGCAGGCCAAGACGCCGGCAGAGTTCAACGCGACGTTCCAATGGCTGGCAGCCAGCCTGGCGAAACATGAGCCGATCAAGGAACTGGTGAGCCCCGAAGTGGCCGGCACTGTCTGGAAGAAGAACATCGAGATTGCCGACAAGTACTACAAGCCGGGCAAGTTCACCACCTTCGTTGCCTACGAATGGACCTCGGCGCCCAACAACCGCAACATGCACCGCAACGTGTTCTTCAAGGACTCGAAGCACGTGCCGGCCCTGCCCTTCTCGGCCATCGATTCGGACCGCCCGGAAGCCCTCTGGGCGTGGATGGACGGGCAACGCAAGGAGGGCAACGAAGTTCTCGCCATCTCGCACAACGCGAACCTCAGCGACGGCCTCATGTTCCCGGTGGATGTGGACGATCGGGGCCGCCCCATCGATGCCGCGTGGGCCGAAACGCGCATGCGCAACGAATTCCTCACCGAGATCCACCAGGTCAAGGGCACCTCCGAAACGCATCCGGGCCTCTCGCCCAATGACGAATTCGCGGGCTACGAGATCATGAGCTTCCTGCTCGGAGTACCGAACAGCAGCTCGAACATCAATGGCAGCTACATCCGCGAGGCTTACGAGAACGGCCTGGCGATGCAGGCCTCGCGCGGCTACAACCCCTACAAGATGGGCGTGGTCGGCGCCAGCGATTCGCACAACACGGTCGTTCCCTATTCCCAATCCAACAACTTCGGTTCGCACGGCTTTGCGGACGGGACGGCCAAGGCGCGGCTTGCGGGGCGGGTCGAATCCGGCATGTCGGTGATCCAGACCAGCGTCTCCGGCCTCGGCGGCGTGTGGGCGGAAGAGAACACGCGTGAATCAATCTTCGCGGCGATGCAACGCAAGGAGGTGTACGGCACCAGCGGCGTGCGCATTCCGGTGCGCCTGTTCGGCGGCTGGAATTACGACGAGAAACTGTGGAAGGAAAAAAACTGGGTCCACACCGCCTATGCGAACGGCGTCCCGATGGGTGGCGATCTTCCGGCTGTGGCCGGCAAGGCGCCGTCCTTCGTGGTCTGGGCCGTGAAGGACCCGGACGACGGAAACCTCGACCGCATCCAGATCATCAAGGGCTGGACGAAGAGCGGCCAGACCTTCGAGAAGATCTATGACGTCGCATGGTCGGGCAACCGCAAGCTCGACGCGAATGGCCGCGTAGGCCCCGTGGGCTCGACGGTCAACATCTCGAAGGCGACCTACACCAACACCATCGGCGTGACCGAATTGAAGAAGGTCTGGACCGACCCCGACTTCGATCCTTCGGTGCACGCCTTCTACTACGCCCGCGTGCTGCAGATCCCAACGCCGCGCTGGAGCACCTACGACGCGGCCAAGCTGGGCGTGCCGCCGCCGGCGGACGTTGCTTCCACCGTGCAGGAGCGCGTGTGGACCTCACCCATCTGGTACACCCCCACGCCCGAAGCAGCGAAGACTGCAAAGGCCGGCACGACGGTCGAGGAACTGAAGAGTCGCGGCGCCACACCCCTCGCCGACGCGGACCTGAAGGCCCTGATCGTCGACAAGTCGATGAAGGTGCGCAACACCGTCACCGGCCAGCAGTTCGAGATGCTTTACGAGAGCAGCGGCCAGCGCTGGATCAACAGCGTCGACGGCAAGCAGACCGCGCCGGATCAAATCCTCAGCGCGATGCACGGTGCGGCGTTCGGCATCGCCGCCAAGTACGAGATCAAGGACGGGCGCGTCCTCACCACGATGAACGGCGTGCCGTGGAACGTGACGGTCTACAAGGTCGGCGACAAGTACGTGGCCGCGCGTGGCAACGAGTTCGGGTATGCAAACTACGAAGTACTGGAGATCAAATAGCATCGGAGGGGTAGTGACTGAGGGAGGCGTATCGCGCCATCGCATGGTGAGCGCGTCCTTCGGCCATGACAGGGCGGCGTTGAGGCGCAGAAACTATGATTTTTCGCCCGCCCACTCCTATTGCTCGCATGCAACGCTTCACGATCTCGCCTGACGAAGACCCGACCGCACAGTCCGGCGCGCTGATCCGGTGATTTCGTCCCGCCGCTTGCCCCACGTCCTATCCGTGGCGGCCTTGCTGAGCGGCACCGCCTGGGCCCAGGAGGGCCACCTGCCCGAGGTCGAAGTGCGCGGTCCCCGCGATGCGAGCATCGGCTCGGCCGACAGTGCCAGCGAGGGCGCAGCCGAGCGCGAAGTGTTCCAGGCTCGGCCCAAGTTGCGCCCCGGAGACATCATCGAGGCCGTGCCAGGCATCGTGGCAACCCAGCACTCGGGCGACGGCAAGGCCAACCAGTACTTCCTGCGCGGCTTCAACCTCGAGTACTTCTATGCGTCCTGCACCGCCGGCGAGATTGCGAGCGGCGCCTGCGGCGCAGGCATCGACGATCGCCACGTGCACCCCATGGAACCCAGAAGTGCGCGGGTCAGCGCCAAGTGGGCCTTTTGACGGCTCAGGCCGCCTGCAGCACTGCCTCTTCATAGGAGCGCAAGGGCTTGATGAACGGCTCCAGCAGCTTGCCTGATTGCTCGCTCGTCAGCACTTCGGACGGTGCCAGCTTGGTCAGCGTGCGCGCTGCCGGATTCGGTTCCCAGACGTCTTCGCCCAGCAGACGGCACTGGTCGTCGTAGGGCCAGAACATCTGCATGCCGGGAATGCGGATGAGGTAGTACGCGTTCTCGTCGTCGACCTGGATGCCATTGGCGATCAAGGTCTTGCCGTGGGTCTGCTGGTACATGGTCGACACGGAAGCGATGAAGTTGTCGGCGACCGCGATCTGTTCGTCCTCTGCGTAGAAGATCGACTGGTTCGTCTGCGCCCAGACGGCATAGAACCCCTTGACGGACTCACGGCCCGCGAGTGTGGCGCTGTTGCCGGCCACTTCGAAATGGTAGGTGGGATTGTCGACCGTCATGTCCGGCGCGAAGATCTCCTCATGGCGGCCAGCGATCTCGAGAAAGCGGTGTCGGTGGTAGGCCTCGAGCATGAAACGGTGACGCGGATTGGTCGTCACCTTCAGGAGTTCGTCGATGGCGCGGTTGGTCTTGCGGACGTCGAAGTTCGGGTTGTTCAGGATCATCATGGACTCGCGTTGGTTGGGAGGTCCGTGGATCTTCGATCTGCGTCTCCAGTGGCGCAAAGTCACTTGCCGACACTTCCTAGTCTTTTCCTGCCATTCCGGTGTATACCCTTACCAGCCCGTGGCAGGCTTTCTGCGGAAGTCCTGCGGTGCTGCGCCTGTTGCCTTTCTGAACGCACGGGCGAAGTTCGCCGGCGCCGAGTATCCAAGCTCAGTCGAAATTTCGGTGATCGAAGCCTGGCTCCCGCCCAGCAGTTCTTTCGCTCGCTGAACTCGAACGACGTTCACCAGTTCTCGGAAGTCAGTGCCGTGGTGATGAAGCGCCCGCTGCAGCGAGCGGACACTGGTATCAAGCGCCCGTGCGGCGCTATCGATCGAGCCCTCGCCGGCAAGGACCTGCGCCCAAACTTGAGCCGTGACCACCGCCGGAAAGTTGTCAAGGCTTGCCGGCCCCGCTCGGGAGCGGGCGACATCCTCGATCGTGACCAACCTCATGGAGGGACGCCGCGACGCCGGGCCGTTCAGCCAATGCGCATCGAAACAGATCGAGACGGCGCTCGCGTCGAATACGACAGGACAAGCAAACGCCTCCTCGAAGAGCGATGCTTCTCGTGGACGAGGAATGTCCAGTTCGACATGTCGTGGGAGCCAGTTCGACGCCAGATAGGAGCGAAAAAGGCTGAGCATCACCCCCGCGCTGCCGCAGGCAACGTGGACGTAGCCGGGCCACCCACGCGCCGCGTTGAAATAGCTCAGACGCGCCGTCCCGCGGTCCACCGAGGATTCCATCCGATCCCCCGTGCTGTGATAGCCCAAGGTGGACACCGCACGATCGATCGCTGTGCGTAGCGTGTCCGCGGCCAGGACGTACTCGCCCCAACGCCCATACCGGGTCACGGAGAGGTGAGGCGCGACCAGCAAGCCAAGATGTGGCTCCCCCGCGCGTCGCTCGATTTCCTTCAGAAAGCCCGTCATGGTCGCCTGAGGAATGAAGCAGTCGTGGTGCTCGATCAGTTCAATGTCGAGCATCGCCGCTTGCTTGGCCTGTCTCAATACCTTTTCGCCGAATGCGTGACGGACCATCGCGGACACGCCAGCCATGGCCGTGACCGAGATCACTGGCGGAGCGTCGAGTCTGCCCCTCGGAGCACTTGGCGCGAAATGAGTGGTGGGCGGATTCACGAGCCACTAACCTCCCTCGAAGGGTGACGACGAGCAACATCGTGTCTGAATCCGGCCGGATGCCTTGGCACTTGGCTCGGGCGCCGTCGAATGCCAGAAATGGTCAACATGGAGAAACCGGATCTATGAAGTCTAGTGCTGTTACAAGCTGGGCGCTGGCCGCGAGCCTTGTCGCGGGTAGCGCAGCCGCCCAGGCGCTGAGCGCGGACGAGGCGAAGAACATCGCGGTCGATGCTTATGTCTACGGGTACTCCTTGATCTCGGTGGAGATGTCGCGCAAGGTCATCACCAACGTGGAGAAGCCGACCACGACGCGCGCGCCAATGGGACAGTTCGCCAATCTGCGCGAGTATCCGTCTGCCGCCTACCGTGACGTCACGGCGCCCAACGCGGACACGCTGTATTCCAATGCGTTCATCGATGTCTCCAAGGAGCCGTGGGTGGTCAGTTGGCCGGACATGGGCGATCGGTACTATGTCTGGGAGTTCTACGATGCATGGGTGCCGGTGATTTTCGATCCCGGCTCTCGTACCACGGGCCAGAAGGCTCAAACCTATGCCATCACCGGGCCGGGTTGGACCGGGGAGCTCCCTGACGGCGTGAAGCAGGTGAAGTCGCCGACATCTACCGTCTGGATTCTGGCGCGAACCTACTCCACCGGTTCGCCCGAGGACTACAAGGCGGTCTGGCAACTGCAGGACCAGTACAGGCTTCAGCCTCTCAGTTCCTGGGGAAAGAAATACGATCCGCCACCGACGAAGGTCGATCCGAGCGTCGATATGAAGCGCTCCGTACGTGACAACGTCAATGCACTTGATGCGGCCAGCTATTTCCAATGGATGGCCGAACTGATGAAGAACAATCCACCGGCGCCCGACGACGGCCCGATGGTTTCCAGGATGGCGAAAATCGGGATTGTCCCTGGGCAGAAGTTCGACCTTCGAAAATTTGACCCGGCCGTGGCCAAGGCGATCGAGGAAGCCCCCAAGACGGCATGGGCGAAGATCGTCGAATACACCAAGGATTCTGGTCAAACCAAAAACGGTTGGCTGCTCAACCTCAAAGTCGGTCACTACGGCACTGACTATATGGCCCGCGCCTGGCTTTCCGCGTTCGGCATTCCTGCCAACGCGCCGAAGGACGCGGTCTATGTCGTCGGACTCAAGGATGCCAACGGCGAGCCACTGGATGCCGCGCGCAACAAGTATGTCGTTCGCTTCAAGAGCAAAGGCGATTTACCGCCTGCAAGCGGCTTTTGGTCGCTGACGATGTACGACGATCAGTACTTCTTCATCCCCAATGCCTTGAATCGGTATACCGTGAGTTTGCGGAATCAACTCAAGGCCAACGCCGACGGCTCGATCGATCTGTACGTACAGAAGGACAGCCCTGGTCCGGACAAGGAGTCGAACTGGCTCCCGGCGCCGTCGGGCGGATTCATCCCCATGTTCCGCTTGTATTGGCCCAAGGAGACCCCGCCATCAGTTCTGGATGGCTCTTGGTGGCCTCCGGTGATCAGCAAGGTGCGCTGATGTCCCACATGATTGATATCTCTGCACCGTAGGTGCAATGTCATCGACTCGCTTCAAGGCCGGGGTGATTGCTCTGAGAACGTGACAAGCCTCGACAGTTCGGAACAGCGCAGGTGCGAAGTTGAGGGAACCTACTGTTTTCATCGTTGACGACGATGACGCCTGTCGTGATTCGATTCGCGAGCTGGTAATTTCGTTTGGATTGAGCGTCGAGGTCTTCGCTTCGGCTTTCGAGTTCCTGGCTGCTTTTGAGCCGGATTGGCGTGGCTGTCTTGTGCTTGACCAGCAGATGCCGCGCATGAAGGGAATCGCACTGCAAGAGCGCCTGCACGAGACGGGTGTTCAATTGCCGATCGTTTTCATCAGTGGCAGCGTCGACATTGCAACCGCAGTCAAGGCCATCCGAGAGGGTGCAGTTGATTTCCTTCAGAAACCCTATCCGCAGCACCAGTTGCTTGATGCAATCTACAACGCACTGGCGCGGAATTCCTCCTGAGCCTGAGGAGGCAAGCTCGCCGTGCTTGATCCGATCGAACGCACGCCGCTGGAAACGCCTGCGCACTGGCTGTGAGCGGAGGACAAATCGCCCCTGGCCCCGCTTGGCGCTGCGTCGCACCAGAAGTCTTGCGACGAGGACCACTCGCGGCGCATCACGCGAAGCTCCATCAGGCATTGACGAAGTAGGGCCATCTTGAATCTCCTCAGGCTGCAACGTGGAATTCGCGATCTGGACGGGTCATGTGTCAAACGATATCCCCACCCAACAACATTGGCCCCACCCTTAAGGGAGGGGCCGCCTTGAGGACTGCCCCCGACCCCCTCAGGACGACGTCGGGAAGCGACACGCGTTCCAGCACCACGATGCGCGGCTCCAGCAACTGGCACACCGCCTGAACGTCGTCCACCTCGCGCAGGATGTCGCCGAGCACGCCGGCAGGGAATCGTCTCGACGAACACCACGTCGTCCGGGATGCAAGGCAAGGTCTTCAAGTAGGCAGCTACGCCTTGCAGCTCTCATGGCCTTGCACGGACCGATGACATAAACTCCCTTGCTTGGATTTCTGCAGAGGGATACAGGTCGGATTCGGCTTGTGCAGTGGTCTCATGAAAGCAATTCTGAAGACAGGTTCGCAACCACGCCCGCGAGCGAAAGGTTCCGGCAAAGACAGGCCATCTGACGGAGGCAAGCTCAAGATAGGCGACGATTGGAATGCCATCCGGATCATCGCGCTCTCGCAAAGCAATCCGCTCAAGGCCATCGCCGAGTTCGTCGAAAACAGCATCGACGCCCACGCCAGGAACGTCACGATCACCCGCGGCCGGGACCACGGTGCGCACTATCTCTCGATCAAGGACGACGGCGATGGCGTGCCCCGCGACGAGGAGGGCTTGCCMAATTTCAAGTATGTCGCAACCCATATCTGCGACTCGATCAAACGGCGTCTGAAGACTGAGGGTCGTGGCAATGGACTGCAGGGCGAGTTCGGCATCGGACTCTTGAGCTTTTGGACCGTCGGCGACACGTTGACGATGGTGTCGGCCGGCGCAGATCAGCGCGCCTACCAGATGTCGATGAGCAGGGGCGACTCTCGCTACGAGGTCACTCAGCGGCGTGTGCTGTTCGCCGAGCGCGGCACCGAGCTCAAAATCAGTCCGCTGCTTGAGGGCATCCGCAACTTGAGCGGAGAAAAGATTCAGTGGTTCCTTGCTTCCGAGCTGCGCGATCGCCTACGCAATGAGCAGGTCCGGGTGATCGTGATCGACAATCTCGCGCGCAAACAGTATGAAGTCGAGCCTCGAGCGTACGAAGGGAGACTTCTCCACCAGTTACCGTCCGTGCGCACGCCGTTCGGAGATGCCTATGCAGAGCTGTACCTTGCGCAGCCGGCCGACAGTTGCCGGGTTGCGCTGAGCCGGTCCGGGACAAGGGTCGTCGAGGATCTTGCGACCCTGCCAGGGCTTGAGAGCGTGCCTTGGTCCTCTCGATATCTCCAAGGTCTGGTGGACGCACCGTTCCTGAACCTCACCCCGGGCACGCGCAGTGGCGTTATCCATGACGAGCGGTTCGCCGCCCTGCTTGAAGCGCTGAAGCCTCTCGAAGCCGCAGTGAACGTCGTCATCGAGGCCCAGTTGCGAGCCGAGGAAGAGCAGGCGAGCCAGCAGTCAATGCGTGCGATTCAGCGAGCGTTTCGCGAAGCGCTTCTGGCCCTCCCGCCCGAAGAATACGACTGGTTCGACATTCAGGACCGCGAATATCGTGACGGCGGGACCTCCAAAGCGGCGGTAGGGGATGCCTCGCTGCCGGACGGAATTTCCGGTCTGGGCGTTGAAGAACCGTCGGTAAACGGGAGCGAACAGCTGCAGTTTTTCGACCACGCGGGCCCGTTGTTCGGTGTCGTCATATCGCCGGCGGCGAGCACGGTGCCGGTCAAGGAGCGACGGCGCTTCAGGGCGCTGCCGCGCGATCGATCGCGCCGGCGTGTGACGCAAGATCTGCTGTTTGCCTGGGAGATCGTCGAGGGCGAGGGGTCGATCGATTTCACTGCCGACCAGGAAGTCGAATTTTCAGCGACTGAAACGCCTGGCCTGGTACGCCTGCGAGTGACCGTGAAGCAGCGTGAACTCAGCTTCAGCGCAGAGGCACTCGTGACGGTGACAGATAGCCTCGACCTCCCGATGAATCCGGCGGTCGCGAATGCGCGGGGACTGCCGGGCTATACGTTCGAACGGGCAGCAGGGGCCCTCTGGAGATCGCGATTCGATGCCGAGCGCAACGTCATCGTCGTGAACAACGGGCATCGAGACTTCGTTTTCGCGACGAAGAACCGCGCATTGCAGCTTCGATACCTGGTGCGGTTGTATGTCAAGGAGCTCGTGCTCAAGAACTTTGCGGGAGTGCCCGCGGAACAGCTGCTCGAGCGAACGGTTGAACTCTCGCTCTATGCCGAAGAAAAGCTCAAGGCTGGCACGTAGCGCCTCTGGGCGAGCTCTGGGACGGAAATGGTCCGATGGCACCACTTGCTCAAGCTCAGACCACCAGCCCCTTGTCGATCATGTGCTTCACAGAGTCCTGCACATGCTTGGTGAGTGCAGTCTGCGCGCCCTTCCAGTCGCGCTTGAGCGCGCAACTCAGCAGACGCCGGTGCTCACCGGCGGCGACTTCGCCGCGGTACCCTGCCGCCACCATCTGGTAGCGCAGGTAGCGGTCGTAGATGATGGCGTGGGTCTGCATCAGCAAGAGGGAGCCGCAAGCGGAGATCAGCGCACGGTGGAATTCGCGGGCGTAGCGCTTCCATGCCTGCGCGTTGGAGCGCTCCTCGGCGCTCATGCGGCGTTCCATCGAGGCCAGCTTGTGATGCGCGGCGACGACCTTGCCTTCCCATTCCATGTCGCCCGCCTCGAAGGATTCGCGCAGTGCATGCACTTCGAGCAGGCAGCGCATGGCGGCCACCTCGCGCAGGTCGGCTGCCGAGATGGGCGTGACCTGAAATCCGCGTGAACCCTCGGCCACGATCAGACCCTCGGACGAGAGCCGGTTCAGGTTCTCTCGCAGTGTGCCGACGCTGACTTCGTAGGCGTCGCGCATGCGGTCGAGGGTCAGCCGCTCACCGGGAGCGAGCTGCCCCGACACGATGTCCGCGCGCAGTCGCTGGTAGGTCTTTTCGCCGACGGTATCCATCTGCCGAGCTTCTTCGAGCATTGCGTGTCTCAGCATTCCTGTTCGCGCCATCGGTGGGGCCCAAGGCGCGAAGCGATCATACGGCGGAGGCGCACGTCCTGCTTATCGTTGAAGCCTATTGTTTTCATTCGACAAACTCCGTAATGTCGGATGAATTAACAAGTGGAGACAACTTATGCCAATGTCGATTCCCCGTCGCACCGTCCTGCGCACCGGAGCCTCTGCGCTTGCCCTTGCCGTCTCGCCACTGGCCCTCGCGCAGAGCGGGCCGAAGATGCGCTTCAGCTGTGCCTTCACCGAGCAGGATCCGCGCGCCGACGCCTACAAGGCCTTCGCAGTCGCCATGAAGAACGACATCGACTTTCAGCCGTTCTGGGGCAACACGCTGTTCAAGCAGGGCACCGAGCTGGTGGCCCTGCAGCGCGGCAACCTCGAGATGTGCAACCTCGCGCCGCAGGACATCTCCAAGCAGTTGCCGGCCTGGTCGCTGCTGACGTCGGCCTACCTGTTCCGCGACGTGTCGCACCTGAAGAAGACGTTCAAGAGCGAGGTCGGCCAGCAGTTCGTCAAGATTGCGCGCGAGCAACTCGAGATCGAAGTCATCACGCCGGTCTACTTTGGCTCGCGCCACGTCAACCTCAAGCCTGACCGGCAGATCAAGACGCCGGCGGACCTGGCCGGCATCAAGCTGCGTATGCCGCCGGGCGAGTTCTGGCAATTCCTCGGAGAGTCGATCGGCGTCAACCCGACACCCGTGGCTTTCGCCGAGGTCTACACCGCGTTGCAGAGCGGGGCCATCGACGGACAGGACAATCCGCTGGTGCTGAGCAAGCTCATGAAGTTCGACGAAGTGACGACGCAATTCGTCCTCACCGGCCACGTCGTCGGCTTCGATGTGATGGCGGTGTCGTCAAAGGCGTGGAAGGAACTCAAGCCGGAGCAGCAGGCGCGGTTCCGCGCGGCCGCCGAGAAGGCGATCGACGACTACACGGCCAAATTCGAAGGGCAGGAGCGGGACGTGATCGCTGCACTGAAGGCCGAAGGCAAGAAGGTCTACACGCCCGATGTGGCCGCCTTCCGCACCTTTGCGCAAAAGCGCTATGTCGACAAGTACGGCAGCGAATGGCCCAAGGGCGCGCTCGAAAGCATCAACGCGCTCTGACCCCGGGTCCTCGATCGATGACTCAAGAATCCCCACGGCCGGGCGCCCGGACAGGGGGCTCGGCGGCCCGACGCTGGCTGCAGCGCCGCGCCGACGACGTGGCTGTCGCGCTCATCGGCATCATGTTCGTCTCGTTCCTGCTGCAGATATTTTTCCGCTACGTGCTGAACCGGCCATTGGGGTGGACGGAAGAGGTCACGGTGCTGTGCTGGGTCTGGGTGGTGCTGTGGGGCGCGTCCTTCATCGTCGCGGATGCCGACGAGGTGCGCTTCGACATCCTCTACAACGCGGTGCCTTCGGGCGTGCGACGCGTCTTCACCGTCATCGCCAGCGTGGCAATGATCGTGTTGACGGCCCTGTCATTGCCCGCCACATGGCGCTACGTTGCCTTCATGCGACGTGAGCATTCCGCTTTCCTCGGCATGCGCTTTGACTACCTCTATTCCATCTATGTGCTGTTTGCAGTCGTATGCATCGTGCGCCAGGCGGTGATTGCGTGGCGTGCATGGCGCGGCGCGGCGCCTGCGGCGGCCGTCGAATTGCCGGGGGGAGGCAATCCATGATGGGCCTTTCGCCCTTTTCAATGTGCGTGGTCGTGCTGATCGCGCTCGCGCTGCTCGGGCTGCCAGTCGCCCTGTCGATGATCGCCGCATCGATCTTCTATCTGCTGGTGGCCGGCCTCGACCCGGGGACGGTGGCCGAGCAGATCCTGAACGGGCTCTACAACAGCTACGTGTTGCTGGCCGTGCCGCTGTTCATCCTCGC
Organism: Variovorax sp. 05L425; assembly: GCF_056397705.1. Classification (NCBI taxonomy): domain Bacteria; kingdom Pseudomonadati; phylum Pseudomonadota; class Betaproteobacteria; order Burkholderiales; family Comamonadaceae; genus Variovorax; species Variovorax sp. 05L425. The sequence goes on along the minus strand of NZ_JBFTNY010000001.1, from coordinate 401,806 downwards.
GGCCGATCTGATGAACACCGGGAGCCTCACCGACCGGCTGCTGAAGTTCTGCCTCATGCTGGTAGGGCGGTTCCGAGGCGGGTTGGGCCACGTCAATATCGTCTCCAACGTGATCTTCGCCGGCATGTCGGGCTCGGCCATTGCGGATGCCGTGGGCATCGGCCGGATCATCATCGGCATGATGTCGCGCGGTGGAAAGTATCCCGTGGCGTACGCGGCGGGCATCACCGCCTCGGCCGCCATCATCGGCCCCATCATTCCGCCGTCGATCCCGATGGTGATCTATGCGTTGGTGTCGGATGCGTCGATCGGCTATCTGTTCCTTGGCGGCGTGATCCCCGGCCTGCTGTTGGGTGTGGCCTTCATGGTGATGAACGGCGTGATCGCGCGGCGTCGCAACTACCCGGTCGAGCCGCCGGTGCAATGGCGCGAAGTGCCGCGCATCACCATCGACGCCTTTCCAGCGCTGCTGCTGCCAGTGATCCTGCTGGTGGGCATCTATGGCGGCGTGATGACACCGACCGAAGGTGCAGCAGCGGCCGCGGCCTATGCGCTGCTGGCCGCGGCGCTGATCTACCGCTCCCTCTCTCCGCGGCAGGTGTACGGGGTGCTGCTGTCGAGCGCCAAGGCCACCACCTCCGTGGGCATGCTGATCGCGGGTGCGCTCGCCTTCAACTACGTCGTCACGATAGAGGCCATCCCGGTGTCGGTGCAGCACTTCGTCGCAGGCTTTCACCTGTCGAAGATTGGCTTTCTGCTGATGGTCAACGCCATCCTGCTCGTGCTCGGTTGCCTGCTCGAGGGGACGACCATCCTGCTCATCATCGTGCCAATCTTCATCCCGGCCGTGAAGGCGCTCGGCATCGACACGGTGCACTTCGGCGTGCTCGTGGTGGTCAACATCATGATCGGCCTGCTGACGCCGCCCTTCGGGCTGCTGCTGTTTGTGGTGGCCAACATGACGAAGCAACCGTTGTTGGCCATCGTGCGCGAAGCCACGCCCTTCATCCTCGCGGCGATCGTGGTGCTTGCGCTGATCACGTTCGTCCCCGAGACGGTGCTGTGGTTGCCGCGCGTCATGGGCTACAAGGGTTGACCGGACCTTGCCTGGTACCGCAGAAGCGCTCGAAAACCGCTGCAGTCCATTCAGCGCAACACGAGAACCGGCAGTTTCGAGTGCGTCAGCACGTGTTGGGTTTCACTTCCGAGCAAGAGACGCGCAATTCCCTTCCGGCCATGCGAGGCCATCACGATCAGATCGCTCTTGTGCTTTTTCGCCGCGGCGATGATGGCGTCGGCCACCATGTCCGAGACGACCGTCGCGGTCTTTACCTTCACCCCGCTTGCTTGGGCGCGCTCGCCGACGACATCCAGGCGGTCTTGCGCCCTACGTGCCGACTGGCCTTCGATGCGCGCAACATCTTCGTTCGTGAAGACCATCACGCCATCGAAGTAGCTCCTCGCATAGCGGGGCACCACCGTCAGCGCGACAAGCTCGGCGCGGTTCTCCGCCGCGAGGTCAATGGCACTCGTCACCGCCTTGTCCGAGAGCGCAGTGCCGTCCGTCGCAACCAGGATTCGGTGAAACATGTTCTGCTCCTCAGGGTAGGTAGATTGAAGGAAGGTCGACTTTCCGCGTGCGCCGGATCGTCTGATGACCGGCGCCGTCATGATGTCGATGACTTTCATGTCGAACTCCTGTTCGATCGTGGCGAAGCGTCGCGCCACTCGCTCAGAACGTCGCGCAGCACGACCGCGTTGTTGTGGGAAGTGTCGCTGGCGTCGTAGACAAGCGTCACTCGACCGCGACGGCGCAAGTCGTCCAGCAGCTGCAGCAGGTCGTCTCGCTGTGCAAGTTCGGCCCGATACTTCTCCTGGAATGACTCCCAGCGCCTCGGGTCATGGCCATACCAGCGGCGCAATGCGTGACTGGGCGCTACCTCCTTGAGCCAGAGGTCAACCGTCAGCTGGTCCTTCGTCAGGCCCCGTGGCCAAAGGCGATCGACCAGAACGCGCATGCCGTCGTCGTCGGACACCGCGTCGCGTGCCCGCTTCACGACCATCGTGCTGGACGCCCCCCTCGGGCGGTCCCGTTGGACAAGCGTCGAGCGACCGGGAGGATGAAGCGCCGTCGGATGCATGACGGGTCCTTCCGGGCGCTACGCAGCCGTCGCGACGATGCGACGGCCGCTGATCAGTCCCTCGAGCACGGATGAGTCCGCCAGCGTCGAGGTGTCGCCGAAATTGGACATCTCGTTGGCGGCGATCTTGCGCAGGACACGTCGCATGATCTTGCCGGAGCGGGTCTTGGGCAAGCTCGGCGCCCACTGGATGGCATCGGGTGCGGCAATGGGGCCGATCTGCTGGCGCACCCATCGCCTGAGGTCGTGACGCAAAGCGGAGGTCGGACGGGCGTCGGCCCGCAAGGTCACATAGGCGTAGATCCCCTGTCCCTTGAGCGAATGCGGATAGCCGACCACGGCGGCTTCGACCACCTCGGGGTGCGCGGCGAGCGCGCTTTCGATCTCGACGGTCCCGAGTCGGTGCCCGGACACGTTGATCACGTCGTCGACACGGCCGGTGATCCAGTAATAGCCATCCTCGTCGCGCCGCGCGCCGTCCCCGGTGGAATAGAGCCCTGGATAGGCGCTGAAGTAGCTCTGCACGAACCGCTCGGGATCGCGGTAGAGCGTGCGCAGCATTCCGGGGCCCCCGTCACGAAGACACAGCATGCCTTCGCAAGCGCCATCCAGAACACGCCCCTGCTCGTCGACGATGACCGGCTCGACGCCGAAGAACGGCAAGGTTGCCGAACCGGGCTTGGTCGCGGTGGCGCCCGGCAGCGGTGCGATCACGATGGCGCCGATTTCCGTTTGCCACCAGGTGTCGACGATCGGGCAATGGGCCTCGCCGACGACGTTGTAGTACCAGAGCCAGGCTTCCGGGTTGATCGGTTCGCCGACGGTGCCGAGCAGCCGCAGCGAATGGCGACTGCACTGTCTCACGGGTGCATCGCCTTCGCGCATCAGCGACCGGATGGCCGTCGGCGAGGTGTAGAAGATGCTGACGCGATGCTTGTCGATGACCCGCCAGTAGCGCGCACTGTCGGGGTAGTTGGGCACGCCCTCGAACATCACGGTCGTTGCGCCATTGGCGAGCGGACCGTAGACGATGTAGCTGTGCCCGGTCACCCAGCCCACATCAGCCGTGCACCAAAACACATCGCCCGGGTGATAGTCCAGCACGTATTTGTGAGTCAGCGAGACGGCGAGCAGGTAGCCGCCCGTCGTATGCAGTACGCCCTTCGGTTTGCCGGTCGACCCGGACGTGTACAGGATGAACAGCGGATCCTCCGCACGCATCGGTTCGGGCTCGCACCAGGCTTGCTGGCTCTCAACCAGGGCGTCGTACCAGAGATCCCTGCCTTCGATCCAATCGACGATGCCGCCGGTTCGACGCAGCACCACGCAGGTCGCAACGCTCGGGCATTGTTTCAAGGCCTCGTCCACGTTGGCCTTCATCGGCAGGCGGCGGCCGCCCCGCACGCCCTCATCGGCCGTGATCAGCAACTTCGATTCGCAGTCCTGGATGCGGTTCGCCAGAGATTCCGCGGAGAAGCCCGCAAACACCACCGAATGAATGGCGCCGATGCGTGCGCAGGCGAGCATCGCCACGGCTGCCTCCGGGACCATCGGAAGGTAGATCGTCACGCGGTCGCCCTTGCGAACGCCCAAGGACCTCAAGCCATTGGCCAAACGACACACCTCGGCGCACAGTTCGAGGTAGCTGATCGTTCGACTTTCCGACGGATCGTCGCCCTCCCAGACGATCGCGGGGTGCGATCCATCGTGCAGGTGCCGGTCCAGGCAGTTCACGCTCGCATTCAGCACGCCGTCCTCGAACCAACGAATACGAACGTCACCCGGCTCGAACGAAACATCGCGAATCCGGGTCGGAGACTTGAACCAGTCGAGCGACTTTGCCTGTTCGGCCCAAAACGCCTGCGGCTCGCGCAAGGAGCGCGCGTACGCTTCGCGATAGGTCGGCTCGTCCATCCACCCGCGCCACGTCCACTCGTCCGGGACCGGGAATATCAGATCGCTGTTCGCCACGGTGTGCTCCTTTTGCTGACCACGCACGAATGGTGGTTCAGGAGTCATATTCGGGTCCGGCGCGCACAAAGTAAAACGATATCGATTGTTATTTGAATGCAATAATTTTGATGTTCTCCAAGATTCAAGGATGCGCACTCCATGGACATCAACCTGGCTCGAACCTTTCTGGAGATCGTCGCAACGGGCAGCTTCCAGCGCGCCGCAGAGCGGCTGCATGTGACGCAAACGGCCGTCAGCGCGCGCGTCAAAACGCTGGAAGAACTCCTCGGCCGAAAGCTCTTTGTGCGCAACAAATCGGGCGCCACGCTCAGCCCGGCGGGCGTGCAGTTCCTCCGTTCCGCTTCGACCTTGGTGCAGGTCTGGGAGCGCGCGCGTCATCAAGTCGCGGTGCCACCCGGTCGGCGCGCCGTGCTCACGGTCGGATGCGAGATCAGCTTGTGGGATCCGCTGCTGCTCAACTGGCTGCTTTGGATGCGCACTGCTGCCCATCACCTGGCCATTCGGACCGAAGTCGGTTTTCCGGAGGACTTGCTCAACCGGGTGGCCGAGGGCGTGCTCGACGTGGCCATCGTTTACGCGCCGCAGCAGCGCCCCGGCCTGCGGATCGAACTGCTGATTGAAGAAAAGCTCGTCATGGTCACCACGAAGCGCGGCCAGGCGCCGCGCCCTGCCGACTATGTCTATGTGGATTGGGGACCTGACTTTGCAGCGCAGCACGATCTGGCATTTCCCGCGCTGTCCAATGCCGGCGTGATCGCGGGATTGGGGCCGCTCGGGAGCGAATACCTGCTGTCGGCGGGCGGAGCCGGTTACTTTCGCCTCGACGTCATTCGCGCCCACCTGGAAAGCGGGCGGTTGCATCGCGTGCCCGGAGCACCGGAATTTCTCTATCCTGCCTACGCCGTCTATGCCGCCAATGCGGACGCAAAGATCGTCAACCCTGCAGTCGCCGGGTTGCGGCATGTGGCCAGCCCTGCTTCCGCGCCACGCGCCAAGCGCGCGACGCGGAAGCGAGCCAGCTAGACGGCACTGCCGCTGCGTGGATGGACCTCGTATTGACCATTCGAGTCTCCATCTTTTAAGATCGATATAGACTACTTCTTTTAGAACTCTCGAAGGCTCTCAATGCCAAATCCCGAGTTGTGCACCGAAGCGGACGTGGTGCGACTGGTCCATGCGTTCTATGCAAAGGTACGCAACGATGCGGTGCTCGCGCCGATTTTCGAAGCCCATGTCTCGAACTGGGAACATCACTTGGGCAAGATGGTGGACTTCTGGTCGTCGGTGCTGCGAGGCACGGCCCGCTACCGAGGAGCGCCGATGCCCAAGCACGCGGCATTGCCGGAGTTGAGGATCGAGCTGTTCCACCATTGGCTCCATCTGTTTCGCGAGACCACGCAGTCGCTGGACAACGCTGATCTGCAAGCACGCGCCGATGAACTCGCGCATCGCATCGCAGGAAGCTTGTGGTACGGCTACCAGTTGCACAACGACCCTGAGCGTCCATTGGCGGACCTCGCACATGGCTGATCCGCCGATGGTCATCGGCTTGGGAACGTAGGTCGTGATGCCCGCTTCCTTGAGTTCCTTGCATTGAAGTAGCCGCGGTCGGCAAGAGCTTGCAGCTTGGTCTTGCCGTCGAGCTGCTTCATCTGATCGTGCGGGGCGGGAGCAATCCCCGTCCCCACCGCGACCGTAGTAGCGGATGCAAGCATCGATGACGTGCTCCATCTCTTCCACGCTGGAGAACTCCTGCACGCAGAAGAGTTCGGACTTGAGCGTACCGAAGAAGCCTTCCATCGCGGAGTTGTCCAGGCAGTTCGCAGCATGCAGTCCACCAACGCCTGCATCGTCTTGATGCGGTCGACTTCTCGGATCGTCATCGTGATCGTCGCCCCCCTGATGTGTCCATCGCCGCACCGGAGGGGCGCAACGATGCGACATTTTTATTAGGGAGAAACCCGGCATTCCTGGGTTTTCCCGAATGGCGTGGAACTTGCCATCAGGAAAACTCTCGCCACGGAAACGAAACTCCGTTCTGTTAGAGAGAACGCACAAAGTACCACCATCCGATCCGCGCCGCCTCCCCAGCAGATTCAACAACTCTCAACAAAAAAGGACAAAGCATGAAGAAACTCAACGCACTGAGCCTCGCCATCTCGGCGCTGGCTCTGGGCTTGGCAGCCACCTCGGCCTTGGCGCTCACCGCCGAGGAGCAGGCCCAGGTGAATGCCGCCGGCCAAGCCGCTGCTCAGGCCGTCAAGCAACAAGCCTCGGACCAGGCCGACGCGCTGCTCACCACCGCCAAGGCTCAGGGCGATACGCTGGTCGACGCCGCCAAGGAAAAGGGCGATGCGCTGGTCGCCGCCGCCAAGGCCGCGTCTTATTCCGACTCGGCAGCCAAGGCTGCCGCCCTGGCCGCTGCCCAGGTGGCGAAGTCGAACCTCGTCCTCGATGCCCAAGCGCAGAAGGACAAGCTGGTCGCCGACGCCAAGGCGCAGGGCGCCCAGTTCAAAGCACAGTCCACCATCGACGCCGACGCCGCCAAGACCACCGCAAAGGCGATCACCACGTTCGACATCGGCCACCCCTGGCTGAAGGCGGCCGAGCCGACGGTCAAGGTCCAGTTCAACAGCAACGGCCCCGCCGAAAGCATGGATCCGACCTACAACGTCTGCCGTGGCATCGACCCGCGTTGCTACCACCCCTGGAAGGGCAACGTCAAGAACCGGATCATGATCTACTCGCGCACCGCGGGTCCGCGCCACGCCAACCTCGGCCCGGCCCAGACGACCGCCGGCAGCGTGACGGGTTCGGCCAATATCCCCGACGCCAACATCTATCAGAAGACTGTCGCCAAGTGGATGGAAGAACAAGGCGTCACGGTCACCTGGACTGAAGACGTCAACGTGCTGGCCGGCCTGAGCATCGGCACCTACGACGCCCTGATCATGGCCAGCCCGACCCGCGACACGTTCACCAAGCACGGCACCTTCGTCTCCGAAGGCGCGAAGGGCTACACCAACCTGGCCGGCACGGCCATCGGCACGGGCAACAACCCCGGCGGCAACCTGTCTTCCAGCAACCTGAATACTGATCAGGCCAAGACGTCGCTGCGCAACTTCCTGCGCGCGGGCGGCGGCTTTGCCGGCATGCACAACGTGTTCGGCGCTGAATACAACTGGCCCTACTACGAAGGTCTGCTCGGCAACGCCAACTACATGGACCACGGCTCGGCCCAGGCTGGCGACATCGTCATCGTGAACCAGGCTGACGTCTCGACCGCTGGTCTGCCCAAGCAGTTCCACTTCGCTGACGAGTGGTACAACTTGGCGCCGTTCCCGACCAAGGTCCGCTTCCTGGCCGCCGTGGACGACAACACGCTCTCGACGGGCCGCGGCGGCACGAGCCCCGGTCACTCGTTCCACCCGGTCTCGTGGTGCCAGTACTACGACGGCGGCAAGGCGTGGATCACCACGCTGGGCCACTTCAGCAATGCATTCGACCCGAATGCGAGCAGCAACAGCAACGCTGCCATCTCGGCGACGACACAGGCCTACTTCAAGCAGCACGTCGTGCACGGGCTCCTTTCGGTCATGGGCCGTGAGCCGTTCTGCCAGGGCAACGACAATCGCCCTGACGCCAACGGGAACGTCCGCGACGACAAGTGGTTCAACCCGCTGCAAAGCGCGGCTCAACCGCAAGCTGGTTCGTGGGCAGACGTGCGCTGAGATCCGACTGACTCAGGCATCATGAACGCGGCGGGGATGGCGACATCCCCGTCGCGTTTTTCCTTTGAAAACACCCTCACCGGGCAGGCTCCCATGAAACAGAAGCATCGAGACCGCAAATCCGCGAACAACCCGACGCAGCCGATCATTTCGCTGCTGCACAGGCCGCCTATGCCAGCCCGCGCTCCGGTCGTCATTCCGGGCGTGACCCCGGGCGCGTTCGAGCTGACCCGGCACAACTACGAATCGGCGATCGAGGGCTGGTCACTGGCGGTCGTCGATTTCTGGGCGCCGTCTTCGGCGTTTTGCCGCGAGTTCGCGCCGGTGTTCGCTGCCGCCTCGGTCTGCCACCCCGGCGTTCTGTTCGCCAAGGTCAACGTCGAGGAACAACCGGAGATCGGCTCGCGCTTCAACATCACGTCGATTCCGACGCTGATGATCGTGCGCGACGGCATCATTGTCCACGTCCATGAAGGGCCGCTGCAAGCGGGAGCGCTGGACGCCGCGCTCAACACGGCGCGGACGCTCGACATGGCGCAGATGCGACGCCCGATGACGGAGGCGAACGACGGCAGGGCCGAGGCGGACGCCGGCCTGCCGTCGCTCGAAACTTATCTGCGCCCATCGGTCCGCGTTGCGCTGCCGGACATCGTCCCTCGGCTGGCGGTCGGCAAGCTGGTCCTGATCCGGGACGCCTTCGAGGCGGACTTTGCCGAGCGCATGCACCGCAGCCTCGACAACAGCACGGCCTGGCGCGTGCAGGAGGGTTACGAGGCGCATTTCCACTATCACTATCACGATCTCTCGAACGCCGAGGAGTATCCCGAGGACATCGCCGAGTGTTCCAGGATCTTCGATTCGCCGAAGACGAAGGAGTGGATGACGCGGCTGTCGGGCCGCTCCTGCACCGGGCCGACGGAGTTTTTCGCCAACTGGTATCTGCCGGGCGACTATCTGCATCCGCACAACGACGTGGCGGCCAACGACGCCAATTCGCATCGTCAGGTGACCTTTGTGTGGTATCTGGCGAAAGAGTGGCGCTCCGAGTGGGGCGGCTCGTTCTTCTGGTGCCCGACGAACAGCTACCTGCCAGCCTCCTTCAACACGCTGGCTCTTTTCAACGTGGGGCCGGAAGGCGCCCATCTGGTGAGCCATGTGTCTCCGTTTGCCAAAGGCAAGCGTCTGGCTGTCAGTGGATGGTGGACGGGGCAGACCGCGACGCCTGCCGCTGCCTGGACGGGGCCGGAGCAGATCCGCGCCGGGGACGCGGAGTTCGAGATCTATTGATGACAGCAGTCTTCGGGTGAAGCCCGCCATTCCCCCGAACAGCCGGCACGCCGATTACTTCGATTTCTTCATCCGCGGCAATGAATGCGGCTGCCAGCCACCAAAGGCCGCGACGGCGGGGTTGCCGCCGAAGGTGGCGGTGAGTTCACGGGCATATCTGAAGAGCGGCGGCAGGATCTTCTCCGCCCCCAGCGCCTCGATGCGATAGCGGGGACCGGAGACGTTGATCGCGCCGACCAGGCGGTTGCCGTGGCCAAAGATGGGGGCGGCGAAGGCGGCCGTTTCTGGGTCGCGCTCGCCGAAGGAAGCGGCGTACATCTGCTGGCGCACGAGGTCAAACCGCTTGCCGGCGGCGCCGTTGAAGGCGCACAGCACATGGCCGGAAGCGCCGCTGGTGAGCGCGAAGCGGTCGCCCTCACGCACCGAATCGCGCACCGCCTGCGCAGACTCGACGCGGTGCAGAACCACGCGCCAGTCGGCGTCCACGACGTAGAAGGAGGCGCCCTCCTTCAATTCCTCGACCAGTTTGCGCAGCACCGGCAGCACCAGTTCGCTGGCGTTGAAGTGCTTCTGGTACAGCGAGCCGAGGTACAGCACCTTGGAGCCGAGGCGGTAGCAGCCGTCGGAGTCGCGCAAGACATAGCCAAACCTTTCAAGCGACTTGATCAGGCGCAGCAGGGTGCTCTTGTAGAGACCCGTGCGCTTGGCCAGGTCGGCGAGCGTCGACTTCTCGCTGGTCAGGGCGTCGAGGATCGTCAAAGCGCGGTCAACCGCCGCCACGCCGGTTTCGTCAGTCATTCGAATTCCTCCAAGGTAGATATCGAGGGTCATCGGCATCGCAGTCCAAAGCTGTCCCCCAGGCAGCATTAATTGTCCTGTGCGTTCCGAGTTTGCCCTAGGTGTTTATAAATAGAACTCTATTATGATGGACGGAACGACCGATTGAAGCCCGCCTCTGAGCCAACCCACCGCATTGACCTTCTTTTCCAGCCCGACGGCCCTTGAACGATGAGCACTCCAGCACTTCCCAGATACGAGCATTACATCGACGGCGCGAGCGTGCCGCCAGCCTCCGGCCAGTACCTGCCGACCGACGACCCCTACACCGGCCAGACCTGGGGCGAGATCGCCCGCGGCAACGCCGACGACGTGGCGCTCGCCGTTGCCGCAGCGCAGCGCGCCTTTGAAGGCCCGTGGTCCCAACTCACGCCGTCGGAGCGCGGACGGCTGCTGTGGAAGCTCGCCGATCTGGTCACCGCCAATGCTCACCGTCTGGCGCTGATCGAGCAGCGCGACAACGGCAAGCTCGCCACCGAAGTGGTCGCACAGGTGCGCTACATGGCGGATTACTTTCGCTACTACGCGGGCTTGGCCGACAAGGTGCATAGCGATGTCATTCCTACTGACAAGAAAGGCGTGTTCGCCTATACACGCTATGAGGCGAAAGGCGTGGTGGCGATCATCACGCCGTGGAATTCGCCGCTGACGCTGACCAGTTGGAAGCTCGCTCCCGCGCTGGCCGCGGGGTGTACGACGGTGATCAAGCCGTCGGAATTCACGTCGGCATCGATGGTCGAGTTTGCCGCGCTGTTCGATCAGGCGGGTTTTCCGAAGGGCGTCGTCAACGTGGTCACGGGGCTGGGGCCGGAAGTCGGCGAACCATTGGTCACGCACCCGGACGTGGCGCACATCGGCTTCACGGGCGGCTCGGCCGCGGGGCGCAAGATCTACGAAATCGCGGCGCGCAATTTCAAGACCGTGACGCTGGAGCTGGGCGGAAAGTCGCCCAACATCGTGTTCGACGATGCGGACCTCGATCAGGCGGTCAAGGGCGTGGTGTCAGGCATCTTCGCGGCGTCCGGTCAGAGCTGCCAGGCTGGGTCGCGGCTGCTCTTGCAGCGCGGCATCCACGATCGCTTTCTCGAGAAGCTGACGGCCTTCATGAGTGACGTGAAGCTCGGCGATCCGAAGGACCCCGCGACACAGGTGGGGCCGATTTCGACCAAGCCGCAGTTCGAGAAGATCATGGGTTACATCGAAATTGCGAAGAAGGAAGGTGCTCGCCTGGTGATCGGCGGACGCAGCCGGCCTGACTTGGGCTGCGGCCAGTTCGTCGAGCCGACCATCTTTGCCGACGTGCGCAACGACATGCGCATCGCGCAGGAAGAAGTCTTCGGCCCGGTGCTGGTGGTGATTCCATTCGACGACGAGCAGGACGCAATCCGCATCGGCAACGACATCGACTTTGGCCTCGCCGCCGCCGTTTGGACGCAGAACCTCAAGCGGGCGATGTTGATGACCGAGAAGATCAAGGCCGGCACGGTGTGGGTCAACAACTACCGCGCGACGAGCTTCACGTCGCCGTTCGGCGGCTACAAGGAGTCGGGCATCGGGCGTGAATCGGGGACCGAGACGATCAAGGAGTACCTGCACACGAAGTGCGTCTGGGTCTCGTCGGACCTCGACGTGCCCAACCCCTTCATTCGCCGATGAACAGCATGACGACAATCAAGGCGCTCGCGGGCATCCGCGTGCTTGACCTGACCAACGTGCTGGCTGGCCCCTTGTGCGCCTACCAGTTGGCGCTGATGGGTGCCGAGGTGATAAAGGTCGAGGCACCCGACAGCGGCGACCTCGCCCGCCAGTTGGGCAACGACCGCTCGCTCAACGCAAAGCTGATGGGGTCCTCCTTTCTGGCGCAGAACGCGGGCAAGAAATCGATGACGGCGAACCTGAAATCGCCGCAGGGCAAGGAATTGCTGCGGCGCCTCGTCGCGTCGGCCGACGTGCTGGTCGAGAACTTCCGTCCCGGCGTGATGGAGCGCCTCGGCCTCGGCTATGAGGAACTGCGCAAGGACAACCCGAAGCTCGTGTACTGCGCGATCACCGGCTTCGGTCAGGAAGGCCCGATGCGCGACGCACCCGCCTACGACCAGATCATCCAGGGTTTGAGCGGCATGATGAGCGTGACCGGCGACGCGCAGAGCGCGCCGCTGCGCGCAGGCTACCCGGTGGCCGATACGGTGAGCGGCATGGTCGGCGCGTTCGCTATCTGCGCCGCGCTGCTGCGCCGCAACGCAACGGGCGAAGGCGGCTTCATCGACGTCTCGATGCTCGACTCAGCGCTGGTTGCGATGGGCTGGGTGGTCTCGAACTACCTGATCGCGGGCACCGAGCCGCAGCCGCATGGCAACGACAACTTCACCGCCGCGCCGTCGGGCACCTTCCGCACCGGATCTGGACCGCTGAACATCGCGGCCAACAAGCAGGACCAGTTCGAGACGCTGACCCGCGTGATTGGCCGCCCCGGCATCGCGCATGACCCGCGCTTTGCCGAACGCGAAAGCCGCAAGCAGCACCGTGCCGCGCTCACGCAAGAGATCGAAGCCGCGCTTGCCACGCGACCGGCGAGCGAGTGGGAACAGTTGCTGACCCGCGCCGGCGTTCCCGCGGGCAGCGTGCTCAACATGCCCGATGTGCTGCGCTCGGAACAACTGACGCAGCGCGAATTCGTCCAGACCTTCAGCAACGTGCCGGGCGCTGAGCGCGAAGTGCGCGTAGGGCGCACGGGCTTCAAGCTCTCCGGCGGCGATCCGCGCGCCGAGACGCCGCCGCCGGTACTCGGCGCACACACCGACGAGATCCTCGCCGGGCTTGGCTACACGGCGAGCCAGATCGCCGAATTACGTGAGGACAGTGCGATCTGAGATGAAACATCCATCGTGTATGACTTCCTTTCCCCGCTACGCCACGGAGGGCTGACATGGCCGACCTCACCCAGCGCCCACCCGAGCAATTGGTCAAGCAGGCCAGCGACTGGTGGTCCACGAGCATCGTGGACATCGAGCCGGGCAAGATTCATTTCCGCGGCTATCCGATTCAGGACCTGATCGGTCGCGTGAGCTATCCCGACATGGCGTGGCTGCTGCTGCGCGGCGAGTTGCCGACGCGCGAGCAGTCGGCGCTGCTCGAAGCGGCGATGGTGGCTGGCGTCGATCACGGGCCGCATGCGCCGTCGATCGCGATTTCTCGCATGGCCGTGAGCTGCGGTCTGCCAGTCAACGGCGCGATGGCGAGCGCGGTCAACGTGCTTGACGACGTGCACGGCGGCGCGGGCCAGCAGTGCATGGAACTGATGTACGGCATCGACCGCATCGCGGGCGACGGCGCGCCGCACATGGGGCACGTCGTCGCCGGCCTCGATGCCTTCATCGCCGAGCACGGCAAGATCATTCCGGGCTTCGGCCATCGCTTCCACGGTATCGATCCGCGGGCGGTGAAGCTCATGAAGATGGTCGATGAAGCGCGTGAACGCGGCTTCGTCTCGGGGCGCTTCGCCGTCATCGGCAAGCTTATCGACGAGGAACTCACGCGCCGCAAGGGCGCGCCGATTCCGATGAACATCGACGGCGCGACCGCCGCCATTTATTGCGAACTGGGCTTCGCGCCCGAACTCGGGCGCGGCCTGTTCGTGCTTTCGCGCTCGATCGGCATCCTGGCCCATGCGTGGGAGCAGAAACAGCAGAACGCCCGCATCAAGGGGCCGATGCCTCCGTCTATTCCCTATACCTACACCGGACCGGCCAAGCGCGCGGTCGAGCGTTGAACTTCACCTAAGGAGACACCATGAGAGAAACCATCGCCAAACAACTGGTCCGCGAGCTTGAGCGCCGCGGCGTCGAATACCTCTTCGGACTGTGCGGCCACACCAACATCGCCGTGATCGCAGCGCTGGATGGAGCCAAGGTCAAGTTCATGAACACGCGCCACGAGCAGGTCGCCGCGCACATGGCCGACGGCTATGCGCGGGCGAAGAAGAAGACCGCCGTGATGCTGTCGCACCTCGGCCCCGGCCTCACGAATGCGGCAACGGGCGTGGCGAACGCGGCCCTGGATTCGATCCCGATGGTGGTGATAGCGGGCGACATTCCGACGCACTACTACGGCAAGCATCCGCACCAGGAAGTGAACCTGCACGCCGACGCGGCGCAGCACGAAATCTACCGCCCCTTCGTCAAGCGCGCGTGGCGCGTCGACCGGCCCGACATGTTCGCGCAGATCCTCGACAAGGCGTTCCAGTTGGCCGAGAGCGGTCGTCCGGGGCCGGTCCTGGTGTCGGTGCCGATGGACATCTTCTCGGCGGAAGTCGATACCCGGCTGTTCGAGCGTCTGAGCCACCACACGCCGCATCTGCTCAAGCCCTCGCTCGATGAAGTCGTCGCCGAGAAGATCGTGCGCACCATCGCCGAAGCCGGGAAGCCGGTGATCTATGCCGGCGGCGGCATCCTGCTGGCCGATGCCGCGGAAGAACTGCGCAGACTGGCCGAGCATCTCTCGCTGCCCGTGGCGCACAGCCTCATGGGCAAGGGCGCGTTGCCCGACGACCACCCGCTCGTGCTCGGCATGACGGGCTTCTGGGGCACGAAGTTCGTCAACGACAAATGCCTCGGCGCCGATTGGGTGATCGGCCTGGGCACGAGCTTCCGCGAGGCCGATTGCAGCTCGTGGGAGCCGGAGTTCACCTTCAGCTTTCCGCCGTCGAAGCTGATCCACATCGACATCGATCCGAACGAAATCGGGCGCAACTTCCCCGCGGACATCGGAGTGGTCACGGACTTGAAGGAAGCGCTGGTGGTGCTCAACCGCGTGGCGCGCCGCCTCTATCCCGAGGGCCGCAAGAACGAGGCGCTGGTCAAGGAGATCGCCCAGTACCACGCCGATTTCGTCAAGGGCAACGAGAAGTTGGCGCAGAACGACGCCTATCCGATGCAGCCCGAGCGCATCCTCGCCGCCGTGCGCCGCGTGTTGCCGCGCGATGCGATCATCACGACCGACGTGGGCTGGAACAAGAACGGCGTCGGCCAGCAGTTCCCGATCTATACGCCGGGCAGCATCCTCACGCCGGGCGGCTTCGCGACCATGGGCTTCGGCGCTCCCGCGGCGCTCGGCGCCAAGCTGGCCTGCCCGAACAAGGTGGTCGTGGCGCTCGTCGGCGACGGCGGCTTCGGCCAGAACCCGGCCATGTTGGCGACTGCCGTGGAAAGCGACATCGCCGTGGTGTGGGTGGTGATGAACAACAACGCCTTCGGCACCATCGCGGGTCTGGAAAAGGCCCACTTTGACACGACCTTCGGCACGGTGTTTACCAAGGACGGCAAGCCCTACTCGCCGGATTTCGCCGCCATCGCCCGCGCTTACGGCGCGGAAGGCGTCAAGATCGAGTCGGCTGCCGAGTTCGAAACCGTGCTGCAACAGGCGATTGCCGCCGGCAAGCCGTTCGTCATCGATGTCTCGATGTTGAACAACCCCGTCCCCACGGCGGGCCACTGGAACATCAACGACATCTACTCGCCGGGCAAGAAGGTGTCTCATGCATCAACGGATTGAAGCCCGGCGAGGGAACCAGCGCCAGCGCGGCTTCACGCTGCTCGAACTGCTGGTCGTGATGGTCATCATCGGCCTGCTCGCTGCCTACGTCGCGCCGCGCTACTTCTCGCAGGTCGGCAAGTCCGAGGTGCGCAGCGCCCAGGCGCAGATCGATGGGCTGCGCAAGGCGCTCGATACCTACCGGCTCGACACCGGCGCCTACCCGACGACCGAGCAGGGACTCGCTGCCCTGAACACGCGCCCGGCCAACACGGCGAAATGGAATGGCCCTTATCTCCAGCGCCCGGTGCCGGGCGACCCGTGGGGCAAGCCGTATCAATACAAGGCGCCTGGCGATCACGACGAGTTCGACCTGTTCTCCTTCGGCAAGGACGGACAGCCCGGCGGAACCGGCGACGCAGCCGACATCACGAGCTGGGAATAAAACGCATGCGGTTCGATGTGCGCGCTCTCGACGGGCAGCGGCGGGTCGTCTCACTGTCGCTCGAGGCCGCCGATGCCTCCTCGGCGACGGCGCTGGCGCAGGCCCAGGGGCTTGTGGTGCTGTCGACGCGGCAGCGCGCCGCTGCGGGCGCCGCGTTCGGCCGGCTTTTGAAGCAGAACTTTCCGCTCCTGCAATTCACGCAGGAACTCGTCGCGCTGCTGCGCGCCGGTCTCTCGCTGCCGGAAACGCTCGAAGTGATGGTCGAGAAGGAAACGCGGGCCGAGGTCCGCCAGGTGTTCGAGCAGATCCGCGGCGCGATCTATGAAGGCCGCTCTTTTTCGCAGGCGCTGCAAGGCAACGCGCGCCACTTCCCCGAGCTGTACATCGCCACCGTCCGCGCCTCCGAGCGCACGGGCGACCTGCCCGAGGCGCTGATGCGCTTCATCGAATACAAGGAACGGCTCGACCTGGTGCGCAAGAAGGTCGTCTCGGCCTCGATCTACCCGATGGTGCTGCTGGCGGTGGGCGCGCTCGTCACGCTGTTCCTGCTCGGCTACGTGGTGCCGCGCTTCTCCGAGATCTACGCCGAGTCGGGGCGCGAACTGCCGTGGCTGTCGCAGTTGCTGATCGACTGGGGCCGCATGATCAACCAGCACAGCCTGGTGGTCGGGGGCGTCGCGCTGGCACTGCTCGCATTCATCGCCGCGTCGGCCCGGCGCATCCCTGCGCTGTTTGGCCGGCTGATGCGGCGCATTCCGGCGGCGCGGCGGCGCTTGCTGGTCTATCACCTGGCGCGCTTCTACCGCACGCTGGCGATGCTGCTGCGCGGCGGCATTCCGATGGTTCCCGCGCTCGGCATGCTGGCGACGCTGCTGCCGGAAGACCTGCGGGCGCAACTGCTCGCGGCGACGCAACGCATCCGCGAAGGCGTCGCCACGTCGCAGGCGATGGGCGAGACCGGACTCACGACGCCTGTCGCCGCCCGCATGCTGCGCGTCGGCGAACGCAGCGGCGACATGGCCACGATGATGGACCGCATCGCCGCCTTTCACGATGAGGAACTGGCGCGCTGGGTGGACTGGTTCACCAAGCTGTTCGAGCCGCTCCTGATGGCGCTGATCGGCGTGGTCATCGGCGGCATCGTGGTGATGATGTACATGCCGATCTTCGAACTCGCGGGGAGTCTGAATTGACGATCGCCCCCGATCTGTTCGCGCAGGCGCGACGCCTCGCGCCAAGTCGCGGCCACACGATCGTGGCGACGCTCGAAGAACTTGCGGGCCTGGAACCCGAGGCGTTCACGCGCGAACTTGCGCAGTCGCTGCATCTGCGTTGCGCGAGCATCCAGGATCTGCACCGCTGGACGCCGAATTTCGAGCTGCTGCCGTTCTCCGACTGCATGGCGGCGCAGTTGATCGCGCTGACCGATGACGACGGCGCGCTGCGCCTCGTGACCGGCGACCCGTTCCGCGAAGACAATGCCGCCGCCGCCGAAGACCGCATCGAGCAGGCCGGCCATGCGCCGCAGCTCACGCTCGCGC
This sequence comes from Variovorax sp. 05L425, assembly GCF_056397705.1. Taxonomy (NCBI): domain Bacteria; kingdom Pseudomonadati; phylum Pseudomonadota; class Betaproteobacteria; order Burkholderiales; family Comamonadaceae; genus Variovorax; species Variovorax sp. 05L425. The sequence goes on along the minus strand of NZ_JBFTNY010000001.1, from coordinate 384,321 downwards.
ATCACGCCGACGTGGCGGCCTACCTCGCTCGCCACGAAGAGGGCCTGTCGGCGATGGCCAACCTGCTGCCCGACGTGCGCGGCAAGGGCGAGCGCGACGTCGACGTGGAGGCCCTGTCGTTCCAGAGCATCACCGAAGACTCCAGCCCCGTGGTGCGGCTGGTGCGATCGACGCTCTATGACGCGCTCAAGGCCGACGTCTCCGACATCCACCTCGAAACCGGAGCGCACGGTCTGGCGATCAAGTACCGCATCGACGGCGTGCTGGTGCCCGTCGGCGCGGTCGGCGACGCCGAAGTAGCTGAGCAGGCCATCTCGCGCATCAAGGTGATGGCCCAACTCGACATCGCCGAGCGCCGTGTGCCGCAGGATGGCCGTTTCACTGTCGGCGTGCGCGGGCGCGAGATCGACTTCCGCGTCTCGATCATGCCCTCGACCATGGGCGAGGACGCGGTGCTGCGTATCCTCGACAAACAGCGCTTGGCCGACGAGGCGCGGGGGCTGACGCTCGATGTGCTCGGCTTCTCGGAACCCGACCGCGTGCTGATCCGCAAGCTCGGGCGCGAGCCTTACGGGATGCTGCTGGTGACCGGCCCGACCGGCTCGGGCAAGACCACCACGCTGTACGCGACGCTGACCGAGACCTACGACGGGCGCGACAAGGTCATCACGATCGAAGACCCGGTCGAGTACCAGTTGACGGGCGTGTTGCAGATCCCGGTCAACGAGCGCAAGGGATTGACCTTCGCGCGCGGCCTGCGCTCGATCCTGCGGCACGACCCGGACCGCGTGATGGTCGGCGAAATCCGCGATGCCGAGACGGCGCAGATCGCGGTGCAGGCGGCGCTGACCGGCCACCTGGTGTTCACCACCGTTCACGCGAACAACGTGTTCGACGTGCTCGGACGCTTCACGCACATGGAGGTCGATCCGTACAGCTTCGCCGCAGCGTTGAACGGCATCGTCGCGCAGCGGTTGGTGCGGCTGAACTGTCCGCATTGCAGCGTGCCGGCAGTGCCGCCGGATGAGTTGCTCAGCGAGTCGGGCATTCCTTTGCAGCAGGCCGCAAGCTTCCGCTTCATGGCTGGCCGCGGTTGCGGGCAGTGCCGCAGCACGGGCTTCAAGGGGCGGCGCGCCATCGCCGAAATCATGATCCTGACCGACGAACTGCGCGAAATGATCGTGGCGCGGGAACCGATCCGCAACCTGAAAGAAGCAGCGCGCCGCGGCGGCACGCGCTTTCTGCGCGACGCGGCGGTCGAACTGGTCCAAGAAGGGCTCACGAGCCTGGAGGAAATCAACCGTGTCACCTTCGTGGCGTGATCGCGTCGAGGTTTTCGTCGGGGCGCGGGAACTGCGCCTCGTGGTAACGCCGCGCGGCTGGAAGGCGCAGGAGTCGCGGCGCATCGTGCGCGAGACGCAGGACGCCGCCGCCGACCTCGCGGCGGCACTGGCCGAATCGACGCATCGCGGCTGTGACGTGAGCATCGTGCTGTCGAACTTTCACGTGCGCCATGCGGCGGTCGGCGATGCCGGGCTGCTCGATGGAGCCGCCGAACGCGAGGCGGCGGGACGGCAGGTGTTGCGCTCGGTGTATGGCGAGGCAGCGGATGACTGGCGCATCGTGATGGACGCGGACAGCACCGGCGTTGCCCTGGTGGCCGGCGCGGCGCGGTCGCTGATCGACGGCTTGCGCCACGCCTGCGCGAGCGTCGGCGCGAGCCGGGTGCGGATCCAGCCATTGCTGGCCTGCGCGATGAATGGCGCCTTGCTCGCGCTCGACAAGGACGAAATCGGCCACGCCGGCTGGTTCGGCGTGCTCGAAGACGACCGGCTGGTGCTGGCGACGCTCGACGGGGACGGTATCCGGGCCGTGCGCGGCCTGCGCATCCGCCAGGACGCGGGCGGCGAGATCGCGGCGATGCTGCAACGCGCGCGGCTGCTCGATGCGGATGCGTCAGGGCGGTCGCTGCTGGTGCTGGCAAGCGACCGCACCGTGCCGTTGGCGCTCGGCCCCGAATCCGACCTGCGGGTGCGAACCGTGCCGCTGACCGGCACGCTGCAGGGAGGCTGACGTGAAACACATCACCGACTTCCTGAGACACCCGCGATTCCGGAAAGCCGCCGTATTCACGCAATGGAGCGCCCACATGCGTCCCTTGCGCATGGATTTCATCGACAACCGCGTGGCGATGTCCCCCGCCGCGCTGGCCAGTCTGGCCGTGGGCGCGATCGCGCTCATCGTGGCGATATGGGGCTATTCGTCGGCCAGCGCCGAGCACAAGAGCCTCGCCGCCGCGGCCAACGTCGCGCCGGCTGCGGACCCGACGGCGCGCGAAAGCGAAGCCCGCCGCCGGGCCCGCGAGGTGGATGCGAAGCGCTCCGCCAAGGTGCTCGCCAACCTCACCGTGCCCTGGCCGACGCTCTTCACCGCGCTCGAATCCGCCGCTGGCGAAGGCGTCGTGCTGACCGGCCTGATGCCCGAAGCCGAAAACCGCCGCGTGCGCATCAGCGGCGAAGCGCGCCGCTTCCAGGACATTCCGATGTACACGAAGAAGCTGCTCGGAACCAAAGCCTTCGCCAACGTGCTGCTCCTCTCGCACGACACGCTCGACAACCGCCGCATCGCCTTCACGCTGCAAGCGGACTGGACGGAGACCGCCGCGCCATGATGAACAGGATCAACGTCATCGCCGCGCGCCAGTGGCTGATGCGCCACCGCGCCGCCTGGCTTCATGCCGCCGGCGCCGTGCTGCTGCTGGTGGCCGCGCTGGTGTGGGCCACGGCCCAGCGCCCGCTCTCCGCCGACAACGAGCGCCTGCGCGAGCTGGCCGCCGAAGCGGCGCAACGCCCGCGCGCCGCCGCCGCGCCCAGCCCCGCCGAACAGCTCAGCGCCTTCGAGGCCCGTCTGGCGCGCCCCGACGACGCCGTGCACATGGTCTCCGTGATCTACCGCCTCGGCATCGCCAACGGTCTCGAGATCCCCACCGGCGAATACCAACTGGAGCGCGTGCAGGACGACCGCATGCAGCGCTACCGCCTGAACCTGCCGGTGAACGGCAGCTATCCGCAGATCCGCGCCTTCATCCTCCAGGCGCTGCAAACCCTTCCCGTCGCTGTTGACGACATCCAGGTGCGGCGCGAGTCGAGCGGCGACAAGCTGCGGGCGCGGCTGCGTCTGTCCCTCTACCTGCTTCCCCCCTGAGCCATGAAGATCCCTGCCAAGGCTCGATGGAGCTTGTATGCGATCGCCGCCGTGTTGACCGTGGCGGCGATGTGGCTCGTCAATCGGCGCGAAGACGACGAAATCGTCAGGCCGGCGAGCGCCTCGTCGCCATCCAGGCAATCCGCGAAGCCCGCCGACGACGCGCCCGACCACCGCGCCCCGGCCGCCAACGACGCGATCGCGCGGCTCAAGCGGCAGGTCGAAGCGGCCATCGGCCACGGCGGCATCGATCCGTTTCGCGACGGGCCGACCGCCGAAGAACTCCAGGCCGCCGCCGCGGCGCAGGCGGCCGCGGCGGCGGTGCAGGCCGTGGCGATGGCCCAGCAGCAACGCGCTGCGGCAGAGGCGCCGCCGCCCCCCCCACCGCCGCCATCGCCGCCCTTCCGCTACCTTGGCCGCTGGAAAGAGCAAGGCCGCACGCTGGCGTTCCTGCAATCCGGCGACCACGTGGTGCAGGTCGATGGCCCCGGGCCGCTGGACGGCACTCCCTGGCGGGTCGTCGCGCTCGGCGACGACGTGGTCACGCTGCAAATTCCCAAAGGTCCCACGCACACGCTGACGTTCGATGCGCCGGGCAACGACGCGCCCGCGCCCTCGGCCGCCGCCCCAGCCGCTGCCGCCACAACCTCCGCAGCTGCCACACCTACAGCCGCGCCCGCGCAGACACCCCCCTCCACGCCGGCGCGCGCGGCCCCGTCGGCCACGCCCGCGCAAGAAACTCCATCCAATTCCGCCGGCCTCGAGCACGCCCCCGGCTGGGAAGAAAACTGACTCACCCCGACATGAACTGCCCCCACCGCTTCGTCCGCTCCCGCATCTCGCTGGCTGCGATTGCCCTGGCCCTGCTCGCCGGTTGCGCCTCGCCCGAACAGGCCCGCTCCGACGAAGCCGCCCGCCTGATCGCCGAAGGCCGCATCGAAGAAGGGCTTGCCGTGATGGACCAAAACGTCAAGGCCCACCCCCGCGACCGCGAGATCTACGCCGAGTACCAAGTGCAGCGCAACGGCATCATCCATCTGCTGATGCGCGAGGCCGACCGCTTGAGGTCGCTCGACAACCTCGATGCCGCCGAGGCCAATTACCGCCTCATCTTGCGTATCGATCCGCAGTCGGACCAGGGCCGCTCCGGGCTGGACGCCGTCAACCGTGCCCGCGTGCAGGACGCGCGCGTGCGCGAAGGTCAGGCCGCGCTGCAAGCGGGCGATCTGGTGCGCGCCGAGCAGGTCACCCGACTGGTTCTCTCCGAAGATCCGAACCACCGCGACGCCCGTGCGCTCGCCAAGGCCGTGACGACGCGGAACACCGACACCGACGCCACGCCGGTGCGGCTGCGCGAAGCGTTCAAGCGCACCGTGACGCTGGAACTGCGCGACGCGCCGCTGGCGACCATCTTCAGCATCCTGTCGAAAGCCGGCGAGATCAATTTCATCCTTGACCGCGACGTCAAGACCGACGCCCGCACCAGCGTCTTTGTGCGCGACAGCTCGATCGAGGACGTGCTCAAGATCCTGCTGATGACCAACCAGTTGAGCCGCAAGGTGCTCAACGACAACTCGCTGCTGATCTACCCCGCCACGCAGGGCAAGCAGCGCGAACACCAGGAACTGGTGATGCGCAGCTTCTACATCGCCAACGCGGAGGCCAAGCAGACCGCCGCGATGATCAAGGCGATGGTCAAGACCAAGGACATCTTCGTTGACGACAAGCTCAACCTGGTGATCATGCGCGACACGCCCGAGGCCGTACAACTGGCCGAGCAACTGGTCGCCACGCAGGATTTGGGCGAGCCTGAGGTGATGCTCGATCTCGAAGTGCTCGAAGTGTCTTCCTCGCTGGCCCAGACCCTGGGCGTCGAGTACCCGACGTCGATCGGCGTCTATGGCGTGGGCGTCGACGGCACCGTCCCCGACAAGGTCCAGATCAGCGGCCCCGGCAGGGCCACTGGGCTGCGCGCCTTCACCACCAACCCGCTGATGCTGCTGAACCTGTCGAAGAACGACGGCAGCAGCAACATCCTCGCCAACCCGCGCATCCGCGTGAAGAACCGCGAGAAGGCGCACGTCCACATCGGCGAGCGCGTGCCGGTGATCACCACCACCTCGACCGCCAACGTGGGCGTGTCGTCGTCGGTGAACTATCTGGAGACCGGGCTCAAGCTCGAAGTCGAGCCGAACGTGTTCCTCGACCAGGACGTGTCAATCAAGGTGGAGCTGGAGGTGTCGAACATCCTCGAACAGCTCAACATCTCCGGCACGGTGGCCTACCGCCTGGGCACGCGCAACGCCGCCACCACGCTGCGCCTGCGCGACGGCGAGACACAGGTGCTCGCGGGCCTGATCGACAACGAGGACCGCAAGTCCAACACCGGCATACCGGGCGCAAGTGACCTGCCGATGCTGGGCCGGCTGTTCCGCAACGAGACCACGACCGGCGCCAAGTCGGAGATCGTGCTGCTGATCACGCCGCACATCGTGCGCAACGTGACGCGGCCCGCACTGGTGCGGGCGCAGTTCCCCGCCGGCACCGACGCCGTGCCGGGCGCGGCGCCGCTGCGCGTCGGCAAGATGGAGCGCATGGAGATCAGCACGGGCAGCGGCGGGCCGGCGGTGGTGCCAGCCAAACCGGCTGCTGCGACGCCGAACCAGCAGGGCCTGGAGATCGCCGTCAGCGCGCCGGCGGAAGTCAAGGTCGGCGAGACGGTCACGCTGGACCTGAAACTGCCCGAAGGCACGACCGCCGCGACCGCGAAGGTGCAGATCAACTACGACCCGGCGGTGCTCAAGCCGATTGGCGTGGCGCCTGATTCGAGCGCCGGTCAGGGACAGACGACGGTCGAACTGTTCACCTCCGGCATCACCGGAGGCACGCCGTCGCGTCCGGGATCGGTGCGGTTCCAGGTGCTTTCCAAAACGCCGACGAGCACGGACATCGACATGCTCGTCGTGGAGTCGAACGCCCGCGTGTCGGTGCCGCGGACCTTCAACCTGTCGGTGGTTCAGTGATCGCCCTTTCCCCCCAAGCGCGGCGAGGGAACACGATGCGCGGGTTCACGCTGATCGAACTGCTGGTCACGCTCGCCATCCTGGCACTGCTGGCGACCGCCGCGGCGCCGATGGCGGAGTTGACCGCGCGCCGTATCAAGGAAACCGAACTTCGCCACGCGCTGCGCGAAATCCGCACCGCGATCGATGCCTACAAGCAGGCCGGCGAGGAAGGCCGCATCGCCCGCGCCGCCGACGCCACGGGCTATCCGGCCTCGCTCAGGGTGCTGGTCGATGGCGTGCCGCAGGAGAACGATCCCGCCAAACGGCGCATCTACTTCCTGCGCCGCGTGCCGCCTGATCCGTTCTACAGCGGCGCGTCCGTCAGCCGTCCGGAAGAAACCTGGGGGCTGCGCGCCTATTCCTCGCCACCGGACCGCCCTCAATCGGGCAAGGACGTGTTCGACGTCTTCTCGACCTCCCAGGCCACCGGCCTCAATGGCACGCCCTACAGCCAGTGGTAGCCCTATCCATCATGCCCAGACAACGCGGCTTCACCCTGATCGAACTGCTGGTCGTGATGGCCATCATCGCCACGCTGCTGTCGGTGGCGCTGCCGCGCTACTTCGGCTCGCTGGAACGCGCCAAGGAAGCCACGCTCAAGCAGTCCCTGGTGGTGATGCGCGACGCCATCGGCCAGTACTACGCCGACAAAGGCCGCTACCCCGAACAACTCGAAGACCTGGCAACGCAGCACTATCTGCGCGCAGTGCCGATCGACCCCGTCACCGGCTCACGCGAGACATGGCAGATCGTGCAGCCGCCGTCCGATGCCGCGAATCTCGCGGGCAACGTGTACGACATCCACAGCGGCGCGCCAGGCAAGACCAGCGATGACATCACCGACTTCTCGGCCCTGTAAGACCTGGCGGCAAAGCCAGGGCGGCTACACCTACATCGGCCTGCTGTTCCTCGTCGCGGTCATGGGGATCACGCTTGCCGCCGCGGGCATGGTCTGGCGCGTCCAGGCGCAGCGCGAGCACGAGGCGGAATTGATGTTCATCGGCCGCCAATTCACCGCCGCGATCGCCCGCTACTACGAAAACACGCCGGCCGGACAACGGCCGGGCTTCCCGTCCAAGCTCGAAGACCTGCTCGACGACCGCCGCTGGCCCGTGCCCAAACGGCACCTGCGGCGGATCTTCATCGACCCCATGACTGGAACGACCGAATGGGGACTGGTGCGCACGCCAGCGCCGGACAACCGCATCATGGGCGTTTACAGCCTGTCGAAAGACACGCCGATGAAGCAGGTCGGTTTCGGCTGGCCCTACGACGCCGGAGATCTCGCGGACTTCACGTCGGCACTCACCTACCGGGACTGGCGCTTCATCTATGTCGCGCCGGGAGATAGAGGGAGTTAAGGACACGCCGATCAATGAGCGCGACGGTGGGTGGTGAGTAAATCAGCACTTCCTTGGATTTAGAGGAATTGACGCCCGAGCCTCCGAAACTTGAATGAAAGAACACTCATGAAATCGATCTTCTCGCTGCGCAAATCCCTGCTTCTGCTGGCCCTGTGCCTTCCCGTGGCCGCCGCGCAGGCGCTGGCCGCCGGTGACGATGGGGGTGAGATCAGCAGCGGCGCTGGCGAAGACGTCCGTTACAACGGAGTCTGGAACGTTCACTTCGACGGCGGCGGCAGCGCCGTTCTGATCTTCTCGCCCCAAGGGGAGTCGTGGGTAGAGAAGGGCCGCGCGGTCATGCCCAAGGTCTGTCAAGGCAAGAGCCTGCCGCTGACGATCCAGGGCGGCACGGACAACGGCGTTCAGTTCACCGTCTTCGGCTCGCCCATCGACAAATCCTGCCCGGACATCACGTACGTCTTCAGGGTGGTTTCCGATGCCAAGGTGCAGACGCTGAAAGCCAGACTCCAGGGCGGCGGCGTGGCGACGATGACGCTGGCGCCTGCCAAGCGGGGCAAGAAGAATTAATCAGCGCCCTGCGTGCGGGATGCCCGCAACCCCGTGAGCGTCAGCGGGATCGCGGGCATCAAGCCGGCGTCGCCGTCGCCGGTTCTCCCGTGATCGTCGCAGCGGAGAGGACGAACCTGACCGACTGCGAATAGGAAAGAGGAAAGGCAAATGGCCCCGCGCGCGAAGCGCGGGGCCATTCAACCAATCAATACACCGTCACCTTGCCCGTGGACAGCGGGTTCGTGCAATCGTTGTAGAAGTAGTCGCCCTTCTTGCTGAAGGTGTACGAGTACGACTCGCCCGGTCGCAGATGCGGATCGAACAGACCTTCGAAGAACTGCGTGGCGCAGTACTCGCGGCTGTTGCTCTCGGGGTTGGTGAACGTCACCGTGGTGCCCAGCGGCACGCGCAGGTTGTTCGGGTAGTTACCCGCCGTCTGCGTCAGCCCGGCTTCGGCGCTCGTCGCCGTGGTGCGGCCCAGCAGCACGGTGTTGTTGACGGTCGAACCTTCGGTAGCCGTTCCGCCCACCGCACGGCGCGTGTCGATCGGCGCCGGAGCGGCAGCCTGCGTATGCGTGCCGCCGAGCTTGAAGGCCCACAGCTTGTCGCCGCGCGTCACCGCGTTGCCGTAAGGAATGCCCGTGCCGCCGGCATAGATGGCGACGTACTGCTCGCCGTCGATCTCGTAGGAGACCGGGCTGGCGCTGATGCCCGCGCCAGTCTGGAAGCGCCACAGTTCCTTGCCGTTCTTCGCGTTGAGCGCGATCAGGTTGCCGTCGGGCATGCCGATGAAGCCGACGTTGCCGGCGGTGCTCAGGAAACCGTTGCCATGCGCCAGGTCATAGGGTTCCGGAACGCGCCACTCGACTTCGTTGGTGCTGGCATTCACCGCCACGATGCCGCCGGACTGGTATTCACCGATGGCGCGCTGACCGTTGGAGCCTGCTTCCGTGTAGTGAGCGGCCGCCGAGACGGCATAGCCGGTGTAGAAGAGCCCCGTCTTCGGGCTGAAGGACTGGGCGTTCCAGTTGGCGCCGCCGTTGTGGCTCGGCGCCGTCAGAATCGGCTTCTTCTCGCCGAGGTTCTGCATCCAGAAGGCGTCGTACATGCAACCCTGTGCATAGTTCGGAACCGCGCGGTTCGGATTGCCGGGGATCGGACCGCCGAGGTCGGACGGCGCCACGCAGTCCTCCAGATAGCCGCCCTGGTTCGGGTACGGCTGGGTGGCCGAGGTCAACTGGCGCTCTTCCTGCGGTACGGACCGCTCGGTGATGCCCAGGGGCGCTTCGCCGGTCTTGCGATCGAGGATGAAGTACATGCCCGACTTGCTGCCGTAGGCCAGCACCTTGCGGTCCGCGCCATAGATCTTGACGTCGGCAAACACCGGAGCCATCACGTTGTCCATGTCCCAGATGCCGTGGTGGACGGACTGGAAGTGCCATTTGTATTCGCCCGTCTTGGCGTCCAGCGCGACGATCGAGCTGGTGTACAGGTTCGTTCCCGGACGGGTCGCGCCGTTTTGCGAAGAGCCGCAGCTGCGCGCATTGCCGAAGGTGTAGTACACCATGCCCAGTTCGAGATCGACCGCCGGGTGCATCCACGGCGCGCCGCCGCCCACGCGGGCACACGCCTCGGCGGCCACGGGGTCGCTGCCCCAGGTGGGAATGACGCCCGTCGGGTCGTCGCCATTGCGAGGCGTGCTGTAGAAGTGCCACTTCTCCGCGCCGGTCTTGGCATCAAACGCCAAGGCGGTGCCGACGTTGCCGTCGTTCGAGCCGGCATAGACCAGACCGTTGGCATACACCACCGCAGCCTTCTGAACCGTGCCGTAGTTGGCGTTGGCCTTGACCTTCCAGATTTCCGCGCCGGTTTGCTCATCGACCGCGGCCAGGTAGCCGCTGGCAATGGTGAACACCTTGCCGTCGCCGACAGCCGGACCGCGGCGCACGCCGGTGCCGCCCAGGTTGTAGGTCCACTTGATGGCGCCGGTCTTGCCATCGATGGCTTGGAGGTGGCCCTGCGCGGTTTCCATGAAGATCACGCCCTTGGAGACCACGGGCGAGCTTTGGTTGTCGCCGGTCGTGGCGCCGCCTTCGAGGTTGACCTGCCAGGCCGCGCCGAGTTGGCTGATGTTGTCCTTGTTGATCTGGTCCAGAACGCTGTAGTTCTGGTTGCCCAGGTTGCCGCCGACCTTGGGATGGTCCTTGAGCGAGTCCTTGACCGATTGCTTGGCCGCGGCGGCGTCGATGGTGGCCTGCGCCTTCAGTTCGGCCTTGTCCCCCTTGGCGTCGAGGAGTAGCGCATCCTTCTTCGCCTGGGCCGCGGCGATGAGGTCCGCTTTCTGCAGTTGAGCGTCAGCCACGGCGGCGGCCTTGGCCGCGGAATTGGGATAGGTCGCGGCCTTGGCGGCTGCGATCAGCGCATCGCCCTGCGCCTTGGCGGCGTCAACCAGTGCATCGCCATCGGCCTTGGCCGCATCGACGAGTGCCTGGCCGTCGGCCTTGGCCTCGGCCTTGATCGCCTGAGCAGCGGCCTGAGCCGCGGCATTGGCAGCCAGAGCCGAGCCGGTAAAGCCCATGACCGCTGCAGCGATCGCGAGCGTGATGGGGGACAGTTTCTTCATGTTGGATCCCTCGGTAGGAAAAGAGTTATGCGGGTGCGAGCGCTGGGGAGATTTCAGTCCCTTGTCGCCACGGACCCAAACACCGGCAAGGACGCCGGCGACGAACCGGATAGAAGCCTGGCCTGTGGCTTCGGGTGTCTCCTTGTTAGAAACAACGGGGCGGTTGGTGGGTTTTTGGTAGTTCTGTCTTACAGAACGCCATTCCATTACAGAATTCTAGACGTGGACGATCGGGCATCAACTAGGGTTGTCACCAGCGCCCGACGTTTTTGTGAAGGAACGCAAGATGACGCAGCCAACCGAAGCCCCGCGCTCGGGATCGCGGGGCGTTTCGCCCGCTTTGTTGGCCATCGGACAACGCCCGCTGTTCAGGCCGTCGCGGCCCAGCTGCCTTCAGAACCGATACGCCGCACTCATGCCCAACGTCCAGTTGCGCCCGGGGGCCGGCTCGAAGTAGCGGAAGTTGCCCTCGTTGACGATGACCGAGCCGATGTAGCGCTTGTCCAGAAGGTTGTCGATGCGCGCGAAGGCGTTGAATTCCCAGCGCTGCCAGTGCTTCACATAGCCCGCGAACAGGGCCACCAGGCCGTAGCCCGGCGCGCCGACAGTGTTGCGATCGTTCGCCTCGACGCTCGCCAGCGCGCGCAGCTCGGTGCCGGCGCGCCAACCGTCAGGCGGTACCCAGCCGAACGAGGCAAAGAACATCTGCGGCGCAATCCCCGGAATCTTGTTCCCCGCGGGCACGAAGCTGTTCGCGGTGCATGGGACCGTCGAGCAGAACGGATCGCTGTAGCGCGCGTCGAGCCAGGTGTAGGCCAACTGGGTGCGCCAGTGGTTCTCCGTCTCGTGCTGCCAGGCCAGTTCGAAGCCGTCGCGCTTCGTGCGGCCGGCGTTTTGGTAGGTGGCGCGGCCGCCGACGTTCGTGGCGGTCACGATCTCGTCATCCGTCCGCGTCTGGAACACCGCCGCCGTCAGCAGGCCACCCACGATCCGCGCCTTGGCGCCCACCTCGACGCTGTCGTTGGTCGCCGGCTGCAGCGCGAAGTTGAGCCCACCCAGGCCGTCCGGACGGTAGGACAGCTCGTTCAGCGTCGGCGTCTCGAAGCCCCGGCCCACCGAGGTGTAGAACGCCAGGTCGCGCGTCGCCTCGTAGCGCAACGAAGCCACGGGCAGCGTCTGCTCATAGCGCACGCTGCCGCTGTCGTTGACGTTGGCCCCCACGATGTAGTGGTCCTGCGAGTCGAAGTCGACACTGCTGCGGCGCACACCGGCTTCGAGCGTCCAGCGATCGGCGAAATGCCAGGTGCCCTGCACATAGGGGTCGAGGTTGTTGACCGTGTTGATCTCGTTGCGCCGCAGGCGGCCCTGCACGCCGAGGATCGGATTGGCCACGGAGCCGATGTAGTTCTCGTAGCCCGTGCGGTGCTCGCGCAGATCGTCGTAGTCCAGCCCCGCCACGAGTTCGAACGGGCGATCCGCCAGTTGCATCCTGGATGTCCAGCGCAGGTCGACGCCGCCAAAGTCGCGCGACAGGCCGATGACGCCGCCGGCACTCAACGGATTGACCTGCGCCGAAGGTGGAATGGCCTGGAACTGGCTGGTCTTGCGCTCGCCGCCGTAGACCATGAGTTGCAGCGAGTTGTCGGCATTGATGCGGCGATCGTAGGTGAGGCCTGCTTGCGTCTGGTCGACGGACTTGCGGGTGTTGAACTGCGTGGCCACCGTCGCGCTGCGGGGGTTCAGCGCGTACTGGTCGGCAGTGAGCCCCAATGGGTCCTGCGCATCCAGGTGCACGCTGTTGGCCACCAGGCTGAGGCGACTGCCGTCGTCGAAGGTGACACCCAGCTTGCCGTTGACGATGTCGCGCGTCGCTGCGCTGTGATCGCGGTAGCCGTCGGTCTCGAAGTGGGTGCCGCTCAGCAGGTAGTCCACTGCACCCGTGGAGCCACTCACGATGGAACCGATGCGCGATGTGCCGAAGCTGCCGCCGGCGATCGAGAAGCCCAGCTTGGGCGGGCCTTCACCAGTCTCCGTGAAGGTCTGGATCACGCCGCCCGAGGAGTTGCCATAGAGCGAGGAGAAGGGGCCGCGCAAGACTTCGACGTGATCGATCGAGCCGATGTCGATGTTGGAGGTCTGGCCCTGTCCGTCGGGCAGCGTCGCGGGAATGCCGTCGACGTACAGGCGCACGCCGCGCACGCCGAAGGTGGAGCGCGCGCCGAAGCCGCGAATGGATATCTGCAGGTCCTGCGCGTAGTTCTGGCGGTTCTGGATCTGCAGGCCCGGCACCGAGTTCAGGCTTTCGGAGAGATTCACGCCGAGCCGGCTGTCGCGCATGTCCGCGCCTTCGACCCTGTCAACGGAGCCCGCGACATCGAACACCGGCTCGGTTCCCCGAGGGGTGGAGACGGTGACCTCGCCAAGGGTCGGCGCGGCGGTCTGTGCATGGACCGCGAACGAAGAAATAGCCAGCAGGCAGGCGCCTGAGAAGACGTTGTTTTTCATGAATGAAGCGCTATGGGAAGGGCCAGCGGCTACGACTTCTTCTGCCTGTGCGCCAGCTTCATCGTGGCCGGGCCGTTGCCCCTGGCCGTGGCCTTCATCGTTTTGGCGGCGGCATCGACCGGATTGAACCGGTAGCTGATGTTGGGGCACTTGGGATTCACCGTCGAGGCGAAGACGGTGAACGAAAGGCCAAGGTCCGGGTGGGTGAGTTGCACCGTCAGCGGCAGCTTCTTGCCTTGGCAGACGGCGGGCATGACGGAACGGCCCTTCTCGGTCCAGAAGCCGTCCCAGTCATGCAGGTCCAGCACGGCGCTGCCGCCTCGGTCGAAGCGGACGTTCCACACGCCGGCGAACACGGGCGCGTCGTCCTTTCTGTCGCTGCCCTGGGAGGGAGCTTCCCTGTCGCCCCCGTCGCCGTTGATGTCTTCTTCGTCGTGACCATGCTGGCCGAAGACGGCGACGGGCAGGCACAAGGCCAGGAGCAAGAGGGATTTGCGCAAATTGAAAAGAGTCATGTCGATCTCACAAGCGTTTTACAAACGTTCTCTCAGAAAGAACAGAGTTTCAAAAAATGAACCCGCGAAGTTAAGGGACTCCCCCGCATACGTCAACGGGGACGAATCCGGAGTTCACAAAGAGCACAAAAAGGGGTTTTCCCTTGTACGCTCAAATTCAGAACACAGTTATGCTGCGCGGAACGATGCGGAGCGGCGCACCTAAAGTCCCGTCGCCCCCTTCGGAGCAAGACATCCACCCATTCACCCGGCGATCCGTCGCCTTACGAGGAGCTCTCATGAAAAACCTGTTCTTCCGCACCACCGTGTGCGCCGCCCTGCTCGCCTTCGGCGCCGCGGCGGCCAACGCGCAGGACGTCAAGGAACGCACGATCAAGTTCGGCCACATCAACAACACCGACCACCCCGTGAGCCTGGGTGAACACAAGTTCGCCGAACTGCTGGCCGCCAAGAGCGGCGGCAAGCTCAAGGTGCAGGAGTACCCAGCTTCGCAACTGGGCTCCGAGTTCCAGCAGCAGTCGGCCCTGCAGGGCGGCGTGCAGGAGATCAGCACTCCGGCGACCACATCCCTCGTGGGCATCGTCAAGGAGTTCGGCCTGATCGACTTCCCGTTCGCGGTGTCCACCTTCGAGCAGGCCGACGCCCTGCTCGACGGCCCGCTCGGCCAGGCGCTGATCGCCAAGCTGCCCGAGAAGGGCCTGGTGGCGCTGGGCTACTGGGACCTGGGCTTCCGCAACGCGACCAACAGCAAGCACCCCATCGCCAAGGTCGAAGACTTCGAAGGCCTCAAGCTGCGCGTGATCCCCAACCCGGTGTTCCTCGAAACCTTCAAGGCCTTCAAGGCCAACCCGGTGCCGCTGCCGTTCGGCGAGCTCTACAACGCGCTGGAGTCAAAGGCAGTCGACGGGCAGGAGAACCCGTTCTCGGTCATCGAGTCGAACAAGTTCTACGAAGTGCAGAAGTACCTGAGCGGGACCAACCACGTCTACGCCGCCAACATCCTGCTGGTGAGCAAGAAGTTCTGGGACAGCCTCTCGCCCACCGAGCAGCGCTTCATGAAGGAAGCCGCCGACGAGACCCGTGCCTACCAGCGCGCCGTCAGCCGCGAAGCGGCGCAGAAGTCGCTGGCGAGCCTGAAGGCCAAGGGCATGGTCTACAACGAGGTCGCGCCGGCCGAGACGGACCGCATGCGCGCGCTCGTCAAGCCCGTGACCGACAAGTTCGCGGCGAGCTACGACCCCGCCATCGTGAAGCTCTACAACGACGAGCTGGCCCGCATCCGCGCCAGCGCCAAGTAACGCCCCCGAACGTTCACGCCGAGCCTGTCGAAGCGCCGCACCGGCAACGATCAGGTTCGGCCGAACGGGAGCGGGGTGTTCCCCGTTCACTGAACGACTTGGGGTGGGCATCCTGTCCCACCCCTTCTTTTTCCCAAGGTACTTCCTCCCATGACATCCACTCTCGCGCCGCATTCACCCGAAGAGGGCGGCGGCGACGAACTCTGGTTCGACCGCGTCCTGCGCCGCTACTGCCGCTTCCTCGAATTCGCGATCGCCGGCTGCTTGGCGGGCATGGTGGTGCTGGTCTTCACCAACGTGATCCTTCGCTACGTGTTCAATTCGGGCCTCGACATCGCGGAGGAAATGTCGCGCTGGCTGTTCGTGTGGCTCACCTTCCTCGGTGCCGTGGTCGGCATGCACCGTCACGCCCACCTCGGCACCGAGGTGCTGGTCGGGCGGCTCGGGCCCGCCGGCCGCAAGGTCTGCCTGGTGATCGGCTATGTGCTCATGTTCATGGTCTGCTGGCAGTTGTTCAGCGGCTCCTGGACGCAGACGGTCATCAACTGGGACGTCTCCGCGCCCTCCACCGGATGGTCCATGGCCTGGGTCTATGGCGTGGGCCTGGTCTTCAGCGTGTCCGCCGCGCTCGTCCTCGCGGCCGACCTCTTCAAACTGCTCACGGGTCGCATCAGCGATGACGACCTGATCATCATCAAGGAATCGGAAGGCTGAAATGACGCTGCTGGTTTTCGTCGGCTCCCTGCTCGCCGCCATGGCGGTGGGCATCCCGATTTCGTTCGCGCTCCTGGTCTGCGGAAGCGCGCTGATGGCGTACCTGCACATGCTGGATCCGCAGATCCTGGCGCAGAACGTGATCAACGGCGCCAACAGCTACCCGCTGCTGGCCGTTCCCTTCTTCCTGCTGGCCGGCGAGGTGATGAACGTGGGCGGCCTGTCCAAGCGCATCGTCAACGTGGCCATGGTCATGGTGGGCCATGTGCGTGGCGGCCTCGGCTACGTGTCGATCGTCGCCGCCTGCCTGCTGGCCGCACTCTCGGGCTCCGCGATCGCCGATGCGGCGGCGCTGTCGTACCTGCTGCTGCCCATGATGATGGCCGCCGGCCACGACAAGGCGCGCTCGGCCGGCCTGATCGCCGCGGCGGGCAGCATCGCACCGGTGTTTCCGCCGAGCATTGGCCTGGTGGTCTTCGGCGTCATCGCCAACGTCTCGATCGCCAAGCTGTTCTTCGCCGGGATCTTCCCGGGCCTGATGCTGGCCGGGTCGCTGTGGATCACCTGGGGCTGGCTGGCACGGCACGAGAAGATCGAGCCGCCGCCCAAGGTCAGCTGGGGCGAGCGCCTGCGCGCCATCCGCGATGCGGCCTGGGCGCTGGTGATGCCGTTCATCATCATCATCGGGCTGCGCATGGGCGTTTTCACGCCGACCGAGGCGGGTGTCGTGGCGGCGGTCTACGCCGTGATCGTGTCGACCTTCGTGTATCGCGAGTTCAAGTTCTCGCAGTTGCTCGAGGTGTTCATCTCGGCCGCGCGCACGACCGCGCTGATCATGTTCATCATCGCCGCGTCAGCCGTGAGCGCCTGGCTGATCACTGTCGCCAACATCCCGGGGCAGGTCGTGGGGCTGCTGAGCCCGCTGCTCGACAGCCCGCGCCTGCTGATGGCCTGCGTCATGGTGATCGTGATGATCGTCGGCACGGCACTGGACATGACGCCCACGATCCTGATCCTGAGCCCGGTGCTGATGCCGCTGGTCAATGCCGCGGGGATCGATCCGGTCTACTTCGGCGTGCTGTTCATCATCAACAACGCCATCGGCCTGATCACCCCGCCGGTGGGCGTGGTGCTGAACACAGTGGCGGGCGTCGGCAAGGTGAGCATGGACTCGGTCACCCGCGGTGTGATGCCGTTCATGTTGGTGCTGTTCGTCATCATGTTCGCGATGGTGTTGGTGCCCGAACTGGTGACCGTGCCGGCCCACTGGTTCTACAAGTAACTTGCCTGTCGCCATTTGGCAGCACCCTTCCATCAACATGAGAGAACTGGTCCGAAAGCACATGAAAAAATTGGTACTCGCAAACTCCGTCGCCGCCATCCTGGCAACCTTCGCCCTTGTCGGCTGCGGAGGTGGGGGTGGAGGCGGAGGTGGCGCGGGCAGTGGCGGCGTCGCAGCCGTCCCGACGACGACCACGACCGAATCGGCCCCAGCGCAGGAAACGCCGGCGCCTGCAAAAAACCCCGTCCCCACGGAGGCGGCGGGTCCCGGCGTGACGCTGACACTGACGGATTGCGCACGGATCACCGGCAATCCGGTCCCCTCGCCTGCGATCACCGGGGCTGACATGCAGGAAGTCAACGACGTTCTTCTGAGCCAGGATGCCGCGCACAGCTATGACATGTTCCAGCGCTCACCCGCCGACGTAATGTGGTGGGTTCGAAGCTCGGGTAGGGCGGTGACGCTTGGCACGCTCGGAACCGGCGTTCATGAAACGAATCACGTCATCGATTTCCTGATATCGGCTATTTGCAGCGGAGATGGGTACTCGCGATACCTTCTCGATGGGCAAGTTCACTTGACCGGCACGCGCATGGGAGACACCGCAAATCGCGTGATCGTGGACAGCACGTATCCGGCGGCGTTGAAAGTCTCCCGCGCCGCGCGCTTCGACGCCTATATCACGGACACAGCTGGCAACTCGCGCAACGACTTTTCCTCGCTGCTGGACGAATTCAATGCCTATGCGGGTGCTGCCGCTCTGGAAGCGGCGGTGCGTGGCGCCCCCGAAATGGCCTATCTCTATCAAGAGAATGTCATGTCCGACGAAAACATCGGTGGCATGGTCGATTTCATGCTGTTCATGCAGCACTACCTGCTGGCAGCCAAATCCAGCAGTCCGCTGACGTACTCGGCCATTCAAGGACAACCCGATACCCTCGCATTCATGCAGGTACTCTGGACTCGGGCGGAGTCGGTGCTGGTGCGTGCGTACCCGCATTCGACCACTGCAACGGGCAAGGGTGGGACGATCGTCCCCGCGGATGTTTTCGCGGAAATCTATTCGCCGCAGATGCTCTCGGAGTTGGATGCGCTCGGCATCACGCACAAGGTCGCGGCCGACTGGGTCGGCACCTATCTCCATTAAGCCTGGGTCGCTGGGGCGAAATCGTGAGCGCCCCGCCCAGTCACCCTGCGCAGCCCGATGGTGTCAAAGCAATAGCTAAAATCGTTGTTATGCGCTTGACCCTCTTCACCGACTACTCGCTTCGCGTACTGTTGGTGCTTGCCACCCGCACCCAATCCCTGATGACGATTGCCGACCTGACCCACGCATATGGGATCTCGCAGGCACACCTCATGAAGGTGACTCACATCCTCGGCAAGTCCGGCTGGGTCGAGACAGTCAGAGGCCGCAACGGAGGCATGAGGCTGGCAGTGCATCCGTCCAGGATCAAGATCGGGACGGTGATTCGTCAACTGGAAAGCGACTTTGTCGTCGTGGAGTGCTTCGGCGCTGACAACCAATGCGTCCTGACGGGTGGATGTGAACTCGCCGCGGTGCTGGCCCGCGCGACCCGGGCATTTCTGGACGAGCTCGATCGCTACAGCCTGGCCGACCTGGCCAACGCCAGTCCGGCGCTCGCAGGCCTTCCCCTGTGGCAGGAGATCACCTGGCGATCGCCGGTCAAGAATCCTTCGGTCGATATCGTGCCCGGCGTGACGAACAGGCTTCTGCGCGAGACCCCGAAGAAGCGCTTGGTGCGAAAAAAGTCGGCGGCATGAACGGCGCCCCGAAGCCGTCAGCCGCGGTCGCACCACTCCAGCCCGTGGTAGTCGAAGCCATGCTGCAGTCCGGGTTTCACGATATCGAAATAGGGCGAGATGTCGAAGTCCCGCGGCGCGTACAGGCTGTGGTCCCGGATGTGCAGAACTTCCCGATGGCAGTGCCGACGGTCGGGGTCGTCGGCGTCGATGCGAGTAATGTCCGGCAGGATCGGATAGCGCAATGCCTGGAAGGCCTGCGCGATGAGCGTCGAGCAGATGGCGCGCGACGGATCGCCGCTGCCTAGCGCGATCAGGCGCCGCCGCCACCGTACCGGCACGGGTGGCATCGGAAGCAAGTAGCGCCCCAGATCGACCAGGTTCTTCAAGTCGTAGCCTTCACCGATGCGGTCGACTGCATAGTCGATCAGCCGCAGCACGTCCGGTGGCGAAAGCCCGACCGGGCGGCAGATGCGGGTGTGCATCAGGGTATACGCATCGAGCGGGACGGCACGCACGCCGAAGCGCAGGTCCGCCTCGACGAGCGTGCAGCGATTGGCATCGCCTGCTGCGCCGGGGATCGCATCGCCGACGAACAACGCCGCGTGCGACCAGTTGGAGTGGGTCAGGTACTTGATCGCCGCGCTGATCCTGGCGTTGCCTTCCACAAGCAGCACGTCACCGGGCCGCAGTGTCGCGACGAGCAGTTCCGGCGAGACCGTCGCGACCATGATGCCTTGCGTCTTCGGCGCACAGAGGTAGTCGGCAATCCGCTGTCCCAGCGCGGCGAGAAGCTTGTTCATGGGTCTTTCGGCTCTGTCAGGTCGCCGTTGGATGAGCGATTGTCCAATTCGGTTCCGAAATGGAGACGCGCATGCACGAGAGTCCACAGGGTTTGAAATGAACAATATTGCATTGAAAGTCCAATAAATGTCGTTGTACTTCTCGCCCGGGTTGACCGAACATTCACCCAAGAATGATCGTGGTGAAGGAGCCAAAAATGTCCATGACACAAGGAGCTTGGCGATGAATGCAAAGGACATCATGACTACGCCGGTCATCACCATCGCGCCCGACACCCAAGTGCGTGAGATCGTGGCGCTTCTGATCGAGAAGCGCATCAGCGGAGTGCTGGTCGCAGAGAACGAACGCGTCGTCGGAATAGTCAACGAAGGCGATCTTCTTCACCGGTACGAGATCGGCACCGACGGCGGCGCACCCGACCGCTCCTGGTGGGCACGATTGATCAGGCCCGATAGAAACTCGGTCGCCTACGTCAAATCGCACGCCGGCCGGGCTCAAGACATCATGACCCGGCACGTCGTTTCGATCACCGAGGACACGTCGCTCCGGCAAATTGCGTTGATCCTGGAGGCGCGTCACATCAGGCGTGTCCCTGTCCTGCGCGGCAATCAAATGGTCGGCATCGTGACCCGTGCCGATCTGATCCGAGCACTCGCCCAGAAGACGCAGGCCCTTGAGCAGCCCCACGCGCAGACAGACGAGGGCATCAGGCGGCGATTGCTGGCCGAACTGGAGAAGCAGCGATGGTGGCGTCCCGATTGGTCAGCCGTGGATGTTCGCGACGGCATCGTGAGCTACCGCGGCTTGCTCGAAAGCGAAGACGAGAGAAATGCGGCCCGCGTCGCAGCGGAAAACGTGCCCGGAGTTCGTGCCGTGGAAGACAATCGCATGCCGTGGGCCGCCTGGCAAGCGATGACTTGACGTGGCGCGCGGGCCCGAAGCGCATGCGGTCAGCACACGTCGCGGACCTCCTCGGAATCCGAATGAAAAGCGAGCTTCGCGCATTTCCATGCCGCGAGAAGCGTCGCACACCTGGAATGCCCACTCGCCAAGGGAACGCGTACAACCGCACCGACAGCGCGACCCAGGAAGCTCAGCCCAAGCGGTGTCAGAATCGACACGCGGCGCGCAGCAGGATCCGCGTCTCTTGGGCAAACCAGCGTGAACTCGAGCTGATCGCCACAACCCAGCATCTGGATCTGAACGGTTGAGTTGATGCTGGCGATGTC
Organism: Variovorax sp. 05L425; assembly: GCF_056397705.1. Taxonomy (NCBI): domain Bacteria; kingdom Pseudomonadati; phylum Pseudomonadota; class Betaproteobacteria; order Burkholderiales; family Comamonadaceae; genus Variovorax; species Variovorax sp. 05L425. The sequence continues at coordinate 363,405 of NZ_JBFTNY010000001.1, read as the reverse complement.
CACACGTCCGCAGTCCATCTGGCGAAGCGTCGCTTGCTTCAACAGCTTGAGGACGTGCTCGCCCAGGTTGAGCTCGACTTCGGCCAAGCGCAGCAAGCGTTCCGCAGTCCGGCTCAACAGCATCGATTCTTCCGCGGTGAGATAGCGTGCGCCGTTCACAGTGCCTGCCCTCTGTTCGACAAAAAGGCTCCCCGCCCGTCGACTCGCTCAACTTCGAGCCTCAGCTTCGCCGCGGCGCGCGTTGACGAACGATGGTCATGGGGCACGACCAACACATCGCTGGACGACCATGACAAGAGACGTTGCGCCACGCTTCCACAGAAGAACTCGGCGACCGCCGATCGGCGGCGTTTGCCAACCACGACCAGGTCGGCACCGACGTATTCTTGCTGAACCGCGGCCTGGCGCTCGGTGACGGCGAGGATTGATTTGATGTTCATTGGTCGTTCCTGGGTCGCAGAAATGGGAACCCCGCTGCTCCGTCATGAGATGACGGGGCAGTAGGAGTAAACGACGGGGCGTCGCGCCGGGCCGCTAGATCGAGTAGTCGCCGCTGGCTTCGGGCTGAAAAAGAACGGCTGCCACTTCGGCTGAAACTTCTTCTCCACTCGGCGTTTGCCATGTGGCGACAGAGCCAACCCGCAAGCCGAGCATGCTCATGCCCACGGGCGAGAGCACGGAGATGAATCCTGCGGCGGGCTCGGCATGACCCGGGTAGCAGACGGTGAGCTTTTGTCGACGCCGCGTACGGACGTCGACAAGCTCCACTTGCGAATACATCGTGACGATGTCGACCGCGACCTGGCGTGACGGGACGACTTCCGTTGCTGCCAGGAGGTCCGCGAGTTCCGGCGGCATGTGACCGTTGAGCAGCTTGGTGAGACGAGCGAAATCAAGCTCGGTGAGCGTACGCTCGCCCTGAATCGTTGCATGCATGGCGCACTCCAATCGAATGTGACCGAGCCGCAAAAAGCGGCGGTCACTACCGCGCGGGGCTTGTGCCCGGCGATCGATGGTCTGCGCTGAAAGGGAGGAAGTGGATCGCCGGGCTTAAGGATGTGCGGCCGGCTGACGAAGTCCCGGAGCAGTCACCGCGAACCAGCACGCGTGCAGGACAGCACCCGCCGAAAAGGGCATGGGCACTGCAGCTTTGCAGGTACTGTTGATGAAAGACGGAAGACGCATGCGGTCGAGTGTACGAGTGGCCGTCGACCCAATCAAGCAATGGCCTCATGGTTCATGCCAGATGGCCGCCGGCTGCGGAGTGACCCACTGCGCCGCGAGTTTGCATGACGATGACCCTACGTTCTGGTGCGACTCACGCTACACCTTTGAAGTGCAAACTTCCTCATGCTATGGTGCCTGCAAGCCCTTCTCCCAACCCCTTCGATGGACGTGATGCCAAGAATCCTGCCCCACTTTGACGAGATGCATGGCACCCCCGCTTGGGTGAAGGCGTGTTCGTCCGGCTCATCACTTCTTGCGACTTCGATGGTTCTTACGTGCCCCATTCAAGGCGTTCCTGCCTTTCTTGTTTGATGCGGTAGGCCGCGCGTCTCTGTGCGTTGAGCCAGACGTCACCTGCCGATCATTCCAACAAGCCGCTCATTCTCAAGTTACCGGTTTCGCGTCGGCGAAGCGGGAATGCGCCTTCATAGAGCAGTAGACGAGGAGATCCGCATGACAACAGACTTCATTCGATTGACGTATCTCGCACGGTCGCAGATCGCGGAGTACGAACGCGTTGCGTGGTTCCTGTTCGAATGTCTCGAGCGCGAGCGTCGGCTCAATCTCAAGGCTTTGTCAGCGAGTTCACCCCTTGTCTTCATGACGTTGATGTGTGGAATGCAACCTGCCTTCTTCTATCCGGCATCGACATTGACCTTCTCCGAAACCGAGGAGTGAATCACACCGTGTAGCACGATCATGGTCGAAAATGGACGCTCTGCGCAAAGACCCATACCGGTGCGTCTGAGAAAGCCTTTCCACCGATCCGAACAACACTTTCAATGAACACGATACTTCGCGCCTGGACGTTCTGGATCCTCACGCCTTTGCGCGAAGAGTGCAATGACCACTTGGAGCGCAGCAAGCTCAAGGAATACCGCTCGGTCGAAGGCTGTCAGCGCGCCGTCGCTTTGTTCCGTGATCTCGGCGACGGAAGTACCGAAGTGGCTTTCGTCTCAGTCTGGAATTCGATGGCCCACATTCGGGCGCACGTGGGGGAGGACCTCCAGAAATCGACCATCGATCCAGCAGACCGCCAAAAACTGCTCGACCGTGAGCCGACCGTGCGGCATTATGAAATGAATGTTCCGAGTGCGATCGGGGCGATGCCTCCAGAATGGAGAGCGCTGCTCGAGTGATCGGCCGAAGGCTTCGTCAATCCATGAAACGCAGTCCCACGAGCGCCGGGTCGAGGACGTGTTCCTCCATTCGATACGGAAACCTCGGAACCCAAGACATCAACGCGCCTCTAATCCATATGACACTCAAACGAATGTCGCGTTGAGAATGAGTAGAGGCAATCATGCAAAGCACAAGCGCTCTGGTCGAGCAGCACATCCGGGAATCAGAGGCGCGTCTCCGGCATATCGACGAACTAATGGCCCGGTCGAGCCAGCGTCCCATTGACGCGGCGGCAGCCCCTGAAGTGCACACACTGCTGACTCACACCAGAGAAACTCGGGCGAAGCTGGCGAAGGAACTTGAAGACCTCCGCCGAGGATGCGTCAACGGCACCGACCAAGCCATGATCCGCCGCGGCGAAGGTCTCAAATCTCTCCTGGAGGCGGCGGGAAGGCAATTCGAAAAGACCCTCTCCGGGATCTTTGACTGCCGCGGACTTTAGTTCCGCAGGAACGATCTTCGCCAAGCCTTCGACTTCAGTCTCGCAGCGGATGAAGCCTGACATACTCTGCCGCCTCCTCATCGGGCTGCTGGGTCAGGTGCATGAATTCGGCCAGACCGACAACCGTCGCCAAGATTGCAAGAATCAGGCAAAGCGGACCCACAACTCCGATGACAGTCGATAGGAGTCGGAATGAAAGGAACGTCGCCGCCACGCTGGTCGCAGCGGAGATCATCAGCATGCCCAGGGCCCGCGCTGCGACTGCCAAGCATCTCAACGAATATCTAGAGACCTGCATCGATATCGTGGAGGAAGCCAGCCGCGCCATGGTCACGATGGCGTGCATGGCGGTATCAGTCGCGCGCTACGGAGCGCTGTAGCGAGCTTCGCGAACTCGGTAATCAAGAAGTTCGCCTCGAATGAGGTCGCCGGGACCGCCGCCTCTCTCCGCTTCAACGCCGGCATCCGCGACCTCGGCACAAAGCTCCGCGCCGATCAAGCCATAGCGGACCGCCAACGCCTTGAGCAACTTATCCGGGTCGCACGCACCAGCATTCACTACCTCGCCTTCGATCATGGTGTCTTCCTTTCCGCGTAGTCGTGGTGACTGCCGCCGCGTTTTGTCACGATTCGGAGAACCGGCATCGTTCGACTGACTTCATCGCTTGGAGTTCAAGTCACGACGGAAAATTCGCACCAGAACCAGGCCGTGGATCCTGTGCAGACCTCGGGACGCCATTCGCTGATCAGTCAGTCAGCGTGACGATCTGATTCAAGGTCCCGCACGCCTCCTCGAGTACGTCCGGCGGCACCCGCTTCCAAGGATGCGCTTTGCCGCCCCGAGCCCGCCAATCAAAGGACTTGGGTTGATGCGCGAGCACATAGCTCACGACACCCTTGGCACCCGTGAAACGAACTGCAAAGGGATTCGTGTCGTTGTAAGCCGCAGTGGTCATCGGCAAGCCGACGACCAAGCTTGTACGGTCGTTGAACACTTTGGGAGACAGCACCAGCATCGGATGCATGTCCCTCATCTCCCTGCCAGCCTGCGGATTGAAATCGATCCAGATGATGTCGCCACGTTCGGGCACCCACCGCGGCCTGTCCGCCGCCATCAGAAGACTTCGGCGCCGACCCGTGCGCCCGCCATGATTTCGCCGCCATGGCGCTTCGGATCAAAGGCCTGGAGCTTTTGCGCCAGGCTCAGGGTTGGCTTGCCAGTGACGCGCAAAAAGATTCCACCTTCCACAACTTCAACACTGATGGGCACGCCGCGGGCAAGATGCGCCGCACGCGCCACCGGCGCCGTCAGGCGTACTGCGAGGCCGTTGCCCCAGGTCTGGACGGTCTGCTCGACTCGGAGCGAGGAGTTGGCCATGGCGCGCACACTTTCATATGTTGACACGAGTTTATACGTCGACGGCCTACGTGTCAACGTGTTGATACGCCCGTAGGCGAACACCGATGACCCGCTCTTCGTTGACAAGCGGCAATGGTTCTGTGGTGCTCGCGCCAGATCGGCTTCGCTGCCGTGGACGAAATAGTCCGGGTGATCATCCGCCCAGGGGGAGGCAGCGAGGTTTGTCCACGAAATCACCGTGCGGAATTCTCGGCTGCTGCAGCAACACGCAGTGCGTGCGCCGCCGCCGCCTCGGCGCCCGGCATGAGCAACAAGTCCTTCGTCACCACCGCGTTCGTCTGGATGATGCGCGCCACGCAGCCGGTCCAGCCAGTCTGGTGATTCGCACCGATGCCCGCACCCGAGTCGCCGTGGAAGTATTCGTAGAACAGCACCAGGTCGCGCCAATGGGGATCGTCGCTGAACTTGTGCGCGGCGCCGTGCGCCGGCCGCCGGCCCTCGCCGTCGCGCAGGAAGATTCGGCTCAGGCGCTCGCCCAGTTCCTTCGCGACTTCGAGGAGGTTCATCATCTGCCCCGATCCGGTCGGGCACTCGACCTTGAAATCGTCGCCGAAGTACGCATACAGGCGCGCCAGCGACGTGTAGAGCAGAAAGTTGATCGGCATCCATACCGGGCCGCGCCAGTTGGAATTGCCGCCGAACATTCCCGAGTCGGAATCGCCCGGCACATAGGCCACCTGATACGACTGCCCGCCGTGCTCGAAGACATAGGGGTGATCGCGGTGGACGCGCGACAGCGCGCGAATGCCATGCGGGCTGAAGAATTCGTTCTCGTCCAGCATGCGTGCGAGGATGCGGCGAAGCTTCTGTTCGTTGACGATCGCCAGCATTCGACGATTGGCCACGCCCGGCTCCTGCGGCAGATGCATGTTCGCCGCGAGTTCGGGATGCCGCATCAGGAACACGCGCGCACGTTCGCGGAACCTCGGCAGCTTTTCGATGATGTTTTCCTCGAACACGGCGACGCCGGCCAGCGGCAGCAGCCCGACGATCGAACGGACCTTCAGGCGCGTGGCGCTACCGTCCGGGAGGCGAAGCACGTCGTAGAAGAAGCCATCCTCCTCGTCCCACATCTCGTCCTGCCGCTCGCCGACGCGGTCCATCGCGCCTGCAATGAACAGCGTGTGTTGGAAGAACTTCTCGACGAACTCCTCGTACAACGGCTCGCTCAGCGCCAGTTCGACCGCGATGCGAAGCATCTGCTGGCTGAAGAACACCATCCATGCCGTCCCGTCGGCCTGGTCGAGGTAGCCGCCCGTGGGCAGTGGCGCAGAGCGGTCGAACACACCGATGTTGTCGAGCCCGAGAAAGCCGCCCTCGAACACGTTGGCGCCGGTACGGTCCTTCCGGTTGACCCACCAGGTGAAGTTGACCAGCAGCTTGGAGAAGGCGTACTTGAGGAACTCGATGTCGCCGTCGTCGCCGCGACGCTCCTTGTCGATCAGGAAAAGCTGCATCGTCGCCCATGCATGCACCGGCGGATTGACGTCGCCGAAGTTCCACTCGTAGGCGGGCAGCTGGCCGTTCGGATGCAGATAGTCGTTGCGCAGCATCAGGTCGAGCTGTTGCTTGGCGAAGTCCGGGTCGACCATGCCCAGCGGGATCATGTGGAACGCCAGGTCCCAGGCGGCGTACCACGGGTACTCCCATTTGTCCGGCATCGAGATGATGTCGTCGTTGAACATGTGGCCCCAATCGAGATTGCGCACCTTGCGGCGCTCCGACTGCGGCAGCTGGTTGCCCGCGCCGTGCTCGTCGAGCCAGAGATCGAGGTCGTAGTAGAAGTACTGCTTGGTCCACAGCATGCCGGCCAGCGCCTGGCGCATGATATTCGCGCGATCCGGGTCGTCCCGCACGGCGGGCGGCGTCATCGCTGCGTAGAAGTCGTCCGCCTCTTTCAATCGATTCGCAAAGATGGCATCGAAGTCGTCGAACGGCTTCGGCAACGTATCGGGCCCTTGGGTCGTCAACCGCAGGCGGACGACCTGCGACTGTCCGGGGCCGACATTGAGCTGGTAGTGGGCCGCCACCTTGGTGCCCCGCCCCGCGGGATTGACTGCAGCCGGGTCACCGTGAATGACGAAGTTGTGGATGCCATCCTTCACATAGGCTGACGCGTTGGTCCCGCCGAAGAGCCGCGCGTTGTTGGTTTCGTTCTCGGTGAAGAGCAACGGCACGTCGCCCTCGCCATGGAGGTAGTACTCGTCCAGCGATTCCAGGAACAGCGGATCGGTGTGACGGGCGCGGACGGTCGCAGGCCCGGTGGAGGCCACACGCTCCAGCACCGGCTTCGAGCCCCCACCCTGCTGCGTCCACGTGTTTCGGAACCACAGCGTCGGCAACAGATGCAGCGGCGCCGCATCAGGACCGCGATTGAAGGCGGTGATCCGCACCAGCACATCGTCGGGCGCCGCCTTCGCGTATTCGACGAAGACGTCGAAGTAGCGGTTGTCGTCGAACACGCCGGTGTCCAGCAACTCGTATTCCGGGTCCTGCTTGCCGCGACCACGGTTGGTGGAGACGAGGTCGTTGTACGGATAGGCCCCCTGCGGATACTTGTACAAGTACTTCATGTACGAGTGCGTCGGCGTCGAGTCGAGATAGAAGTAGTACTCCTTGACGTCCTCGCCGTGATTGCCTTCGCTGTTGGCCAGTCCGAAGGCGCGCTCCTTCAGGATCGGGTCGCGGCCGTTCCACAGCGCCAGGGCAAAGCACAGTATCTGGTGGTCGTCGCTGATGCCTCCCAGGCCGTCCTCGCCCCAGCGATAGGCGCGCGAGCGGGCCTGGTCGTGGGTGAAGTAGTTCCAGGCATCGCCGTTGTCGCTGTAGTCCTCGCGAACCGTTCCCCATTGCCGCTCGCTGAGATACGGCCCCCACTTCTTCCAGGCTGCGAGATTCGCATGCGCGTCGTCGAGCCGGCGCTTTTCCGCTGGTTCAGTGCTCATGGGACGTTCTCCTTGAGGAGCCATGATTGGGCACCATGTCGGCATGTTTGATCAAGGCAATCATCAATCCGGCGCAGCACGGAAGTCGGGTTTCTCCTGTAGGTGGCCCATGACGCGGCTCTTACCGTTGCCGCCTTTGGAGGAGACAAGCCCATGATGCGTACTGCCTGGTTTGTGGTCGCGTGTGTCACGCTTCTGTCGCAGACACCTTCGTGGGGTCGCGACGATCCTCCTGACATCGAGCGTCACACGCACTTCGGAAAGGTCGTCGGCGTCGACGACTCGAGAGACACGGGAACCATCGCATGGAAGGGCGTGCCTTTCGCGAAACCGCCGGTGGGCGCGCTGCGCTGGAAAGCCCCGGTCGACCCCGATTCCTGGAAGAAGACCAGGGCGACGCAACAGTTCGCCAATGCATGCGCGCAGTACGGCCGCATCTATGGCCCGGGCGCCAACAACCGCTACGACGCGACGATCGGAACGACGTTGAACCAGGCCGTGGGCAGCGAGGATTGCCTGTACCTGAACATCTGGCGTCCGGCGAACGACCGGGACGACCTGCCCGTCATCGTTTTCGTCCACGGCGGGAGCGACGTGTCGGGCTACACGGCGGACCCTGTCTACGACGGCGCGGCGCTCGCCAAGGCGGCCCATGCTGTTGTCGTGACAGTGAACTATCGCCTCGGCATCTTCGGCTTCCTGGATGTGCCGCAACTCAAGTCCGGCACGAATCCGGTCGAGGACTCCGGCAACTTCGCCCTGCTCGACATCGTCAAGGCGCTGGAGTTCATCCGTCGCGACATCGATGCCTTCGGGGGCGACCCGCGCAATGTCACGCTGATGGGACAGTCGGCGGGCGCCATCAACGTCTATGCGCTGCTGACTTCCCCGGTGGTCACGAATGCGCGCCACAAGCTGTTCCATCGCCTGGTGCCACTCAGCGGCGGCCTGTCGCTGGGCACGAACCTGCCTCCAGGCAGCATCCCGACGCTGAGCCCCGAATCGACATATCTCGCTCAGGGCAATGCCTTGCTCGCGAACCAATTGATCGCTGACGGCCTCGCCAGCGACGCCGCCTCTGCGACTGCCTACGCAGCCAGCCAGCCGCCCGCGCAGATCGCGGCCTATCTCCGCTCGAAGAGCCCGGCGACGCTGCTGGGCACCCTGCTCACCAAACTGGCCCCGCTCGGCTTGGCGGGCTCGGGCCCGATTCCCGATGGCGCCGTGTTGCCGGTCGACCCGATCGCGGCGATCCAGGGCGGAAACTACCTGCGGGTGCCGGTCCTTGCCGGCAATACGCGTGACGAGGCCAAGCTGTTTCCCACCTTCCTGGCGCTGTCGCCCGCACTCGGCGGCGTCAGCGGTCGACTCGTGAGCGATGCAACCCTGTTCTCGACGCAGTTCAGCTACAACCCCAACGGCCCGGCCACGGTGAGCATCGACCAGTGGATTCCCGCGCAATACCTGCCGGTGACGACGCCAGTCACGGGCTTCAATGCAAGGACGGATCTGCTGAACCAGGTGTTCTTCATTCCGAGCCGCAACAACATCCTCAACGCACTCAAGGCGCAGCAGAACGATGTCTGGTACTACCGGTTCGACTGGGACGTGGAGCCGGCACCATGGAACGACATCTACGGCGCCGCGCATGCATTCGACCTGCCGTTCGTCTTCGGCAATTTCGGGCCGTCTCTGTTCTCGAACATCGCGAACTCCACGGCCAACAAACCGGGGCGACTGCAGTTGTCCGACGCGATGATGAAGAGCCTGGGCGCCTTTGCCAGACGGGGCGATCCGAACGCGCCGCACGTGCTGGGCGTCACCTGGCAGACGTGGCCCTCGACGCTCATCTTCGACGCGACCGCGACGAGCAAGAAGATTTCCGTTCAATAGTCCGCACGCGCAGGGGCCTCGGGACCTGCGCCCGATTGAACCGTTTCCTCGTCAACTGGAATCAACCGTTCCAGTCGGCCAGTGCCGTCCGGGTCAGGATGGGCTGTGCCGAAGTTCAACGAGGCTTCGATGACCCCAGTAACACGTGCGAAGGCAGCGACGGCGTACAGTCCGCTGGACGCCGCCACTCATGAGCCTCTCATGCCGAGCATGCCCCTCGATGCCGTTCGCACGCACGACGAGGGCGTGGCGTTGGCCGAGCGCGCCGAGGTGGGCCTCCTCGGCCGAATCGCAAACGGCGAATTGCCGGCATTCGAGCAGCTCTACCGCGCCTATCACCCGCGACTCACACGCTTCCTCGACCGTTTGACACGTCGTCCCGGGCTGGTCGAAGAACTGCTCAACGACACGATGCTGGTCGTCTGGAACCGGGCCGCAACCTACAACGGCGCCAGCAAGGTATCGACCTGGATTTTTGCCATCGCCTACCGAAAGGCCATGAAGGCGCTGAGCCGGCTGGACGAGCCCATGCCGGAAGAAAACGAAGACGATCAACCCGCGCCGACGGAGTCCGGTCCCGAATACCACGCGGCGCAGTCGCAGATACGCGCAGCGTTGGCGCAAGCCATGGACCACCTCTCCTTCGAGCAGCGTGCGGTCGTCCACCTGACCTATTTCCACGGCATCGGCTATCGCGAGATCAGCGAGGTCGTCGGCTGCCCCGTCGACACCGTGAAGACGCGAATGTTCCACGCCCGGCGCAGGTTGAAGACGCTGCTCTCCGGCCGGCTGGAGGATTGGCTATGAGCGCCGCGCCGGGCCGCCCCAAGCAAGCTCGCACCGCAGTGCGCAGCACGGAGGTTAGCTTATGAGCGGGCGAGTCGTTCAACTCGGCACCGACCTGCATCAAAGGGTGCAGGCGCTGCTGCCGTGGTACGTCGGCGCAAACCTCGACGAAGCGGAACGTGCACGCGTCGAAGCGCACATCGCCGAATGTCCTCGTTGTCAGGCCGAGTTGGCCTGGGAACGGGAGATTCAGTCCGCCTGCGCACATTCAGAGCCCGCCGCCACCGGCAATGCCGACCAGGGATTCGCCTTGTTGCGCAATCGCATCGCCGCCGATGCGCCGCCGCGACAACGCCGAGGCGTCTGGGCGCGGCTGAAGGACCGATGGCTTGGAACCCCTGGGTGGACTCGCTGGGCACTGGCGGGCCAGTGCGTCCTGGTTGCGGCGTTGGGCGGCGTGCTGCTCGTTCAGCTTGCGCCCGATCAGCGCTACCGGGCACTGGGCGGGCCGGCAGGAGCCTCTGGCGCAACCGCCGGCGGCAACCTGATCGTGAGATTCCGGCCCGAGGCCACCGAGCAGGAAATGCGGCGCGTGCTGCGCGACAGCGAGGCGCGGCTGGTCTACGGGCCGACTGCGACCGATGCCTATCTGCTGGCCGTGCCGGCCGGCCTCGAAACGGCGGCGGTCCAGCGGCTGCGCAAGGAGAGCGCCGTGCTGCTTGTCGAATCGCTCGATGGCCGGGCGGCGCCATGACCTTGAAGTGGATTCTGGTCGCATGGCTGGTCGCCCTCACCGCCATCCAGCCGCCCGCGCGCGCCGCGCCGCCCGATCAGACCCCGGCAGTGGCTTCGCCCGCGGCCAATCAGCAGGTGCTGCTGCTGTTGCGCCTCCCGCCGGAGCACTATCGACCCGAGAATGCCTATTCAGGCGGCTATGGGGACGGCCCGGCGATCGGCGCGCGCCGCCGCGTGGCCGCCGCGCTGGCACGCGAGCACGGGTTGACGCTCATCACCAATTGGGTGATGCCGCTGCTGGGCGTGGACTGCTTCGTGATGGCAGTGCCGGACGACCAGTTGCCCGAGCGTGTCGCTCAGGACCTGTCTCGCGACCCACGCGTCGCCTGGGCCCAGCCGATGAACGTTTTTCGGACCCGCGGCCATGATGACCCGCTGTACCCGCTTCAGCCGGTGGAACAGGCCTGGCACCTGCTGGATCTGCACGAGATGTCCACCGGTCGCGACGTGCGCGTCGCGGTCGTCGACAGCGGTGTCGACGAGCAGCACCCCGACCTCGTGGGCCAGGTGGTGCTGAAAGAGAACTTCGTCGAAGGCCATCGCGACGTCCCAGAGGATCACGGCACGGCGGTCGCCGGCATCATCGCCGCGCGCGCAGACAACGGCGTCGGCATTGTCGGCGTCGCGCCGAACGCACGGCTGCTCGCGTTGCGCGCCTGCTGGCAGCAGAGCAGCCAGGCCACGCTGTGCTCGAGCCTGAGCCTTGCGATGGCGCTGCACTTCGCGATCACGCACGATGCGGCCGTCATCAACCTGAGCCTCAGCGGGCCGCCCGATCGCCTGCTCGACAGGCTGCTGGACGTGGCGCTTTCACGCCACATCAGCGTCATCGGTGCCGTCGATCGAAAGTTGCCGGACGGCGGCTTCCCGGCTTCGCATGCCGGGGTCGTGGCCGTCGCCGACGACACCGGCGAGCCGGCCTTGCCGCGCGCCCTGGTCGCACCCGGACGCGATGTACCGACCACCCTCCCCGGCGCCCGCTGGAACCTCGTGTCCGGTTCGTCCTATGCGGCGGCCCATGTGACGGGACTGTTCGCCCTGATGCGCGAGCGGTCGCCAGGAAATGCGGCGGCGCCCTCTTTCGCCAGCGTCGTATCTTTTCCCGGCGGAGGAATCAACGCTTGTGCCACACTGGCACGCGTCGCAGGCGATGATGCCTGCGTCCGCACCGTGACGCGCTCCACGATACCCTCCAACGTCCGTCAGTGACATGCCGACCGCCGGTCTGCGTGCCGCGCTCTGCCCCTCGTTGTTCCTCGTCTGCGGCGTCGCGTTCGCACAGGTCGGCGGGAACATCGCATTCCTCTCGGACTATCGCTACCGCGGCATTTCGCTCAGCAATGAAAAGCCGACGCTTCGCCTGAGCGCCGCCTACGACGATCCCGGCGGATGGTTTGGCGGCGCATCGCTCACGGAGGTGATGCTGTACCGGCCGCGTTGGCAGGTGCAGGTGCTCGGCTACGCGGGGTATGCGGGCCGGCTGTCGGATCGCCTCGGCTGGGAAGCCGGCGTGACCGGTGTTCACTTCGGCACGGATTCGCGCTACGACTACTACGAGGTGTTCACCGGGCTGAACGGCGAACGGTGGAACACGCGGTTGCACTATTCACCCGACTATTTCGGCAGCGGCACCCGCACGGCCTATGGCGAGTTCAACGTCGGCCTGCCCATCTCGGCCATCACACGCGTGACCGCCCACATCGGCGCCCTGATGCGCCTTGGCGGAGCCCCCCCCGAAGGCGGGGGCGTGAACCTCGATGGCAGCGTCGGGCTCGCCGTTGCGCGCGATGCGTGGGAAGTGCAACTCGCCTGGGTCGAGGGCGGCCGCAGCGCTGTCTACCCGACGGCCTACGCGCGAGCGTCGCGCGGCGCGCTGGTGCTGAGCGCGTCGCTGGCCTTCTGACTTTCTGAAGCGTGGACGCATGAACCTTTCGGCATAGGTGCGGAATACACCGGGCCCGGTCTGAAAGGAAATGCAATGAAAGCCTATCGCCTGAAGTTGTGCGGGCTCGCCTGTGCGAGCGCATTGATGTTGGCCGCCTGCGGCGGCGGTGGCGGGTATTCCGGTGGCGGGTTCGTGCCGGGCACTATCCCAGGCGCCGGCACCGCCTCTCCCCCCGGCATGGGCACCGTCACCGGCATGAGCTATGTCGCGACCAACCTCGTGTCTGATCTCTCTGCCGCGAACAACATCTATGGCAGCTCCGGCAGTGACGCGCGTCTCATCAATGCGTGGGGCGTGGCCTTCAACCCGAGCGGGTTTGTCTGGGTGGCGAACAATGGGTCGTCGACCTCGACGCTCTATGACGGCAACGGCGTTCCGCAATCATTGATCGTGTCGATCCCGCCCGGCGTTTCTGGCAACGCAATGCCAACCGGCATCGTCTTCAATGGCCATCAGGACTTCATGGTCACGGCAAACGGCATGTCCGGCGCGAGCGCTTTCATCTTCGCAGGACAAGCCGGCACGTTGTCGGGCTGGTCACCCGGCGTCGACATGACCCATGCGGTCACGGTCTTCGACGGCGGACCCGCGGGCACGGTCTACACGGGCCTCGCGCTTGCCAGCCAAGGCGCGTCGGACTTTCTGTACGCGGCGGATTTCCATCATGCGACCGTCGACATGTTCGACTCGAACTTCGCGAAGGCCAACGTCGCGGGCAGCTTCGTCGATCAGGCAATGCCGGCCGGCTATGCGCCGTTCGGCATCCAGGCGATCGGCGGTCAGATCTACGTCAGCTACGCCAGACAGGACGCGCAGGAGCTCAACCCGGTCGCGGGTGCCGGCCTCGGCGCCGTCGACGTCTTCGACACCTCGGGTCACCTCGTCACGCGGCTCGTTGCGCCCGGCGGCGCGCTCAATATGCCGTGGGGCATGGCGATGGCACCGGCCAACTTCGGGCCCTTCAGCAACGCATTGCTCGTCGCCAATACAGGCGACGGAACGATCAGTGCCTTCAACCCTACGACCGGCGCATTCATGGGGACGCTCTCCACATCTGCCGGAAACGCGGTCATGATCGATGGTCTTCGCGGAATCGCGTTCGGAAACGGCATCAACAGCCAGCCCACGAACACGCTGTTCTTTGCCGCCGGGCCCAGCGGAGGGACCCATGGCGTTTATGGCCGCATCGACAACCGTTGATTTCCCTGTCATCAAGGAGCAACTCACCATGAAACATGCAATCGTGATGTTCATTTCCGGCGTGTCCCTTGCCTTCAGCCTGTCCGCACTGGCCGCCGGCGGTGGTGGAGGTGGGGGCGGCGGCGGAGGCGGTGGAGGCGGCGGTGGCGGCAGCGAGGCGGTCAATGTCAATCCGGACCCCGACTTCAGGGCGGGCATGGCCGCGGTCGGCAAGGAGGACTGGAAGCAGGTCGAGGCGCACATGACCGTCTACGTCGCGCGCAGTCCCGGCGACGCCGACGCCTGGAATGAGCTCGGCCACGCGCAGCGCAAGATGGGCAACATCGATGCAGCGCTGACCTCCTATGACAAGGCGCTGAAGATCAACCCGAAGCACAGGGGCGCGCACGAGTATCTCGGCGAAGCCTATCTGCAGATGGGTGACGTTGCCCGGGCCGAGCAGGAATTGAAGGTGCTGGACAAGCTCTGCTTCCTGCCGTGCGAGGAGTACTCCGACCTGAAGGCGGAGATCGCGAAATACCGGAGCCAGCGCGCGGCGAAGACGGGGACGTGATGCTTCCGAGGGCGGCGCCAGGCTGCGCAGCATCGAATCTGCGCGCGGGCGCCGTGGCCCTGCTGCTTGCCGGGGCCCTTTGCGCCCAGGCGGCCGCCAACGTGCCGCAGGTCGAGATCGAGACCAACGGCCAAGGCGACTACATCACCGTGACGGCGTCCGCCGAGATGCTGGTGGACTCGCGCACGGTGTGGGCCGTCATCACCGACTACAACCACCTCGCCGAATTCATTCCCTACATGCTCACCTCCCGCGTGGTGCAGCGTGATGCCGACCGACTCCTCGTCGAGCAGACTGGCGAGTTCAACTTCCTCTTCTTCAGGCAGGCGGTGCAGACGCAACTGGCCGTCGTCGAATCACCTCAGCGGCGTGTCATGGCGCGCGCCGTCAGCGGGAACCTCCGGGAGATGGAGGGCCGCTACACCCTCGAGATACTGCCCGCCGGCACCGTACGCCTGAGCTATTCGGGTCGGGTGGTACCCGACTTCGCGGTGCCGCCGGTCGTCGGCAAGATCGTGGTGCGCAACATGCTCGCGAATCAGTTCACCGCGATGGTGAAGGAAATCGTGCGTCGCGATGCGGAGAAGGAGCGCTGAACCCATCGGCGGTGCTTCGAGGCGACGATGGACGCTACCCCGTGCATCGCCCCACAATTGAGCGATGAACAAACGACGCTTCCTCGGCACGGCGACACTCGCCGGCCTGCTCCCTTCGGTCCACGCAACAGCCGCTGAATCGACCCATCGGGGTCCCGGCCTTCTGACCGTCAGCGGTGCGATCGGCAAGACCAACAGAGGCCCCGTCGATCCGGCGCTCGATCAGCTCATGGTCAAGCATGGCGTCAAGTTCGACAAGGCATACGTCTTCGATCCCGAAGCCTTGCGCCGTCTACCCGCCGTTCGAATCCGCGCAACGCTGGAGTACGACGGCAAGATGCATTCGCTCGCCGGCCCGCTGTTGACCGGCGTCGTGGAAGCCGCGGGCGTGGCGGCTGCCGACGACGTCATGCTTGCCCTTCGCGCCGTGGACGGCTATGTCGTGCCGCTGAAGATGGCCGATGCGCGAAGCTACCGGATGATCGTCGCGACGGAAATCGACGGGACGCCGCTCGCGCTTGGGGGACTGGGACCGCAATGGGCGATCTATGAGGCCGATACGCTCGCCGCGTTCAAGGACAAGCCGCTCAAGGAACGGTTTGCGCTGTGCCCGTGGGGGCTGTACAGCATCGAGGTGACGCGCGGCTGATTGCGAAAGCCTGGCTTCAAAGGAGATTCCGATGACGATGACGAAAACGCAGGTGTTGGTGATCGGATTGGAGCCGAGTCTGGTCGACTTCAGCACGATGCCGGACATGAATGCCGACAAGGTTCGGGCGGGACTCGATGCGGATCAGGCAAAGCTTGCCGGCCTGGGCTACGAAGCGGAGCTCTGCCTGACCGACCTCGGGGAAACGGCTGCGGACGTGGTGGCTCGAAAGCTCTCTGAAAAGCCATTCGACTGCGTGGTCATCGGTGCCGGTATCCGGACCATTCCCACCTACTTTCTTCTCTTCGAGCGGCTGATCAACGTGGTGCACCAAGCGGCCCCTGGCGCCCGGATCTGCTTCAACACCAAGCCGAGCGACACCGCCGAAGCCGTCCGGCGTTGGGCCTGACACTCCGTGACATGACATAGATCAGCCGAGGCGGGCTGCGCCGTGGTTCAACCGGCTGGCGGCGACGCAGGCTCGCTCCAGAGCTTGCCGCCGGTTGCCCAGTCGTGCTTCGCGATGTCGTAGAACAGGATGTCAACGCCGTCGGGCGATCCGCCCAGTGTGCGGACGGTGGCCTCGGTCAAGGCTTGCGCGAGGGCGCGCTTCTGCTCGACCGTACGACCCTCGAACAGTTCGACGCGGATGGTGGGCATGTGAGTTCTCCAGATAAATCGTTCAATCGTTCAATCAACCAATCAGTCAATCCCGATAGCCTGGCGCGGCGCGGTCGAGCCGCCGCAGCAGGGCTGGCCATTCCACGTCGCCATCCCATTCGCTGCCGTCGCCGACCCATTCACGATAGGTACGCGCAGCGAGTTCGTCGCTGACCACTCGCACTTCGCCGCCCGTGGCCGCCATGGCGCGCAATTGCGCCTGCGCTGCGCGCTCGAGCAGGTGCATCAGCATCCAGGCCTCGGCCACGGTGCGGCCGACGACCAGCGTGCCATGGTTGTCGAGGATCAAGCCATCGAGCGCACCGAGATCCGCGACGAGTCGTCGTTGCTCATCGACGCCGAGCGCCAGCCCTTCGTAGGCATGGCGGCCGAGCCGCCGGTGCAGGCGCATCGCGTATTGCGAGGTTGGCTGCAGGCCGTTCGGCAGCATCGACAACGCCACACCCCAGGGCGTATGCAAGTGGATCACGCATTCGACCTCCGGTCGCGCGGCATGCACGGCGCCGTGGATCGCGAAGCCGCTGGGGTTCACGCGTGCGCCGGAGCCATCGACGACCTCGCCGCGCAAGTTGACCTTGACCAGGCTCGATGCAGTGATCTCGTCGAAAGTCGCGCCGAACGGATTCAGCAGGTAGTGGCCCGCCTCGCCGGGGACGCTGGCCGACAGATGGGTGTAGACGGTGTCATCCCAGCCGTTCTGCGCGGCCATGCGGTAGGCCGCGGCGAGGTCGACGCGGACCTCCCGCTCGGTGCGTGCCGGGCGTAGGTCGGCCTTGGCGTGCTGGTTCATGGCGCAACTTTAGCGGGTGAGGCAAAGTGGCGTGCACCACGCATGCATGAACTGACAAATATCAATGCGCGCAGTCGAGACGGTCAGATAATTATCGATCGCCGGCCGTGATTGCCGATCCAGGCGCGCAGACCAAAGAGGAGACCACGTTCGTGAAGCCTGAACTGGCGACTGCGGTGTTCATCATGGCTTTTGCCTCCGCCGCCTTGGCGCAGCAAGATCCGGCCATCCCCGCCTTCAAGTCCGTCGATTCGATGGAAGCGCGCGTACAAGGCTGCGCAACCTGTCACGGCCAAGGGGGACAAGGCACCGGCAACCCGTACTTTCCGCGCATTGCGGGCAAGCCTGCGGCCTATCTCTACAACCAACTGGTCGCCTTTCGTGATGGCAAGCGGGTGTATCCGCCGATGAACTACCTGGTGGCCTATCTGCCGGACTCCTATCTGCGGGAGATCGCCGAGCACTTCGCGAAAGAGCGGCCTGCCTTCGAACCGAAGCAACCGACCACTGCCCCGGAGTCGGTGATCAAGCGCGGCGCGACGATCGCCGTCTCGGGCGATGCGAGCAAGCAGATACCACCCTGCATCTCCTGCCACGGCCCCGGGCTCACCGGCATGGAGCCGGGCATCCCGGGACTGGTCGGATTGCGCTCCTCGTACATCGTTGCGCAGCTCACGCGCTGGCGCACGGGCAACCGGCAAGCGGCGCAGCCCGATTGCATGAAGCGCATTGCCGACCGCTTGTCGGAACAGGATGTGTACGCGGTGGCGACCTGGCTCTCGTCCCAGGATCCGCCGCGCGATGTTTCTCCCGCATCGTCCAACCTCCAGCGCATGCCCTTGTCGTGCGGAAGCCAGATGTAGGCCCCCATGCGGAGAGGAACACGCAACCTCCTTCTCGCCGCGTCGGCGATCGTGGTGGTGCTCGTCGCCGGCTTCCTCTACTTCATGCCCGGGTATCTGCCAACGGAGCCCGGCAAGGTTGAAGCGAGCCCGACGACCCAGGTGATCACGAGGGGCGAGTATCTGGCCCGCGCCGGTGATTGCATCGCATGCCACACCGCGCCCGGCGGCCAGCAGTTTGCAGGTGGCCGCGCGATGGAAACTCCCTTTGGCAGCCTCTTCGTTCCCAATGTCACCCCGGACGATGAAACCGGCATTGGCCGCTGGACCGCCGACGACTTCTATCGAATGATGCATCAGGGCGTCGCGCGCGATGGCTCGCTGATGTACCCGGTGATGCCCTTCGCCTCCTACACCAAGGTGACGCGCGAGGACTCGGACGCCATCTACGCCTACATGATGTCCGTGCCGCCGGTGAGCCAGCAGAACCGGCCCCATGAGTTGAAGTTCCCGTTCAATCAGCGTGACCTGCTGATCGGCTGGCGGGCGCTTTACTTCAAGGAGGGCGAATACCAGCCCGACAAGAGCAAGTCCGTCCAATGGAATCGCGGCGCCTACCTGGTGGAAGGCCTTGGCCATTGCGCGATGTGCCACACGGCCATCAACAAGCTCGGCGGCTCGAAGACGTCGCAGGAGTTCGAAGGCGGGATGATCCCCAACCAGAACTGGTATGCGCCTTCGCTCACGTCGAACCGCGAGGCAGGACTTGGCAACTGGAACCTCAAGGAAATCACCGACCTCCTGCAGGCCGGCATTTCGGATCGGGCCACGGTCTACGGGCCCATGGCGGAAGTGGTCTACAACAGCCTGCAGTACCTCTCCGACGCGGATGTCGAAGCCATGGCGGTCTATTTGAAGGAGCTTCCGCAGCGCGACTCCGAACCGCCGCCGCCGAGCAGCGCGCGGCTGGTCAGCCCGAACGTGATGGAGCTCGGCCGCAAGATCTACGCGACGCAGTGCTTCATGTGCCACGGCGAGGAAGGCAAGGGTCATCCGCCGCAGTTTCCGCCGCTCGCCAGTAATCAGTCGATCACGATGAGTTCGCCGGTGAATTCGATCCGCATGGTGCTGAACGGCGGCTATGCGCCCGGCACGAAGCGCAATCCGAAGCCGCACGGCATGCCGCCCTTCTCGCACATCCTCAACGACGACGAGGTGGCGGCGGTGGTGACCTATATCCGCGTCGCATGGGAAAACAGCGGGACGCCGGTGACCGCCGCCAGCGTCAGCGAATTGCGCACGCTCGTCCCCGAATAGCAGCAAGGAAGGCCCGCGCAATGGCAACCCACACCGATCTTCCGACCGCGGCCGAAGGCGCCGACCCGGCGCGGGAGGATGCGCGTGTCGACGACATCGTCGCGCGTGGACCGGCGGGCACTTTTGCCGTCGTCGGGCTCGCCACCTTCATCGTGGTCGCCATCGTCTTCCTCTTCTACTTTCTGGTCTACCTGCCGCGAGGAGCCATCCAGTGACTTCGATGAACGCCGGCGTGTCGCACGCATCGGAGGCGGTTGCTGCCGGGGCGGAAAGGCGCTGGGCGATCATCGTCATGCTCATCATCGCCCTGCTGCTCGTGATGATGATCTTCACCGGACTGCATTGGGCGTCGATGCCGCCGTCCCGCGTGGAGACCGTCGATCCGCGCACGCTGCACGTGTCGGGCGAGTTCGTCGAGAACAACCTGGGCACCACGGTCGATGCGAACGGCAAGGTCGTGGTGCGGCTCGTCGCGCAGCAGTATTCCTTCGAGCCGCAATGCCTGGTCGTTCCGGCCGGCGTGCCGGTCACCTTTCGCGCGACCAGCGCCGATGCCGTGCATGGCTTTGTCGTCGACAAGACGAACGCCAACGTGATGCTGATTCCGGGATTCGTCGCGACCTTCACCGCCACCTTCGACAAGCCCGGCGAGCGCCTGATGCCTTGCCATGAGTATTGCGGCACGGGCCACGAGGCCATGTGGGGTCATGTGCAGGTGCTGCCGGCCGACGAGTTCCTCGCCAAGGCCAAGGGCGCAGAGAGGATGAGCTGTGTTCCTCGCTAGAAAACTCGTGCTCGCGCACTTCTGGATCGCCTTCATCGCGTTCGGCGCGGCCATCGTGCTGGGTGAATGGCAGATGTTCGTGCGCAGCCCGCTCAGCGCGTGGGTCGGCGACCCCGAACACTACTACCGGTCGGTGACCGCGCACGGCACGGTGATGGGCTATGTCCTCCCGACGCTGGTGGCCATGGGCTTCGGCTACGCCATCAGCGAACTGGCGCTGAAGCAGCCGCTCATCGGCCTGCGCTGGGCATGGGCCGGCTTCTGGCTCGTGGTCGCCGGCACCGTGACGGCGGCAACGCCGGTCGCGCTGGGCCTTGCCTCGGTGCTCTACACCTTCTACCCGCCGATGATCGGCAGCCCCTTCTACTACCTCGGCATCGTGCTGGTGGTGGTCGGCTCGTGGATCTGGGTCGCGCTCATGGCGGTCAATCTGCGGGCATGGAAGAAAAGGAACGCCGGCGCAACGGTGCCGCTGGCGATGTTCGGCAACGTGGCAGGCGCCTACCTGTGGGCGTGGACATCGGTGGGTGCGGCGGTCGAGATCCTTCTCCTGGTCTTGCCCGCTGCGCTGGGCCTGACGGACACGATCAACGCCGGACTGGCACGCGTGTTCTTCTCATGGACGCTGCACGCCATCGTGTACTTCTGGCTGATGCCGGCCTACATCGCGTTCTACACGATCGTCCCGCGCGCCATCGGCGGGCGACTCTACAGCGACACGATGGGGCGCGTCGCGTTCGTGCTCTTCCTCGTGTTCTCGATGCCCATCGGCATCCACCACCTCTTCGCCGACCCGCAGGTGGGGGCCGGATTCAAGTTCATGCATGCGGCGTTCACGGCGATGGTGGCGGTGCCCACCTTCCTCACGGTGTTCACGATCGTCGCGTCGGTCGAGATCGCCGCGCGCTTGCGCGGCGGCAAGGGGATCTTCGGATGGGTGAAGGCGCTGCCCTGGGGCAACCCGATGATGCTGGCCGTCACCTTCTCGTTCATCATGCTGGGCTTCGGCGGCGCGGGCGGGCTCATCAACATGAGCTTCCAGCTCAACGAGACGGTCCACAACACGCAGTGGGTCACGGGGCACTTCCACCTGATCTTCGCGGGCGCCATCGTCATCATGTACTTCGTGGTCGCGTATGACCTGTGGCCGCAACTCACCGGCTGCAAGGCGCTGCCGGTCGGCCTCGTCAAGACGCAACTTTGGCTGTGGTTCGTCGGAATGATGGTGATGACCATGCCGTGGCATTGGGTCGGCCTGCTCGGACAGCCGCGGCGCATGTCGTACTTCGACTTTTCGAACCCGGCGCTCAGCAATCAGGGCTGGACGCTCGTCGCGGGGAGCCTCGGCGGGCTGATGCTGGTGCTGTCCGCCCTCCTCTTCATCTACATCCTGGCACGCGCGGGCAAGAGCGACGCGGCACCCGCGCCCTACAGCTTCAGCACGCCGATCCACATGCCTGCGACCACGCCGGTGGCATTGAACGGCTTCGCGCTCTGGGTCTCGCTGATGATCGCTCTCACGGTGGTGAACTACGGCTTTCCGATCGCGCAGTTGGCGTCGCTCCAGAATGCCTCGGTTCCTGTCATTCCCATTGGAGGCCGGTGATGCAGGAAGCCGGCATGTTCTCGTGGAGCAACCGATGGTTTCGCTGGAGCGTGCTCGGACTCGTTGCGCTGACCGCGGTGGCGCTGCTCGTGGGCTTCGTGTGGCTGCCGTCGAGGCACGGCGACTTCACCGCCAAGAGCGTCTGGGACAGCATCTGCCGGGCGGCAGGCGTGCCCAGCGAATGGACCGCCGCGGAGGAGTGGCCGAAGCCGGGCGCCGGCACGACCAACGTCATACTGACCAACGCCATGGGGCGCTCCGGTGCGGGCGACGCAACCGGCCGCGGCGCCACCATTGCCATCCAGCAATGCAGCATGTGCCATGGTGCGCAGGGCATGAGCGATGGTGGCTCGCCCAACCTCGCCGGACAGTATCCGGAGGTCATCATCAAGCAGTTGCATGACTACAAGCTCGGCAACCGGACCAGCGCATTCATGCAGACCATTGCCAACAGACTGTCGGAGCGCGACATCCAGGATGTCGCCGCGTACTACGACTCGTTGCCCAAGGCGCGCGCGGCGCCGGTGCATGCCGATGAACCGGGCGCACCGGCGCTGGTGCGCGTGGGCGATCCGCTGCGAAACATCGTGCCGTGCGTGGCGTGCCATGGCGGCATCGACCACAAGCTGGGCGCGCCGTGGCTGGAAGGGATGCCGAAGGAGTACCTGTTGAAGGAGCTGAAGGCTTTTGCGTCGGGCGATCGCCGCAACGACAGCTTCGGCCAGATGCGCAACATGGTGCGGCCCTTGACGGCACAAGAACTCGACAGCGTCGCGGAGTTCTATGCGCGTCGCGAGCCCGCGCGCGAACGCTGAATATCGCCCAGACTGCCTCACGAATTGAGAAAGTACTCCGCGCTCGAAGGCGGCCGCGCAGCCTGGATCCATCTCGATTGCCATTTGGCAGTCGGATCGAGAAACCCACCGACCTCGACCGGCGGCGGCTTTCCGGTGGCGATCAGCGACTTTCTCAATTTGTCCGCCAGCTTTGCACGCATGACGTAGTGGTCGTAGACATCCAGTACGTGGATCGCATAGGAAATCGCCAGCGCCTGATTGCCACGAATGATCAAGAGGTTCTCGTCGTTCTGGTACGACGCCTTGTAGCCAAGGTTGTGGCTGCCGGTGATCACCGTGCAGGCCACCGGGTCCAGCGGGTCGATGACGATGATCTTGTCGTGAATGATCGCGTGTCCGGCGCTCAAGAGCTCCGGCTCCAGGTCTCCCGTCTGCGCCGTGACCGCCGCGGCACGGACCATCGCGATTCGCCCATCC
Source organism: Variovorax sp. 05L425 (assembly GCF_056397705.1). Taxonomy (NCBI): domain Bacteria; kingdom Pseudomonadati; phylum Pseudomonadota; class Betaproteobacteria; order Burkholderiales; family Comamonadaceae; genus Variovorax; species Variovorax sp. 05L425. The sequence continues at coordinate 340,478 of NZ_JBFTNY010000001.1, read as the reverse complement.
TGGCCCGCAGGCCACCAGATGGCCGGCGCCGGCAGCTTTGCCGTCGAGCCGTCCGGCTTCTTGTAGGTTGTCGGTTCGCCGGCGATCGATTGCGGCGGCAACGCACTGGGGTCGCTGATCGCGCCCTGCACGAGCAGGCCCGCCCGTTGAGCGGCAAGGGCCGCTGCCTCGCCAATGATGTTCTGTTCGCCTTTCACCCCGGGGAGGAAGGTCAGGAACAGGATCGCGCTGTTGGCATGCTCCATGAGCGCGTAGACCCGGCCGAGATCGACAGGCGTCGGCGAACTCGAGCTCTTGGTCTTCGTTTTCGTGTTCGGCGAGAACATCACCTCGATCGTCGTGCTGCCGTCGGCCAGCGTCACGGGTGCGATCGGCTTTGCGTTCGCGGTGCGGAGGTCCACGCCCTGCACACCGCTGTTCGGGGCGAAGCCGTCGATCTTCTTGTTGCCGTTCACGGGCATGCTGACGGCTTGCCCTGCCGGTTGCGGATCGTCGAGCAGGCGCTTCCAATAGTCCAGGTAGATCGCGGCCAACTGAGGGTCCTCCACCAGGATCGCATTGTTGGACTGGGTGCAGAGGCCGGTTTCCGTCCAGTTCGTGCTGCCGGTCAGCACCGCCAGCGCAACGCCGCCCTTCACGTAGATGGCGAATTTGTTGTGGCCGATGTGCGACTGGTTGTTGAAGAGCCGGTCCTGCACATTGACGGCGGAGGCAGCGTGCAGGCCCACGCGGGCATCATGGTTCTCGGTATCCCAGACCATCGGTTTCTTCGGCACCGGTGGATTCTTCTTCGGATTGGGATCCGTCGAGCCCGCAGTCGACAAGATGACATGCGCCTGTCCGGACTTCACCAGCTTGGTCAGGCGGCCGATCAGTTCGGGGTCGTGCAATTCGTACAGCGCCAGATACAGCTCGCCCCCGTCGCGCTCGGCCCGATCAAGCAACTCGAGCAGGAAAGAGAGCACGTCGGCCGTCAGGAACTCCCGGATCGGATCGCCCTCGACCGGGATGTGTTTCTTGAGCGTGGACAGCAACCCGGGTGTCACCCCGGTCGTCGGACCCGGTGCGACACCGGCCGGTTTGGTTCCCTGCACGGATTCCAGCTGCTGGAGCAGGTTCTGCGTGGACAGGATGCCGTTGGTGTAGGTTGCGCGAACCGACGCGCCCGCGGCGTGCGTGACGTCGATGGACGCAGTCGAGAAGGCGTTGTCGAGGATGAAGAGCTGCCTCGGATTGCCTTGGTAGCGAGGCTTTCCATTGGCATCCAGATAGATCGCCGTCGCGGAAGGCGGCACAGGTGGCCTGCCCGGAGCTGGGAGGCCCACGGGAACGATCTCGTAGTGGACCTTGAAGTCGATCGGACGCACCGTGGCCGTGTTTCGCGAGCGGCGCAGCGTGAGGTCGCGCCATTCATATTGCTGGATCGGCCAAACCGAGCTGTCCTGGTCGAGCCAGTCGGGATTCGACTGGTCCCTGAAGGCGATCCAGGTGGGCAGGATGCGCCGCTGGCCGGCGTCAGGCCCGGTCTCGTGGACCCGCGTGATCATGAAGCCGAGGCATTCCGCAATGGGCGCGTCGGCCTCCCATGCCAGATAGGCAATCTCGCCGTTGCACCAGGCACCGGCCTTGATGATCTTTCCCATGGCTTTTCCTCCGGATGGTGGATGGGGAGGACTTGCGCCGCACCGATCCCCGTTGCCTCGAAACCCTTGGGTGCGAGTTTGTACCGGGTGACGGCTGCTCTGATCATCAATTTTGAGGATGCATCTCCGTGCTCAGGGTCGGCATCGGCGCCGTAGCCGAAGGCCGACTTCAAATCCACGGCAAGCCCCGGCAGCAATCAGGCCGGTGACGGCGAGCGTCGCCGCGGTGTGAATGCCGACCGCGGCAAACGCCAGCATCAGCGAGCCCGATGCGGTGATCTCGCGCGCCGACGTGTCTCCCATGCAGATCGGGATCAGCGCCGGTACCAGCATCAATCCGGCGCCATGCGCGGTGGCCATCAAGAACGACCAGAGCGCCAAGCCGGCATGACCAGCCGGCGCGCGCGCCATCTTGGGCGTATGGCCGGTCAGGCGAACGATCGCACCGACGACAAGCAGCCCGGCCGCGACGGCTTGCAACACGCCCCGATTCATCGACAGGCCGAACGCCACCGCGGCAGCCACGAGCGCGATCGACGTGACGTGCCCGATCGCGATCGGCACCAGCGCCCGCAACGCCTGCACCCTGTCGCCTGAACGCACGCCCCAGGCGGCGGCAAACATCCAGCCGGTGGTGGGGTTCAGCCCATGGAGGGCGCCGACGCCCGCGACCACCAGCCACGGCCAGAGGTTTGCCATGACGCGTGCTCGATGATGTTCAGGCCGCGGCGGCGACGGGCGCAGGCTCGTAGCGATCGTGATGGCGCACCCAAGCCATGCCGTGCCCTGCTTGCTCGTCGCGGCCCTTGGGCGTGAGGTCCAGCATGTTGTAGGTGCCCATCATCACCTCCACGCCGCGACCGTAGGTCGAGTAGGTGTGGAAGACTTCACCCGCATCGTCCTTGTAGAAAACGCTGACGCCAGGCGCTTCCTCGCTCGGGAAGGCGCGCATGCTGAAGTTGTAGTTCACGTCGCCCTTGGCGCGCTCTTCGGGCGTAAAGCTGACGCCGAAGTCGTAGTTGAAATCGCTTCCGTTCGATGACACCCACTTGAACTGCCACCCCATGCGCTGGCGAAAGCGCTCGATCTCGGCGAGCGGTGCGCGCGAGACGACCAGCACCGTGACGTCACGGTGTTCGAGGTGGACCTGCATCCCGCCGATGTGATCGGCCATGTAGGAGCAACTCGGGCAGCCTTGCGCCCAACCCGGGCCCAACATGAAGTGCTGCACCAGAAGCTGGCGGCGTCCCTCGAAAAGATCCGCGAGGCTGCGCCGACCCTCGGGGGCCTCGAAAACGTAGTCCTTGTCGATGTGCGCCCATGGCAGCGCGCGGCGCTCGCTGGCGATCTGGTCGCGCAGGCGCGTCAGCTCTTTTTCGCGGGCCAGGAGTGCCTTGCGCTCGGCAATCCATTGCGCCTTCGGCACGACGGGATGATTCAGTGTGTTCATGATGTGCTCCTTGCAGTCACGACGGGTGGTCGGTTTTCGGGCGCCGCACGACGCGGATCTTTCCGCTCGATCCGCCGCCGCAATAGAAGAGATCCGCCCCGTCGGATTCGAGCCCGCTGACACCAGTGCCGCTCGGCATCTCCAGCCGCTCGAGCACGGTGCCGTTCGCCGGGTCGATCCGGCGAAGCTCGCTCTGCTCCCCTTCCCAGGTCGCGTGCCACAGCTCGCCGTCCACCCAGGTCACGCCGGTGACGAAGCGGTTGGATTCGATGGTGCGCCTGACCTTGCCGGTCTCGGGATCGATCTGGTGGATCTTGCGATCGCGGTACTCCCCGACCCACAGGCTGCCCTCGGCCCAGGTGAGCCCCGAGTCGTATCCGTGGCCGGGCGCCGGGATCGACGACATCACCTTGCCCGTGGCCGGATCGATCTTGTCGATGCGCTCCTCGGCGATCTGATAGAGGTACGTGCCGTCGAAGGCGGTGCCGGCGTCGCAGGCGCGGTCGAGCGTTTGCGTGGTCTCGCCGCTCTCGGGGTCGAAGGCGACGAGCCTGGTGCCGGTGGCGGCCCAGATGTGGTGGCCGTCGTGCGTCACGCCGGCGACCTTGCTGACGCCCTCGAAGGGGCCGTATTCGCGCACGATCTCGGCCGCGCGCACCGTGGCGTGGGGTCTGCTTCTGCTTGTCTTGCCGGTCATGTCGAGTTCCTTGTGATTCGCCGGGGCCCGGCGCGACAAGGCAACTCTATTCAATCGAGAGCGCAGCGGGGAGTAACAAGATCGTCGTGAATCCCGCGAGCGGCGGCGACAGCCAGCGACGCGCCCTCGCCTGCCCGATCGAACGCACCCTGCCGGCAGCTTCGAGATCGGCCAGGGCGCGCTGGACGGTGCGTTGACTGGCTCCCAGGGCCAGCGCCAGCGCCGAGGTCGACCAGGCTGCGCCGTCGGAGAGCAATGCCACCACCGACCCCTGGTCGCCATCGATCGGCGGCGCCAGGACGACGACGGCGCGCTCGCCGCGCGGCCGGAGCGCGAAACCCCGCGCGGTGGCCTCGACAAGCGCCAATTCCGTGACATGCGCGCGCAGGCGACCGACCTCGACCCGCAGGCGCGCCCGATGCGTCTCGTTGGCGTGGTGGGTGCGGAAAGCGCAGGCGATCAGCGTTTCCCGATCGACATCGCCGGGCCATGCCGCGGCGAGCGTACGCGCCAATGAGAACAGCACGGGCCGGCGCGCCAGCGGCCGCCACGCGTCGCCGACCTGCAGACCGCGACGGCAGGCATCGACAACCAATGCGTCCGAGGCCAGCAGCGCCGCAACCTCGTCGAGGCGCAACGCCTGCTCGCCGTCGACGGAAAGTCGCCGGGCCGCGGGCCGATCGAGCGCGGCCCGGGCTTCCGCCACCTCGGCCAGCAGCGCCGGCACGCCCGCGCGAGAGGCCGCCTCCTGCGCACGGGCGAGCGCCGCACGCGCCGCGCCGATGCGCAGCGAGCGCAGCGACAGTTCCGCCGCAGTCAGTTCGGCCACCGCCGCCAGCGACGGTGCCAGGCCACGCGCATCGAGCCGCGCCAGCGCCGCCGCGGCTTCCTCGAGGCGACCGAGCAGCAGGAGCCGTCGCGTCGCAATCAGCCGCGCCTGCACGGCATTCACGTGATCGGCATGCGCCTCGAGCGTCGCGGCCGCCGCAGCCAGCGATCGCGTCGAGCCGCCCAGATCGCGCATCGCCAGCGCCACTTCGGCCTCGGCGACGACGCAACGCGCACGCGCCAGGACTTCGTGGCTGCCGAAGGCGCGCGCGGCGCGGCGCAACAACTCGCGGGCGCGCGGATGCTCGCCGAGCTGGGCCATGGCGATGCCGCGCAAGGCCAACGCCGGCGGATCGTCGCGCAGCGCGATCCGCTTGAGCGCACCGAGTGCATCGCCGGCGGCAAGGGCGCGCCCGGAAGCGGCGATCAGGGAGTCCATGCCTGGGATGGGGCGGCGTCGTTGGTGACGCTGTTGGTCACCAGTCCCACGCTGGCCGCGATGTCGGCGAGCGTCGCACCCTTCACGCCCTGCTCGTTGAACCGCGAGGCGGCCGCGCTCAGGATGGCGTCGCGTTTTTCCTGGAAGCGTGCGGTCTGCGTTTCGCGTTGGGTCTCGACGGGCATCGTGTGGGAACAAAAGAGCGGGCGCGCCAATTATGCAGACGGCCGGCCGCGCGACCGCTCGGCGAGCGAATGGCATACGATTCCGGCGATGGCTACACAACCCTCCCCGCCGGTCTCGGATTCAAAGTTCGGACGGCCCGACCATGGGTGGAGACTGACCGCCTACACCATCATTTTCGAAGCCGACACGCGCGCTGGACGTCGATTCGACCTGGCGCTCATCGCCGTGATCCTGGCCAGCGTTGCCGTGGTCATGCTCGACAGCGTCGCTTCTATCCACGCCAAGCATGAAGTTTTGCTCGACACCCTCGAATGGGTCTTCACGATTGCGCTCACGGTCGAATATGTGGCCCGGCTTGTCTGCGTTCGGCGCCCCTTGCGCTACGCGAGAAGCGTGTTCGGCATCATCGATCTGCTGGCGCTGTTGCCCTCCTACATCGCGGTCTTCGTGCCCGGCGCGAATGCGCTGATCGATGTTCGGCTGTTGCGGCTGCTGCGCATCTTCCGGATCCTCAAGCTCACCGAGTACGTCGCGGAATTCGGAGCCCTCGGACACGCGCTTGCTTCGTCGAGGCGGAAGATCCTCGTGTTCATGGCCTTCGTGATGCTGGTCGTTGTGATCATGGGGACGCTCATGTACCTCGTGGAAGGACCCGAGAACGGCTTCACCAGCATCCCGACTGGCGTGTACTGGGCCATCACCACATTGACCACCGTCGGCTTCGGCGACATCGCACCCCATACGGACATCGGTCGCTTCATCGCTTCCATGATGATGCTGCTGGGCTGGGGCACGCTTGCCGTACCGACCGGCATCGTGAGTGCGGAACTCACCTCGCAACGACTGCGTCACGAACCCACCACACGCACGTGTCACGAATGCCTGAGCGAAGGCCACGCGCCTGATGCCAAGTTCTGCAGCGACTGCGGCGCCGAGTTGCCCCCGTGGCAGCGTCACTCCCCCAAGGCTGAATGAGTCGAGCGTGCTGGTAAGCGCCACAGCGCACGTCGGATTTTCCCTACACCAACGCAGCAGCTAAAGGACTATCTTCCGATACCAAATCGGGCAAGGGAGTGTGCTGCCGGAGATTGGGAAGAGAAGATGCTCAAAGCAATTGCGGTGGGCTTTTTTTTGGCGTCGATCATCTACGTGCACCTGCGCGGAAAAGAGCGTCACCGCTTCCGCAAGCAGTTGTTCGATCATTCCGCTTTCCTGGCCCCGCTCAATGTGATGCTCTACACGCTGTCCCGCGTGCCGACGACGCCCTACGTCAGCGTGGATCAATTCGAGGGACTGCGCGAGCTGGAGACCGAATGGGAGACGATCCGCGGTGAGGCCGAGGCCTTGGCGGCCCTTCGCCGCATCAAGGCTTCGGAGAAGAACGACGACGCGGGTTTCAACTCGTTCTTCAAGCATGGCTGGAAGCGCTTCTACCTCAAGTGGTATGAGGAATCGCCGCGCTCCGCCGCACGGTATTGCCCCCGCACCGTCGAGTTGCTGCAGCGCGTGCCCTGCATCAAGGGCGCGCTTTTCGCAGAGCTTCCGCCCGGCGCCGAACTCAAGCGCCATCGCGACCCCTACGCGGGCTCGCTGCGATATCACCTGGGACTGTCCACGCCGAATGACGACCGTTGCCGGATATGGGTCGATGGCGAACCCTACAGCTGGCGTGACGGCGCCTCCGTCGTCTTCGACGAGACTTTCATTCACTGGGTGCGCAACGACACCGACCGCACACGGCTGATCCTGCTGTGCGACCTGGAGCGACCCTTGCGCTTCCGTTGGGCCGAGGCGATCAACCGCGCCTTCGCCCGCTACGTGATGACTGCGGCGGCATCGCCCAATGATGTCGGCGACCGCACCGGCCTGATCAGCAGAATGTTCCGCATCTCGCTCGTCACCGGCCGGTGGCGGCGCCGCTTCAAGGCCTGGAACCCCACCGTCTACAAGTTCACGCGCTATGCGTTGATCGTGCTCGTGGCTGCCGTCCTGGTTCAGTGGTGACCTTCGACGCAAGGATGCGACGACGGCCTGATTGACGTCAAATCGACGAGACACATTCGAGTCTCGTCGAATGTCTCTCTGTTGATTCCCGGTACGTAATTCCCCTCACGCGTCCGTCAGATTCCGATCAGGAACAGGAAATGACCATGGGCGCCCGCTCTTGTGGAATCCGGAGGAATTCAGCGTATGAACCGAAATCTTGTCAGCGGTCTATTCCTCATGGCGATCTCACTCGCCTTCGGCCTTCAGGCGCTGCGTTACCCGATCGGGGATTTCAGTCGCGCGGGACCGGGATTGTTTCCCGCGCTGGTGAGTTCACTCTTGTTGCTGATCGGCGTGATCACCGTGATTCGATCGTTCTACGTCGAGCGCGTGCAACTGAACCTCAACTTCAAGAACATCGCCATCATCCTGGCGAGTCTCTGTGGCCTGGCACTGATTTCCACCTACGTGAACATGATCGTGGGGATCATCTTCATGGTGTTCTTCTCCACCTTGGCCGGCACTTCCTACTCGTGGGTGCGCAACGTCAAGATTTCCGCCGCCTTGGTCGCGATGGCTCTGGTCCTTCAAAAATTCCTCGGCTTGAACCTGCCGCTCTATTGATGGACGTCCTCAACAACCTGGCGTTCGGCTTTTCACACGCCCTGACCCTGCAGAACCTGCTGTTCTGCGCCATCGGCTGCACGGTGGGCACCCTGGTCGGCCTGCTGCCCGGCCTGGGCCCACTGGCCACCATCAGCCTGCTGCTGCCGCTGACCTACTCCATCCCCACCACGGGTGCGCTGATCATGCTGGCGGGCATCTATTACGGCGCGCAGTACGGCGACAGCGTGAGCGCCATCACGATGAAGATCCCGCACGCCAGCAGCATCGTCGCGTGCATCGACGGCTACCAGATGACGCTCAAGGGCAAGACGGGCCTTGCGCTGTTCACCGCAGGCGTCTCCAGCTTCATCGGCGGCTCGGTCGCCATCCTGGTGCTGGCGTTCCTGGCGCCCATGCTGGGTGAAGTGGCCTTCCTCTTCGGTCCGGCGGACTACTGCGCCATGATGATGGTGGGCTTCGTGTGCGTGAGTTTCGTCACCACGGGCAGCCTGCTCAACGGCCTGGCCATGTGCATGATCGGTGTGCTGCTCGGCACGGTCGGCACCGACGTGAACAGCGGGCTCGCGCGCTTCACGCTGGACCTGCCCTTCCTGATCGACGGCGTCGGCATCGTGAGCATCGCGCTGGGCTGCTTCGGCATCGCCGAGATCACGAAGAACCTTGATTCCCGTGAGGAACGCTCACCCTTCAACGGCAAGATCCACCTGATCCCGACGTGGGCGGAGTTCAAGCGGATCATCCCGAGCGCCCTGCGCGGCAGCGTCGTAGGCTCGTTCCTGGGGATCCTGCCCGGCGGCGGTCCCACGATTGCGCAGTTCGCGGCGTACGCCATCGACAAGAAGGTCAGCAAGTACAAGCACGAGATCGGCACAGGCTGCATCGAAGGCGTGGCCGGCCAGGCCGCGGCCGACGAGGCGGCAGCGCGCACCAGCTTCATCCCGCTGATGAGCATCGGCATCCCGGAGAACGCCGTGATGGCATTGATGCTGGCGGCCTTCATCATCAAGGGCATCCAGCCGGGGCCGAACATGATTGCCAGCCACCCCGAGCTCTTCTGGGGCCTGGTGGCCAGCATGTGGATCGGCAATGTCTTCCTGCTGGTGCTGAACGTGCCACTGGTGCGCTATTGGCTCTCGGTGTTCAAGATCCCATACAGCGTGCTGTTCCCGTCGATCCTCTTCTTCTGCTGCGTCGGCACCTACAGTGTGAACAACAGCCTGGAGGACATCTACATCACGGCTGCGTTCGGCCTCACGGGCTACATGTTCTTGCGGCTGGAGCTGGACGCCGCTCCGCTGATGCTGGGCTTCATCCTGGGCCCCATGCTGGAAGAGAACTTCCGCCGCGCATTGCTGCTGAGCCGTGGGAGTTTCACCACGTTCTTCACGCGGCCCATCAGTGGCACGCTGATGGCGCTCATTGCATTTTTCATCGGCTGGCAGGTGGTCTCGTTCGTCTTGCAGGTACGCAAGAAGAATGCGCTTCGACGGATGGTCGCCTCGCCTCCCGTGACGACGGCCGATGCTTGATACCGATGCGGAGCTCGACGACATGCTCTCCCGCCTGATCGTTGGCACCGGGCGCCGGGCCCGCCTCAAGGTGCAACTGCCTCCACGCTCGGCAACCGGCTGATGATGAGTTCGGCCATCGGCGACGGTGTGCGACCGCGCAGGGTGACGATGCCCATTTCCGTTGACAAAGGTGGCAGCCCGGTCACTTTCACCGGGTGAAGCTTGCCGGCCGCGACCTCCTTTGTCACGGAGGCATGCGTCGCAGCCAGGACCGAGTCACAGGCGAGCGCGACGTCCTTCAGCACCTCGACGTCGTCGCATTCGAGGGCCAGGGAGATTTCCGCCGACGACTCAAGGCCGAGAAGGCGACAGAGCGCCGCGCGCACGTCGACAGGCAACCGCACGGAGAGGACGCCATGCGTCCAGACCTGCTTCAGCGTGACGGAGCCGCCCTCCGTCAGAGGATGGCCGGCACGCACATAGAAGCCCCCCGGATCGCTGCGCAGCGGCCGGATATGCAGGTTGGGGTCCGAAGGGAGGTCCCTGTGGTCGGCAATGAAGAACTCGATGTCTTCCTCGAGCAGGCGCTTCAGCAGCAGTTGCCAGTTGCTGATCTCGACGCGCAGGTTGATGCCGGGAAACTCGCGCCGCATCGCGGCCAGCAGCGGCTTCAGGAAGGTGGCTGCGGGAAACGGACCCGCGCCGAACGCCGTGTCGCCCAGGCCGCGGCTGCGGTAGAGCTCGACGTCGCGTTCCAGGCAACGGCTGTTGAACACCAGTTGCCGGGCCCGCGCGACGACGAACTCACCCGCGGGCGTCGGCACCACCTCCAGCGTTCCGCGGTCGAACAACTGCAGTCCCAGCTCGGCTTCCGCCGCCTGGATGCTGCGGGTGAGCGCCGGTTGGCTGAGGTGCACCTGTTCGGCGGCACGGATGAAGCTTCGCCGGTCGGCGACCGCGACGATGTGTGCCCAGCGCTTGAGGTCCATGAGCCGCTCCTTCATTGGCAATTGCGTCCACTGCATTCATTCTTGACCAACTATGCATTGGACTCAATCGGAGTTCGCCTGAACAATCGCGCTCATTCCAAGAGCCCCGGCGTTCAGACACAGGACCCGGCCTGCCGATCAAAGCCAAGGAGACAACCTGGTGAATCTCATCCAAAACATCGTGCTCGTCGCGATCATCCTGTTTTTTGCCGTGCTGGAGATCCGCTCCGGCAAGCACGAACGCTTCAATGCCACCAAGGACGACACCAAGCTGGAACTGTTCATGTTCCTGGCGCTGCTGGCGGTGTCGCAGCCCTTCATCTTCGGGGTGACGGGCAAGCTGAGCGAACTGGCCATGCCCGGCCAGCGCGGGGCGTGGGCGCACCTGCCGTGGTGGGCCATGGGCGCGATCCTGCTGGTCGCCGACGACATGACGCAGTACTGGTGGCATCGCATCTCGCACTCGCCGCTGCTGTGGCCGCTGCATCGTGCGCACCACACCGCGCACTACATGAGCATCCGCATCACGTACCGGAACAACTTCTTCTACTACCTGATGATGCCGGGCCTGTGGGCTTCCGGCGTGCTCATCTACCTGGGTTTCGGTGACGCCTACCTCGTCTACATCGTGGTCAAGCTCACGGTGATCCTGGGCGCGCACAGTGCCGTGCCGTGGGATGCGCCGCTGTACCGCACGAAGTGGCTGCACCCCCTCGCCTGGGTGCTCGAACGCACGGTCTCGACGCCGGCCACGCACTGGGCGCACCATGCGCTCACCAACGACGACGGCATCGGGCACTACAAGGGCAACTTCGGCAATCTGCTGTTCATTTGGGACCTGATCTTCGGCACGGCCAAGATCACCCGTCGCTACCCGGCCAAGGTCGGTCTGCAGGACGACCTAACCTTCGGCAAGGAGCGTTGGTTCGTGGAGATGTTCTATCCGCTGATCCATTCGCGCCGCGCACACTCGGCCCTGGTGCCCGGCGGCAGGGCGTACGAAGAGACAGCGGCCGACGGGGATGCCAAGGCCGAACTTCACACGGCCACGAGGTAGACGTCAGCGCCATGAAGGCGCACCCACCCGCAGCGATTGGTTGTCAGTGCTTTCGGTGACGCGAGATACTGGCGCCGGACGATTGTTCGGCATTGCTGCGATATGGTGGGATCGATGTTCATCCAACCCGAGGTTGTCGCGACTCTCAAGCGCCGCATCGCGCGGGAAGGCTGGGCCATGGCGGGCGTCGGCACAAGGAACACAGCCGCGACTTTCGTGTACACGGTCGGATTGCAGAAAACCTTCGCGCATCCGGACTTGATCATGTTCGGCGTCGCACCGCCGCAGGCCAAGGGGGTCTTCGACGTCATCGCGGAACGTGTGAAGGCAGGCGAACCCGTGCACGAAGGCGTCATGGTCCTCGGCGCCGCGCGGGTTCCATTGATGCCACGGTCGGCAGACGCTTCACGCATCGAACTGCTGGTCCCTCCCCAGCTCGCACGCGGTCGCTACAACTACGTGCAGATCGTGTGGCCCGACGGAAAAGAGCGGTTTCCCTGGGAGGCCGGCTTCGACAAGAGGAGGCTTCGCTCCCAGTCGTATCTCTTCGAGGTCGGAGCGATCGAAACCCCCTGAGCCCCGGGAAATTCCTCGGGAAATCCCTCGCCTTTGCCACCTCGATTTTCTTGAAAGCTTTGCTGATAATGCGCATTACCAACTCGGTAATACGCATCAGCAAAGCCCCGTGCCCGCCGCTCGCCGCATCACACAGCAAGACATTGCCAAGCTCGCAGGCGTGAGCCAGGCGACGGTGTCCCTGGTGCTCAACGGCGCGGAGAACGCGCTGGCGCGCATTCCGCAGGAAACGCGCGAACGGGTGCAGAAGATCATTCGCGACACCGGCTATGTGCCCGATCCGATCGCCCGCCGCATGGCCAGGGGCTCGAACCGGATCCTGGGCGTGTTCACCTACGAGCCGGCTTTCCCGAACGCCCACGCCGACTTCTTCCTGCCCTTCCTGTTCGGTATCGAGGAGGAGGCGCAGGCGCGCGGCTACGACCTGCTGCTCCTGACCGGCGCAGGCGAAGGCGCCCAGCGAAAGATATTTGCGGAGGAAGGCCGACTGCGCATCGCCGACGGCTGCATCGTGCTGGGCAAGACCTTCGACCGGGCCGAACTCGCGCGGCTGGTGGCGGGCGACTATCCCTTCGTCGCGATCGGCCGGCGCGAGGATGCGGGCGGGCCCGTGCCCTTCGTCGGCGGCGACTACGCGACGGCCACCGGCGCGCTGGTGCGGCAGGCACGCGAACTGGGGCATCGGCGGCTGGCCTATCTGGGGTCGATCGGCCCGGCCGAATCGCCGCTGGATCGCTGGACGGGATTCACGGCCGCGCTCGGCAACGACCTCGAACTGGTCCTTCAATTGCCGGACACGACGGCCGACGACGGCGAGTTGCTCGATGCGTTGCTGGCCAGTGGCGCGACCGCGGCTTTCTGCGTCGAACTGGCCGATGCGGTGCGCCTCGAGCGCGCGGCAAGAACACGCGGGCTGGGGTTGCCGGCCGATTTCTCGGTCGTGGCGCTGGGCTCGCACGTCCGCACGGAAGGCAGCGGCACGCGCTTCGCGTCGTTCGCCATTCCGCGCGAGCAGATGGGCCGCCAGGCCACCGCGATGCTCGTGCGCCGCGTGGAAGGCGGCATGACGCAAGCGGTGCAACAAGTGCTGCTGCCCTGCGAGCCGATCCGCGGCGAAACCCTCGGTCCCGCGAAGGCGCGCTGAACCCTGCGAACTCACCCACTGGAACGACACAAGCATGCGAGAAATGAAGACGGACATCCTCGTGGTCGGTGGCGGGCTGGGCGGCGTGGCCGCCGCGCTGGGTGCGCTGGAAGCCGGCCGCACGGTGGTGATGAGCGAGGAGTACGACTGGATCGGCGGGCAACTCACCAGCCAGGCGGTGCCGCCGGACGAGCACAGCTGGGTGGAGCAGTTCGGCGTCACACGCCGCTATCGCGCGCTGCGCGACGGCATCCGGCGCTACTACCGCGACCACTACCCGCTCACCGCGGCCAGCCGCGCGTGGGACGAACTCAACCCGGGCGCGGGCTGGGTCAGCCGCATCTGCGCCGAGCCGCGCGTCGGTCTGGCGGTGCTCGAAGCCATGCTGGCGCCCCATCGCGGCGCCGGCCGCCTGACGGTGCTTCAACCGTACCGTCCCGTCGCGGCCGATACCCAGGGCGACACGGTGCGCGCGGTGACGCTGCGCCATCGCGACACGGCCGACGAGATCACGGTCGAAGCCGCCTTCGTGATCGACGCGACCGAACTGGGCGACCTCCTGCCACTGACGGGCTGCGAGTACGTGATCGGTTTCGAGAGCCAGCCCGACACCGGCGAACCGAGCGCGCCGACCACGGCGCAGCCGCACAACGTGCAGGCGGTCTCGATCTGCTTCGCGATCGACCACGTCGACGGCGACCACACCATCGACAAGCCGCGCAACTACGACTTCTGGCGTGCGTACCAGCCGCACTTCTGGGGCGGGCCGCTGCTGGGCTTCAAGGCGCCGAATCCGCGCACGCTGGAGATCACCGAGCGCTCCTTCACGCCCAACCCGGATGACGATCCCTTGCGGGTCGATGCCGACCAGCGCAAGAGCGGCGGCGACCAGAACCTGTGGACGTTCAGGCGCATCGCCGCGCGGCGCAACTTCACGCCGGGCGCCTACGCCTCGGACATCTGCCTGGTGAACTGGCCCATGATCGACTACATGGAGGGCTCGATCCTCGATGTGTCCGAGGCCGAGAAGGCGCGCCATCTGCAATCGGCGGCCGAGTTGTCGCACTCGGTCTTCTACTGGCTGCAGACCGAGGCGCCGCGCACCGATGGCGGCGCGGGCTTTCCGGGACTGCGGCTGCGCGGCGACGTCACCGGCACTTCGCACGGCCTGGCCATGGCGCCCTACATCCGCGAGAGTCGCCGCATCCTGGGCGTGACACGCATCGTCGAGCAGCACCTGTCGCATGCCGTTCGCGGCGACCAGGGCGCCGTGCGCTACCGCGACAGCGTGGGCGTGGGCATGTACCGCATCGACCTGCACCCGTCCACGGGCGGCGACAACTACATCGACGTGCCGTCCTGCCCCTTCGAGATTCCGCTCGGCGCCTTGCTGCCGCGCCGCATGACGAACCTGCTGGCCGGCGGCAAGAACATCGCCACCACACACATCACCAATGGCTGCTACCGGCTGCACCCGGTGGAATGGAACGTGGGCGAAGTGGCCGGGATGCTGGCCGCCCATTGCCTCGACCACAACGCCACGCCGCATCAGGTGCAGGCCGACGACGCACGACTCGCCACCTTCCAGGCGCTGCTGGCGCGCGCAGGCGTGGAAACACGCTGGCCCGACGTGCGCGCCTATTGATATCGAGACACCGAGGAGACCACCATGTTCCAACGCAAGAAGTCCGTCACGCTCCGCGCCATTGCCGGCGGCTTGGCCCTGTCGCTGGCCCTGGCCGCCGGCGCGTCGGCCGAGACCCAGCTGCGCATGACCATCTGGAGCGCGAATGAAGCGCACCTCAAGCTCTTCAACGGCATCGCCGAAGGCTTCAAGAAGGAACACCCCGACGTCACGGTCAGCTTCGAGTCGCTGCCCTTCGAGAACTACACCACCGCGCTGACCACGCAGATCGCCGGCGGCAACGCACCGGACATGGCCTGGATCTTCGAAACCAGCGCCTACGACTTCGTCAACTCGGGCGCGCTCGTGCCGCTCACCAAGGCGCTCGCCGCCACGCCGGGCTACAACGTGGCCGAGATCAGCCCGTCCGCCGCCGAGCGCTGGTCCAAGGACGGCGTGCTCTACGCCTATCCCTTCTCGACCTCGCCCTTCGCCGTGTTCGTCAACAACGACCTCATCCGAAAGGCGGGCGCCAAGACCCCGGCGGAACTCATCGCCGCCGGGCAATGGACGTGGCCCAATGCGATTGCGACCGCGCAAGCAGTGGCGCAGTCCGGCAAGGGCGGCCTGGTGGTGCGCGACTTCAACTACCAGGCATGGCAGTACCTGTCCTCGGTCTGGAATGCCTGGGGCGCGGCGCCCTGGAGTGCGGATGGCAAGCGCTGCACCTTCGCCGACAAGCCCATGGTCGATGCTCTGGGTTTCATCCACGACGCGATCTTCGTGAAGAAGGCGATCCCCGGACCGAACCAGAACGTCGACTTCTTCGCCGGCGACGCCGCGATGACGATCACGCAGATCAGCCGCGCTTCGCTGCTGCCCAAGGACAAGCGCTTCGATTGGGACCTGGTGCCGCTACCCAAGGGTCCGGTGGGTGACTACGCGATCGTCGGCCAGGCCGGCATCGGCGTGCTGAAGGCGGGCAAGGACGCGGCGATGGCGACCACATTCGTCGGCTACATGACCAACCCGGAGAACTCGGCCAAGCTGGCGCAGTTCTTCCCCTCGGCGCGCAAGTCACTGCTCAACGCCGAGGTGCTCGGCAAGACCAACGCGCTGCTTTCGCCGGCACAACTCGACAAGGTCGTGGTCTCGGGCATCTCGACCGGCAAGGTGATGCCTGCGCACACGGACTTCGCGCGGCTCCAGCAGATGGTGCGCTCCGGCCTCGACGCGGTCTGGCAGCCCCAGGCCGACATCCCGGCGGCGACACGCGCGATCTGCGCCCAGATCGGCCCGCTGCTCGCGCAGTAAGGCGCCGCTGCAAGCGCCATGGCTCGTTCACCAGATCCCGCGCCAGAGTTGCCGCTCGCCACGCCACGGCCGTTCTGGACGATCGCGCGGCGCGACAGCGTAGCGGGCTTGCTGTTCGCCGCGCCGCAACTGGCGGGCACGCTGGTGTTCGTGCTCGTGCCGCTGGTGCTGGTGTTCTGGTATTCGCTGCACGAGTGGAACGTGCTGGCCAACACCTTCAACTACACCGGCGCGCGCAACTACGAACTGTTGCTGAGCGACCCCACCCTGCCCGGCGTGCTGCTGGCCTCGGCGCTGTTCTCGGCCGGGCTGGTGGTCCTGAACATGAGCCTGGCCCTGCTGCTTGCCGTGCTGCTGAACCAGAAGCTTGCGGGCATCACTGTGTTTCGCACGCTGTTCTTCTCGCCAGTGGTGGTCTCGCTGGTCGCCTGGACCATCGTGTGGGGCTTCCTGCTGCAGCACAACGGCGGCATCAACGGCGTGCTCAAGTTGATGGGCGTCGAAGGGCCGAACTGGCTGCGCGCGCCCGCCACCGCCATGCTCTCGGTGATCGTGGTGCAGGTGTTCAAGAACGTGGGGCTCAACATGGTGCTCTTCCTGGCAGCGCTGCAGGGCGTGCCGCGCGAACTCTACGAGGCTGCACGCATCGACGGGGCGCCGCGCTTCAAGCAGTTCCGCCGCATCACGCTGCCGCTCATCAGCCCGACGATCCTGCTGACGTCCATCATCACGATCGTCGGCTCGTTGCAAGTGTTCGCACAGATCGCGGTGCTGACGCAAGGCGGGCCGGGCGTGTCGACGACGGTGCTGGTGTATTACCTCTACCAACAGACCTTTCAGTTCCATCGCTTCGGCTATGGCTCGACGCTGGCGATCGTGCTGTTCGCGATCGTTGCGTTGCTGACACTGGCCCAGTGGCAGATGCGCAAGAAGTTCGTCTTCCATGAACAGTGAGATCTCCGCGCGCATGAAGGTCGTGCTGTACGGGCTGCTGTGCGTGCTGCTGATCCCCTTCGTGTTCCCGACCTGGTGGATGCTGACGTCTTCGCTCAAGCCGATCAGCGACATCTTCGTGTTTCCGCCGCAGCTCTTTCCGACGCACCCGGACTGGAGCACCTACAAGCAGGTGTTCACGGTCCAGCCCTTCGCGCAGCAGTACTGGAACTCGGCATGGATCGCGGCGGTGGTGACGGCGGCCACGCTCGCCATCTCGTCAATGGCCGGCTATGCCTTTGCACGCATTCGCTTCCCCGGCGCCAATGCCTTGTTCGTCGTCGTGCTGACCGGCTTGCTGATCCCTTCCGAAGTGACCATCGTGCCGCTGTTCCGGATGTTCCTGAAGCTCGGCTGGGTCAATACGCACTGGCCGCTGGTGCTGATTCCGGTCTTCGGCGCGCCCAGCGTCTTCGCGACCTTCGTGATGCGCCAGTTCTTCATCGCGCTGCCACAGGAACTGGAAGAAGCCGCGCGCGTGGATGGCCTCGGGCGCTTCAAGATCTTCCGCACCATCGCATTGCCACTGGCGCGGCCGGCCCTGGCGTCGGTGGCGATCTTCACCTTCCTCCACAGCTGGAACCTGTACCTGGAACCGATCGTTTTCCTGTCGACGCCATCCAAGTTCACGCTGCCGCAGGCGCTCACGCAGTACACCGATGCCTACGGCGGGCCGATGTGGAACATCCAGCTTGCCGCGGCCACGCTCACCGCGCTGCCTGTGCTGATCGTCTTCGTGCTGGCGCAGAAGCAGTTCGTCGAAGGACTGGCCCACACGGGGCTCAAAGGCTGAGCTTCCACATCCCCATCTCGTTCATGGCAGAAGTCCTTCTCTCCGGAATCCAGAAACGCTTCGGCGCCGTGCAGGTCATCCACGGGCTGGACCTGCACATCCACGACGGCGAGTTCGTGGCGTTGGTGGGCCCCTCGGGCTGCGGAAAATCGACCTTGCTGCGCACGATCGCCGGGCTGGAGGCCGTCACGCACGGCCGCATCCGGATCGGCGGGCGCGACGTGACCGACCTCGATCCGAAGGACCGCGACATCGCGATGGTGTTCCAGAACTACGCGCTCTATCCGCACATGACAGTGGCGGCCAACATGGGTTTCTCGCTGGAGCACCGCGGGCGGCCGAAATCGGAGATCGCCGAGCGCGTGCGCTGGGCGGCCGACATCCTGGGGCTGGCGCAGTTGCTCGAGCGCTATCCGCGCCAGCTCTCCGGCGGCCAGCGCCAGCGTGTCGCCATGGGGCGCGCCATCGTGCGCGATCCGCAGGTGTTCCTGTTCGACGAGCCCCTGTCCAACCTGGATGCGAAGCTTCGCATCGTCATGCGCGGCGAGATCAAGGGCCTCCACCAGCGCCTCAAGACGACCACGGTCTATGTCACGCATGACCAGGTCGAAGCGATGACGATGGCGGACCGCATCGTGGTGCTCAATGCGGGCCGGGTCGAGCAGGTCGGCTCGCCGCTCGAACTCTTCGACCGTCCGGCCAATCAGTTCGTGGCGGGCTTCATCGGCTCGCCGGCGATGAACTTCATCCCCGGTCGCTGCATGTCGAAGGGCTTTGCAGCCGCAGGTGCTTTGTTGCCTCTCTCATCGGCTGCCACGCTCCTGCATGAGGGACGCGAGGCCGTCTGCGGCATCCGGCCCGAGCACTTCGAGATCTGTGCCGCGGGCGAAGGTACGCCAGCGCAAGTGCTGCTGGTCGAGCCACTGGGTTCCGAGACTCAACTCAGCCTGCGCCTGGGCGATACGCAGGTGATCGCCCTGTTCCACGATCGCCTGGCCATGGCGCCGGGAGATGTCATGCACCTGCGTCCGAAGACGGGCGCGGTGCATCTGTTCGACGCGGCAAGCGGCATGCGAATGGAAACCGGCGGGTGACCCCATCGTCTTCGACGGCAAAACAACTTCGCGCCAGTCTGCACTGGCCTCCGACCGGGACCATGTGCAAAATCGAGGCATGACTGAACCCGGTGAACTGTCCGACGAGGAACTGCTGGATCGCGCACACCAGCTTCGGCTGCTTGCGTTGCGCGGTCACCGCAATGCAAGAGGCGCGGCCCACCAGCATGAGGCCGAAGTGCGGCGGCGCTTCGGAACTCCATCGACAATGAGCGCTTCGCTCGAGTCGACGCCAGCCCGTCGGCGGCCGTTCTGGCGCTTTTGGTGATGAGGAGCGCGCCGCTTCAGCCGTTCCCAGCCAGCAATGCCTCTTCGAACAGCACAAGAAGGTGGCGCGCGAACAAGTCCATGTTCGCCGCACGATCACCGCTGCCGGTCTCGATGGTCCTGCTCTGCGTGGTCGCGCCAACGACGGCGACGCACACGTGTCCCGGCGCATCGCCATAGGGACTGCCCGAGGGGCCAGCCGCGCCGCTTTCACTGATGCCCCATGACGCGCGATGACTGTCACGCATCTTGCCTGCGACCATGACAGCGTAGGGCTCGGTTTCTGCGCGAATGCCCGCGACGTCGGCCGTCGTGAGACCGAGCAGCGCCTTGCCCGCACGCCTTGAGTAGACGACCGCGCCACCAAGGAAGAAGCGTGACGCGCCCGGTATGGCAAGCAGTGCGGCCGAAACAAGCCCGCCGGCCGACGATTCCACGACCGCAATCGTTTCCTTGCGCTCTATCAATATGGCGGCGACACGTTGCGCGAGGTCCGCGAGCGACGGAAGGTTGGAGTTTTCAGAGGTGACCATTTTTTGAGGGAGCACGGCTCAGTTCCAGGGCTGCATCGCCTTGGCGAAGTCGACGAAGGCGCGCAGCGGCGCTGGCAGGTGCCGGCGGCCGGAGAAGTAGAGAAAGGGTCCGGAGAAGCTCGGCCACCAAGGTTCGAGCACGGGCTCCAGTTCGCCGCGTTCGATGTAGGGACGCAGCCAGTCCTCGAACAGGTAGACGATCCCGCTGCCAGCCACGGCGGCGTCTACCGCGAGGTCGGTGGTCGCACCAATGCCGACGATCAACGGTCCCTTGGGATCAACCTTGATCAACTCGCCGCCGCGTTCGAACTCCCACGCGTTCATCGCCCCGCTCGCGAAGCGCCCGCGCAGGCAGGCGTGTTCCAGCAGCTCGCGCGGGTGCACAGGGCGGCCACAGCGATCGAGGTAGGCCGGCGACGCGGCGGTCGCGAAGCGCTGCACACGAGGGCCGATGGGAACGGCAACCATGTCCTGCTCGAGCCGCTCCTCATAGCGAATGCCCGCATCGCAGCCTTCGGCCAGCACATCGACGAAACGATCTTCCGCGACCACCTCGAGGCATATGTCGGGGTATTTTGCGAGGAAGGGCGGCACGATCCGTGGAAGGACGAGTCGCGCGGCGCTCACCGGCACATTGAGCCGCAGGCGACCGGCCGGTCGGTCGCGGAAGCCGTTCATCACGTCCAGCGCCGAGCGCACTTCACCGAGCGCTGGCGCCAGCCGCTCCAGAAGGCGCGCTCCGGCGTCCGTCGGCGCGACGCTGCGCGTGGTGCGATGAAGCAGGCGGACACCCAACCGGGTCTCGAGCCGACGGACAGCGTCACTCATGCGCGATGCACTGGTGCCAGCCACACGCGCTGCGCCGCGGAATCCGCCCTCACGGGCAACCGCCAGAAAGGCGGTGAGGTCTGCCAGATCATCCATCGACTGTCCTGATTTCCGCACGGCCTGTGCAGATTGCACTGGATTGTCGCGCAGTGCTTGCAGTTCTAGATTCGTGGCATCCCATCCATCGAAGGACTGTTCCATGACCGACATTCATCTCGCAGGCACCTACCGCCTTGGCTCCCGCACCGTCAACCGTCTGGGCTACGGTGCCATGCAACTCGCCGGCCCCGGTGTCTTCGGCCCACCCAAGGACGAGAAAGCCGCGCTCGCAGTACTGCGGGAGGCCATCGCCCAGGGCGTCAACCATCTCGACACCAGCGACTTCTATGGGCCGCACATCACCAACCAGCTGATTCGCGAGGCGCTGCATCCCTATCGCGACGACCTGGTCATCGTCACGAAGGTCGGCGCTTGCCGCGGCAACGACGGATCGTGGAACCCGGCCTTCTCCGCCGCGGACCTGGAACGCGCCGTGCACGACAACCTGCGCAACCTCGGTCTGGACGTGCTCGAGGTCGTGAACCTGCGCGCCATGTTCGATGTCCACGGCCCGGCCGAGGGATCGATCGAGGCGCCCCTGAGTGCGCTGGCCGAACTGCAGCACCGCGGACTGATCCGGCACATCGGCCTGAGCAACGTCACGCCCGCCCAGATAGGGCAGGGCCGCACGATCACCCGGATCGTCTGCGTGCAGAACCACTACAACCTCGCACACCGCGACGATGACGCCTTGATCGACCAGCTCGCCGCCAGCGACATGGCCTATGTGCCCTACTTCCCGCTGGGTGGCTTCACACCACTGCAGTCGAGCGCCCTGAGCGATGTGGCCGCACGACTCGGCGCGACGCCGATGCAGGTCGCCCTCGCGTGGCTCCTGCGCCGCTCGCCGAACGTGCTGCTCATTCCGGGCACGTCATCGATCGCGCATCTCAAGGAGAACCTCGCGGCTGCAACGCTCACCCTGGCCGCCGAAGATCTGGACGCCTTGGACCGCCTTGCATAGCGCAATCCCCCACGAAATCACGCGAATCCGTCGCGTCGAACTATCCTTCGACTCCCACCTTGTCGAGAGAAGTCCGATGTCCGACTCCGATTTCGAAAAACAACTGCAAAGCTGGCGCCACCACCTGCACCGCCATCCCGAGATGGGCTTCGACGAGAAGCGCACGGCGGACTACATCGCGCGGGTGCTGGGGTTGCTGGGGCTCGAAGTGCATCGCGGCATCGGGGGGACCGGCGTCGTCGGCAATCTCAGCGTGGGTGATGGCGGAGGGGTGATTGGCCTGCGCGCCGACATGGATGCGCTCGCCATAGCGGAAGCCGCCGAAGGCCGGGCGCACGCCTCGCTCCATGCGGGCTGCATGCATGCCTGCGGACATGACGGCCACATGGCCATGTTGCTGGGTGCTGCGCAACTGCTTGCGCAACGGCGGGATTTCTCGGGAACTGTCCGTTTCATCTTCCAGCCCGCCGAAGAGCACGGCCGAGGCGCGGCAGCGATGATGGCCGACGGCCTGTTCGAGCGCTTCCCCGTCGACGAGATCTACGGCGCGCACAACATCCCGGGCATGCCCACCGGCCACATCGCGACGCGCGTCGGCGGCCTGATGGCGAGCGAAGACAACTTCGTGATCCGCATCAAGGGCCGCGGCGGCCATGCAGCGAGACCGCAGATGGCGATCGATCCGTTGGTGATCGGCGCCGAGATCGTCCTCGCATTGCAGACGGTCGTCTCGCGTTCATTGGAGCCCGGTCAGCCGGCCGTCATCTCCTGCACCGAGTTCATCACCGACGGCATTCGCAATGCGATCCCGACGCACGTGATGATCAAGGGCGACACGCGCAGCTATTCACTCGAAGTCCAGGCCCTGCTGGAGCGGCGCATGCGCGAGATCTGCGATGGCATTTGCGGCGCGCACGGCGCGTCTTGCGAGGTCGAGTACACGCACGAGTTCGCGCCGACCATCAACTGGCCCCAATGCGTGCCTGTGGCGATCGCGGCGGCCACGGCCGTCGTCGGCGCCGACAAGGTCGATGCACAGGTGCCGCCGATGATGATTTCCGAAGACTTCGGCGCCTTCCTTCGCGCGGTGCCGGGCGCCTTCGTCTTCATCGGCAATGGCGACGGCGACAGCGCCGGCGCCATCCCGCTGCACAACGCACGCTACGACTTCAACGACGCACTGCTGCCTATCGGCGCCCGCTACTTCGCCGAGATCGCTCGCATCAAGCTTCCCCAAAGTGACAACTGACATGCTGTTCGCCAACCCGCAAGCCCGCCGCCAGCCCTACGACGACGCGCTGAAAGAGATCATGAACGCCGACCGCGCTCGCGAATGCCGGCGTTGGTTGTCGCCGTGGCATCAACTTCATCCGGGCGCGACGCCGCTTTGGAGCTTGCCGCGCCTCTCGCAGCGCATGTCGCTGGCGCAGATCGAGATCAAGGACGAATCGAAGCGATCGCCGCTCGGCAGCTTCAAGGTGCTGGGCGCGCCCGTCGCCCTGTTGCGATTGATCCTGCGACGACGGCCGGATCTCAAGCCCGACGATCTGCTGGCCGGTCGGCATGCCGATGCCTTGCGCGATCTCGTCGTCATCAGCGCGACCGACGGCAACCACGGACGCGCACTCGCTGCCGCGGCACAGAGCGTCGGATGCCGGTGCGTGATCGTGCTGCATGCGCATGTCAGCCCCGAACGGGAAGCACCGATCGCGGCCCTGGGTGCGGAGATCGTGCGCATCGCAGGCAACTACGACGAATCGGTGCAGGAAGCCGCGCGACTCGCGGCGCGCAACGGGTGGACCGTCGTGTCCGACACTTCGTACGAAGGCTATGAAGACATCCCTCGCGACGTGATGCAGGGTTATGGGGTGATCGCCGACGAACTGCTCGACGATGCGCCGGCCGGCCCCGCCAGCCCGTTCACGCATGTATTCCTGCAAGGCGGGGTCGGCGGATTGGCAGCCGGCATGGTTGCCCCGTTGTGGGAGCGCTATGGCGCCGAGCGGCCCGTGTTCGTTGTCGTCGAGCCCGAGCAGGCCGACTGTCTGCTGCAGAGCGCGCGCAGCGGCCGCGCCGATCGCGCCACCGGCTCGGTGGACTCATTGATGGCCGGGCTGGCCTGTGGGGAGACATCGCCGCTGGCCTGGCGCTTCCTGCAGCCGACGGTGGATTTCTTCATGACCGTGACCGACGACCAGGCGGTGCAGGCGATGCGCGCGCTCGCCGAAGGCGTCGCCGGGGACGTGCCCGTTCTCGCTGGCGAATCCGGCGCGGCAGGGCTGGCCGGCCTGATGGCGGCGATGGCCGATCCGGATATGGCGCGTCGCATCGGGCTCGACGCGTCGTCCCGCGTGCTGCTGGTGAATACCGAAGGCGCGACCGCGCCGGCCGTGTATGCATCGGCCGCTGGGCAATCCGCCGACGCAGTGCTTGCCGCGCAAGCCGACTGGCTTTCACGCGAAGGCATTGCCGAAGCTGACCTCATGGCGCGCATCGAAGCGCACGCCCGCATCGGCGCGATCGACGGCGGCGGGGTCAGCCGCGTCGCACTGACTGATGCGGACAAGGCCGGGCGCGATCAACTCGTGCGCTGGATGAAGGATCTCGGCCTCGACGTGCGCATCGACGAGATCGGGAACATCTTCGGGATCCGGGCCGGCATCGACGACGCAGCGCCGGTGATGACCGGTTCGCACATCGACACCGTTGCCACCGGCGGCCGATACGACGGCATCTACGGCGTGATGGCGGGCCTCGAAGTCATGCGATGGCTCGATCGTCACGGCGTGACGACCAGGCGCCCGCTGGTCGTCGCGGCTTTCACCAACGAGGAAGGCGTTCGCTTCATGCCAGACATGATGGGCTCGCTGGTCCATGCGGGCGGCTATCCCTTGCAGCAGGCCCTGGACACGAAGGGTACGGACGGCGCGCGACTCGGCGACGAGCTGCGACGCATCGGCTACGCCGGCGACATGCCTTGCGGCACGCTGAGGCCGCACGCCTTCGTGGAGTTGCACATCGAGCAAGGTCCCGTGCTCGAAGCCGAGGGTTTCGCGATTGGCGCCGTGCAGGATCTGCAGGGCATCTCATGGCAGGAGATCACGATCATCGGCCAATCGAACCATGCAGGCACGACACCGATGCGCATGCGCCGCGATGCCGGGTACTGCGCGGCGGCGATCGCGGTCTTCGTGCGCGAGTTGGCGGAGCGCTACGGCGGCGGCCAGGTGAGCACGGTCGGGGCGATCGAGCTGCATCCAAACCTGATCAACGTCATCGCATCGCGCGCGACGCTGACCGTCGACATGCGCAACACGGACGAGCCGACGCTGCAACGCGCGGAGCGGGAACTCGGGGAATTCATTGCGCGACTGGCGCGCGAGCAAGGTGTCGATATCAAATCCAGAACGCTGGCTCGCTTCGACCCCGTGGTGTTCGATCAGCGGCTTGTGCGCCGCGTCGAGGAGGCCACCGCATCACGCTGCCTGTCGCAGCGACGGATGACCTCGGGTGCCGGACACGACGCGCAGATGATGGCGCGCATCTGCCCGGCAGCAATGATCTTCGTGCCCAGCCAAGGCGGGATCAGCCACAACCCGCGCGAGTTCACGCGGGCGTCCGAACTCCGCAACGGCGCGAACGTCCTGCTGGACGTCCTGCGCGCGCTGGCGAACGAGTGACGATGTGAGCGCCTTGGCGCGGTGCGTCAGGGCTTCTGCTTTTCCGGCGCGTCGGCGTTACCGCCGCGGGCAAGTTCGCCTGCCTTGTTGGCTTCGCGTGCGGCGGCACGGCGCTTGGCATTTGCAGCCTTTCGGTCGGCCCTCGACACCTTCGGCGCCGCCGTCGGCTCGCTCTGTCCTTCTCCGATCTGCGGGCCACGTGCGGCTTCCTGGCCCGTCGTCTTGCGCTCGGCGCGACCGGCAGCTCGTGAGTCAGGCGTCTGCTTCGCCACCGGCGGTGCCTTGCCTTGTGCAGGATCTACTTCACCGCTGGACTGCGCAAAGGCCGACGTCGCGACCAGCTGGATCAGGGCAAAGCTTGCAGGCAGGAGAATCTTTCTCATTTGGACTTTCTTGAAGTTGGACAAACCCACCGCGTGGGCATGGGCATATTGCCAACTCTCGCTGTCCGTGTCCACCAATCCGGCCTGCGCTGCGTGGTGTCCTGCCCACGATCACGTCATTGCGACGCGCCCATGCGCGCGCTTCCTAGTGGGCGGCGCGGACCTTCAAGGTGGTGAAGTTCAAGAAATCGGTAGGCGCAAAATTCGACTCGGGTGCTTCCCGCTTGCGGGACTTGAGCACCGGTTGCGCGAAGTCCATGAAGTCGGTGGGCGCGAAGCCGATGTCGCGCGACACGGGCGCCTGCACCTGACGCTTCCTCGACTTCTCGCGCAGGCGGGCCAGGTCGGCCCGGACTTCTTCGAGCGTGCGCATCGGCTTCGTGGGTGCGACCTCTTGCACCTCTTGCCTCGGCGCCTCGACGGGTTGCCTGGTCACGGCAACAGGCGCGGCAGGTACAACCGGTGCAGCGGGCACCACAGGCGAAACAACGGGCGGCTCGACCCTGTGGGTTCGTGTCGGCGCCGTCGAAACTCTGCGTCGTACCGCGGCTCGCGGGGCCGGCCGCATCGGCACGGGCTTCGTGAGCACAGCCCACAGGCCATGGAGGATTCGATGGAACGTACCGAGAGAGTGGGATGCTTCCATGACACAGTTGGGCCAAATAAGGATTGGCGCGATTGTGTGACCGAGGCGACTGAAGCCAAATGGCCTACAACGCATCGCAACTGGTGAACTGCGCAAAATTCCACGCAGTTCGAACTTAGGTGTTCAGCGCTCCTCCTGGCATGCGCCGCGCGCTTTCTTCAGGGTGCCGATGGGGCAGCTGCCTTCAGATACGGCATCGGATCGACCGCATGTCCCCCGCGCCGAAGCTCGAAGTGCAGCCTGGTGACGTTCGAATCCGTGTTTCCCATTTCGGCGATCTGCTGGCCGGCCTGCACTTGCTGGTTCTCCCGCACAAGAATCTTGCGGTTGTGCGCATAGGCCGTCATCAGGTCGTTGTCATGCTTCACCATGACCAGATTGCCGTAGCCCCTCAGCGACGAGCCCACAAAGACCACACGTCCCTTTGCCGCCGCCACGACGGGGTCGCCAGGATTCCCGCGAATGTCGATGCCCTTGTTGGTGCCACCGTTGTATCGCCCACTGACCTGGCCTGAGGCGGGCCACAGGAACGTCCCTGCCGCGGTGCCGGGCGCCGGCGAAGCCGCTACCTTGGGTGCAATGGACGAGCCTGACTTGCCGGCAGCCGCTGAGCGCGTCTTGCCCTTGCCCTTTGCTTGACGTTTCGCCTGGCGCTGCGCCGGTGGCTTCGACGCCGCGAACTTGGGTGAAGCGGCGCTGGATGAAGAAGATGCAGAGTCAGCGCGCGCAGCCGTCGTCGAAGACGCAGCGCGTGGACGCGAACTCTCCTTGGGCGATGTGCCGCATGCGACGACGAGTGCGCAAAGAATCGCGCCGATCCCGAAACGGATACCCGAAACCAAGCTTGTACGTGTGAAGACTCCTGCCACCTGACTCCTAACCCCCCCGTTCGATGCGGCCAGCGGCCCGGACCCAGTAGAAGTCCTTGCCCGGCCGGGCGGGGCCAACCCGCAGCACGTGCCGACGGGTGGACTGGATCTCGTCTTCCGCCCCGCAGTAGAGCGGCAGCCCTTTCGCCGTCGTGCGGTGCGCGTCCAGCAACTCTCGCAATGGCACGCGGATGCTTTCGATCCCCTTCGACGACGACCGCACCGTCACGAATTCTCGCGACACGATCAGTTTGCTGGGCGCCTGGAACTCGACGGTCTCCATCAGCCGCCGAGTCTTCCAGATGGCCTCGACGGCCGGCGCCATCATCACCGAGTCGGGTGTCGAATAGCCTGGAAGATGCGCGCTGTTGGCCGCGGCGAGACAGGCGAGCAGGTGCGGCGTGAGCTCGATGCTGACGGAGCCGGAATCCACGGCGGCCGAGGCTTGTATTTCGATGATTGCGGTTCGGGCAAAGTGGCGCACGCTTTCCGCGATGGCGGCGCGCGCGCGCCGACGTCGGGCCCTGACATGTGCGTAGGCCGCCAGTCCCGCGACCGGCGAAGCGGCCGCGAAGACTTTGATCGCGAAGAGATCGTCCCCGGTGAATATCACCACCGCGTCCTCGGGCAACGAAGGTGGCGGCGCGCCGTGAAGAGAGAGTCGGTCATCGGAAGTGGTTCGTTCGCAAGTCGTTCCAGCGGTGACGCTTTGCGGAACGCATGTTACCTGCGAACCGCTGTTTCACAGGATAGACGCGCGCGTCGTGAGGGAAAGACTGGATCAGCTCCCGGCCACCCAGCGCTTCCACCAAGGGCGACGCGGGGCCGGTGGCTCTTCGGCGAGCTGTTGCATCAAGCTCGTCCTGACGCGCCGGCGCAATTCGACTTCCAACGCGTGCGCGACGCCGTAGGCCGATTTGTCTCCACGCGAGGCGCGAGCGCGCCACTCCATTGCATAGGCTACCAGCGCCTCCTCGTCGAGGCTGGCGAGTTCTTCATTGGAGGGGATGGCGGACATGGAACGATGGTCGCGAAAAGCAGGCTGCAATGGCGAGAATCTACACGAGGTCGGCACGTCAGGCCTTCCTTCTGTTGCGCAGCGCCATCGCGAAAGAAAGCTGCGCCACCACGCCCGAGGCCGCGAGCACCAGTGCCGACGACAGCGCGGGGTTGGACCCGATGCCGGCCAGCATGGTGCAGAACGCGCCGACCGCCATCTGCGTGAAGCCATACAGCCCCGACGCCGAACCGATGACCTGCGGGTCGACACTGATCGCCTGCGTCAGAGCCGCGGGCGAAGCACTGCCCACGCCGACGGTGAAGAGAAACATGGTCCCGATGATCAGCGGCACCGACAGGTGGTCCGACAAGACCGCCGCAAGGAACGCAAACGCGGCCAGCACGCTCACGGCATTGGCGCGGATCAGAAGACGATCGAGACTGACCTTTGCGATGAGACGACTCGTCAACGCACTGCCGAGCCACATGCCGGACACCAGGAAGGCGATGTAGATGCCTGATTCGTGCACTGAGCGATGCAGCTGATTCACGAAGATGAACGGCGCAGAGGCGATGAACGCATACATGGACGTCGTGGCGCAGCCTCCTCCCACCGAAAAGCCGAGGAAGGCCCGCGAACCCAGCAGGCGGCGATAGTTGCGCGCAAGCACCGAGACGCCACTGCCTGAAGACGGCGTACCCGTTTCCGGCAGCATGCGCCATGCGAAGAACAGGCACACGACGCCCAAACCGGTGAGCGCAAGGAAGACGGAACGCCAACCCCATGTCGTCGCCAATGCACCACCCGCGATCGGTGCAAGGCTCGGGCCCGCGGTGATCATCAGGTTCATCAATGCGAGCCGCCGCGCGGCCTCGGACGGCGCCGCCGTGTCGCGAACGATCGTCCGGCCCAGCACGAGTCCGGCACAGCCGCCGAGTGCCTGGAAGAGGCGCGCCGCAATCAGGACGTGAACCTGCGGCGCCAAGGCCGCGACAAGACCGGCCACCGTGTAGAGCGCAAGGCCACCCATCAATACCGGCCGACGCCCCAGCCAGTCAGCCAGCGGCCCGTAGAACAGTTGCCCGGTGGCAAGGCCGAGGATGTAGAGGCTGACCGTGCTCTGCATCGCCGCGATGCCCGTGCCCAGGTCTGCGGCGGCGCTCGGCAACGCGGGCACGAAGATATGCATGCCCAGCGTGCCGCTGAAGGTCGCCAGCGCGAGGAGCCAGAGCGGCGCGTGAACCGGGCGTGATGCATTGGGACTCGACATCACCAGCCCCCGCCCAATGCAAGGAACAGCGCGACCTGTTTGTCGGCCAGTTGCGCATCGGATGCGGCAAGCGCCGACTCGCTGGTTGCGAGCACACGCTCGGCATCCAGCGCCTCGAGATAGCCGGTCTTGCCATTGCGATAGAGCTGCCGCGCCTGTGTCGCGACGATGGCGCTCTGTTCGCGCGCGGCTTCCAGCGCGGCGCTGCGGTCGAGTTCGCGGGCATACGCGCTGAGCGCCGTTTCGGTTTCGCGCAGCGCCGTGAGCACGGTGCCGTCGAACTTCGCGAGTGCTGCGCGCGTGTCGGCATCGGCCTTCGCGATACGGGCTTGCGCTATGCCGTTGACGGGCAGCGACCATGAGATCAGCGGACCCAGGCTCCAGTTGATCGTGTCGCCATGGCCAAAGCCGCTGGTCGGCCCGGCGGATGCAGCAGCCAGGCCGAGCGTGACCTTCGGATAGAGGTCTGCGGTGGCCACGCCGATGTTCGCGGTGGCTTGCGCCAGACTGCGCTCCGCTTGTCGGATGTCTGGCCGTCGACGCAAGAGCGCGGCGCCGTCGCCAACTGGAATGGTGCCTGCCACGCGCGGTGGCTCGGTGCAGGCGGCGACGTCGGCCGGGAAGTCGCGCGGCATCGATCCCGTGAGCGTCGCGAGTCGAAAAAGCGCGCTGTCATGCTCTGCCTGTAGCGGCGGCAGCGCGGACTTCAGTTGTTCCAGTTGGGCGCGCGCACGCGCTTCGTCGATGGCGGCGACTCGCCCTGCACTGTGCAATCGTTCAGAAACATCGACTGCCTCCGCCTGCAACTGAACCGACTTCTGCGCGACCTGCAGGCGCAGGCCCAGCGCGCAGGACTGCGCATAGGCACGCGCTGTACCGGCGGCCACGTTCACTCTCACGAGGTCGCGACCGGCCTCCGCGACGCCAGTGCCGGCCTCGGCCGCTTCGATGGACCGTCGAATCTGGCCGAACAGATCGAGTTGATAGGACAGCGCAAAGCCGGCGTTGTAGAGAAACTCGTTCGGCGGTACGTAGCCCGGCTGCAAATACGACAGGCCCGACTCGTGTCCGAACACCGGCGCGCCTTCGAATGCGACGCCTGGCTTTTTCGCGCCAGCGACCTCCGCCTCGTTGGCGCGTGCTCGTTCGAGGTTCGCGGCTGCCTGCCGCAAGTCCGTGTTGTGGGCCAGCGCCTGCGCGACGAGTCGATCGAGCACGGGGTCCTCGTAGAGCCGCCACCAGTCAGACGGCAATGGTTCGGACGAGAAGGGATGGCTTGAAGCCTTGGCGGTGGCGTGCCCAGCCGCTTCGACGCCGGCAAAGGGCCGCGCGGCCGAGGGCTGGCTCGCAAGCGCTTCATCGGGCTGTCGGTAGTCGGGGCCGACCGGCGCGGTACCGCAGGCCGCGAGGCCCATCGCAGCGAGCAACGAAATCAGCCGCAACGCAAGATGACGATTCGGGTTCATCCTTCGTGCGCCTCACCGTTGGCCGCGTGCGTGCTTCCAGTGGTCTTCTCGACCACCTGCACCGTCACCGTCTGGCCCGCGATCAAACGAGCGCCTTCGGGCAACGCGTCGAGACGAACGCGCACGGGAATCCGTTGCGCCAGCCGCACCCAGTTGAAGGTCGGGTTCACGCTCGGAAGCAGGTTGGTGCCGGTGCTGCGGTCGCGTTCCGCGATGCCGGCGGCCACGCTTTCGACCGTGCCGCCCAGGACGGCGCCGCCGCCCATCTGTGTCACGCGCACGCGGTCGCCTGTATGGATGCGAGGCAACTTGGTCTCTTCGAAATAGCCTTCGACGTAGAACGAGTCACCGTCCACCAACGCCAATGCCGGCCGTCCCGCCGTTGCGTAGCTGCCTTGCCTCAGATCGAGGTTGGTGACGAGCCCCCCGGCTGGCGCCCGCACCTGCGCACGCTCGAGGTTCAGCGCCGCCGCATCGACCGCCACCGTGGCCTGCGCCACTGCGGCCTGTGCCTGGTCGAGACGTGCGCGCGTCTGCTCGCGTACTTCCTGCGAGACCAGCGTCTCGAGTCCCGTGTTCCGCGCGTCCTCGCGTCGCGCTTGGCCGAGCGTGACGCGCTGTGCGGCCAGTACGGCTTGGGCCTGACGGAGTGCGAGTTCGAAGCGCGCCCGATCGACCTCGAACAACAGCGCACCCTTGGCGATCGGCTGGTTGTCGTGGATGGGCACCGCCGTGACCAGGCCCGAGACGTCGGGGGCGATCTGGACGACGTTGGCGCGCACGCGGCCATCGCGGGTCCATGGCGCCATTTCGTAGTGGTCCCAGAGCCGGAACGCGGCCCATACAGCAGCCGCCACGACCAACACGGTAACCAGGATTCGGGACAACTGCATCGCCCATGCGATGCCTGTGGAATGGTTCTTCATCTTTGACTCATTGAAGCAGGGAGGTAGCGCGGTGAATGCCGTAGAGCAGCAACACATAGAGCGCCATGTCGAACAAGGCGGGGTGCCAGACCCGGCGATAGAAGCCCGTGGCGGCCAATGCGCGTCGCACGACCCACAGCGCGGGCAACGCAAGCAGGGCCAGCAGCATCAACCATGGAAAGTAGAGACCGTAGAAAGTTGCCTCGCCGATCATGGGGCGGCTCCTTCGGGAAGACTGAGCGCCGGCGGCGCCTTGGGAAAGAGATTGCGGCGAAGCCCCACCAGGGCCGTCACCGCCGAACGCCATTCGTCGATCGGTGCCGGAAAGCGCAGCGCTCGCTCCAGCGCCAGGTCGATCTTCGGCAGAAGGCTCGGCAACGCCTCGGCCTTGCGCCCGATGCCACGTGATGCAAAGAAGCGCGCGATGTCCGCCAGCAGTTCGGATACGGCCGGCAGCGGAAGCGCAGCGCGCGTCCGCTGCAGCGATGCGATGTCGACGCCGACGCGCAGATCGCGCAGCGCGTCGTTGGCAGGCACGCCTTCGATGGCGCCGCCTGCTTCGGACAGTCGCGGTGCCAGCAGGCCGATGCGGTCGAGCATGCGCGATACCTCGGCCTGTGCCCGATCGGGTGCCCGCGGCGCGGCCGCCATCGCGCCTAGTTCGCGCCATGTCGCTCGCTGGATGCGGCGCGCGCTCCAGTCGGCACCCACGGACCGCACCAGCCGCGTCACGCGTGCAGCCACGACGATGCCGACCACCTGCGCCAGGGTGCTGTTGATGAAGGTCACGATGTCGGCAGAACCCGTGTCGTGCAGCGCCATCGTTCCGGCCACACCGGTCAACAGCATCGCCATCGCGGCCATGAAGTGGCTCGGACGTCCGAGGTAGAGACCCAGCACGAAGAAGGTCGGCGCGCAGATCAGGACGAGCATGCCGAAGTCCTGCGCCAGCGGCAGCAACACCAGCACGTAGACGGCGGACAGCGGCACGGACCAGAGGGTCCATTTCAGGAAGGTATGGATCGCCGGCACCGGATCGTCCATCGTCGCGAAGAAGCTGCAGAAGACCGCGGCCATCATGGTCGCCGCGGAGCCCGAGGGCCAGCCCGTGAGAATCCAGATCGCGCTGCACAGGCAGATCGATATGACTGCGGCCAGCGCCGACAGCAGGGCCATGCCGTGATCGCGATGCAGTGCCCGGCTGTCCAGCGCGGATGTCCCCCGCGACGGGATCGCGGCGCCCGTCAATCCGTGGTCGATGTCGCGCCGCAATTGGTCGCACGCGTGCCAGCCATCGACGAGTTCTTCAAGACGCGCTGCCAGTGCGATTCGCAGCGCGCCATTCCAGCCGACAGCCATCTCGGGCGGCGGGTTGGTCAGGCGCTGGATGTCGTCTCGCAAGGCTTTCATCTCGATGGCGTCACCCGCGTCTTGCGCCTCGCGCGGGTGTTCGAGCCATGCGCCAACGCGCGCCAGCAATGCGGTCACCTCGGATGGCAGAGCGCCCTCCGCCTCTTCCAGCGCCTGCAGCAGTTGTTCGACAGCGGACAGCGTGGGCGTGAGCGCCACGACACGGTCCTGCATGCCCCTGATGGCGCCCGCTGTCCAGCGCAGGTGCGTGGTGTCGAAAGGAACGTGCGTGGACAGCAGCCGCAACTGCGTGATGTCGCCCGCCAGCCGGCGGCGATCGTCGGCGATCGCGCGCGAATCCGGTGCGATGAGCTTGCGGTGCGGCGCCAGCAGGTCGGCCATCCACTGCCTGGCGTCGCGCAGCGTGCGGTCGAGAAGGCCCAGCACGCTCGGCGCCAATCCGCTCGGAAGAATCACGCTGTGAACCAGGGTCGCGCAGAGGATGCCGATCCATATCTCTTCCACGCGGACCGTGGCGACGTCGAACAATGTCTGCGGCGTCTCGACGGAGGGAAACCCGATCAACGCCGCCGTGTACCCCGCGAGCATGAACACGTACGAACGCGGCGTGCGATCGAGCAGCGAAACATACAGGCAGAACCCCACCCAGAGGGCCAGCGCGAGCGTGAGCAGCTCCGGCGCGTTCGACAGGGCCGGAACCATCACCAATGTGACCGAGCTGCCGACGAGCGTTCCCAGGAAGCGGTAGATCGCCTTCGACCTCACGGCACCGGCGAGCGGATTCGCGACGATGTAGGCCGTCATCAGCGACCAGAACGGCCGCGGCAGTCCGACACGGCTTGCGCAGTACATGGCAAGCATGGCCGCGGCAAGGCTCTTGAGGGAGAAGATGACTTCCGCGCGCGAAAAGCGCGGAAGCGAGGGCAGGTTCATCGCGCTACTCCGCCGTCCCGCCCGCGTTGCCCGGCGCCCCGGGAAGCACGCAGCCAAGGCGCTCTTCCAGCGTCGCGAAGACGCGCAGACAAGCGGCCACGTCGTCGTCCGGAACGCCTTCGAACAGGTCGGCGCGCAATCGATGCAAGCTTTCCTCGATCTGCGCCTGCGCGGCCGCGCCAGTGGGTGTCAGGTGCAGCGTCTTGGCCCGCCGGTCGCTCGGATCTTCGCGGCGCTGGAGCAGACCGGCCGCCACAAGCTGGTCCACCGAACGGACCAGCGAAGGTCCTTCGATGCCCAGCAGATCGGCAATGGCGCCCTGCCGCACGCCGCTTCCCTGACGGCCGACCATCACGAGCGGCCACGCCATCGCCTGCGAGACCCCAACGTGCGCGACCGCCTTGTCGGCGGTCGCGCGGTACGCCCGCTGCAGGACAGACAACAGGATGGTCAGCGCCATGAGCGCTGATTCGCGCTCCTTGCCTGCGGTGGGCGTGGTGGTGGTGGTCATTTCTTCGCTCAATTAGATAGCTTGCTAACCATTATAGAAAATAAAGGGAAAACCCTAGCACCGGCTTAGGATGGTGCGTTTGGCGGGATGATGTGGAAACGAATGGTTGCCAAAATCGATGTCCCTGCACCACCTGCTCGCTAACTACGGGTATGTCGCCGTGTTGGCGGGCAGCCTGCTTGAGGGTGAGACCATCCTGATCCTGGCGGGCTTCGCCGCGCACCAGGGTCACCTGTCGCTGCCGTGGGTCATCGCCGTGGCCTTCTTCGGCGGAACCCTGGGCGACCAGATCTTCTTCTTCCTCGGTTGGCGCTACGGCGAAGCGCTGTTGAGGCGCGTGCCACGCATGGCGTCCAACGCAGAGCGAATCAACCGGTTGTTGATGCGGCACCATGCGTGGCTGATCGTCGGCGTGCGCTTCATGTATGGGGTGCGGATCGTCGGCCCGGTGGTGATCGGGATGAGCGATGTTTCGGCCCGGCGCTTCCTGTTTTTCAACCTGATCGGCGCGGCGATCTGGGCAGTCGCCGTGACCGGGGCGGGCTACCTGTTCGGCCACACGTTGAAATGGCTTCTCGCGGATGTGGAGCGTTACGAGGTGATCGCCCTGGTGGTCATCGTCACGCTGGCTGCGCTGGTGGCCCTGGCGCATCGCTGGCGGACCCGCAGGAAGTTGCCTCCTCACCGCTAGCCTCAATACTCGTCACTTAAGAATCCGAATCGTCGGCGTTGTCACGTTGAGGGTCMGTGGTCGCAACGTCCCCTGCCGATGTTGCGACCACGGACCCTCAACGTGACAACGCCCCATGACCATGACGATGACGACGCGCGAAGCAGACGGCTCAACACGACCCTTCAACCAACGCGGGCCCGCCATTCCATTGATGTCGCTTCTCTGGATTGCCGAGACGCTGGCACTGATAGCTAGTGGTAGTCGTCCTCACGCTGGTGCCGGATCGCTGCGACCACGACCTCCTTCTCGCTGACGATTCGAAACAACGCTACATATCCCGACGCCCCGAAAGGAATGACCAATTCTCGCTCGAGCCGGTCATCGTCGGCGATGCGGCAGGTGAACGGATTCGTCTCGAGGATTCGGAGTTCCGTGCGGATCGATGCCACTGCGCGACGCGGCAGATCGAAGTCCCCGTGTTGCAGCACCGATTCAATGAGAAAGTCCTCGAGACGCATCAGATCCTCAAGGGCCTCATGCGTCAGGGAGACGGTGTATGTCACGAACGAGCGGCTGTGCCGCGCTTTCCTCGCGCAAGTTGCGCCATCCGCGCATCAAGGCGCGCCTGCATTGCATCGAGCGCATCCTTCGCGGAGTAGTACTGACCACTCTTCTTTGCCCGCTCCAAGGATTCGCGGCCACGCTTGAGGAAATCCTGCTGCGATCTGCGCCGCTGAGCGGCTTGCACAGCCGCATTCTCCACAAACTGCGAAAGAGTTTCGCCCTGGCGTAGCACGCTTTCGATCTCTTTGCGCACGGCTGGTTCTACACGAACGGGCGGCAGCTGGGCAGTTTTCATGCATCGATTGTAGAGCAAATGCTATGCGATCGGCTCAAGTTCCTGCGGCTCGCTGTGCGACACTGGGCGAAGCCTTTCCGCATCTCAAGATTGGCGTCGTCCAGCCAGTGTGGCCGCAGGCCGAAGAGCGCACCTCCCGGTACCGTGCGGATCGGACCGTTTCCAGAAAGCTCAGATAGTTGGCTGAACTTGCACTGCGGTTTTCAATCCTCTATGCAAGTTCGAAAATCGACGCCTGCTCCCGCCACAATCTCCGTTCTGCCCCCTGAACACTCATGCAACCAAAGATTTTCTCCATCCTCCCGCTCGTCTTCGCGATCGCCACGGGCGCTCTGGTTCCCAACTCGGCGTCTTTCGCGGCCTCCCACGCCGCCAAGCATGCAACCCCTAAGAAGCCCACGGCCGATGCGCCTGCCCCGGCGCCAGTAGCCGGACAGACCGCTGTTGCCGGCGGGCCCCCAGCGCTCCCCGCCAAGGCATGGCTGTTGATGGACTTCGACTCTGGCGAGGTACTCGGCTCTGCCAACCCCGACGAACCGCTGCCGCCAGCGTCGCTGACCAAGATGATGACCAGCTTCCTTGTCGAACAGGCACTTCGCTCGGGCAAGCTCAAGAAAGACGATCTTGTCTCGGTCAGTCAGAACGCTTGGTGCCGTGGCTCGAGCACTGAGTCATGCATGTACCTGCCGCTAAACAGCCAGGCCACGGTGATCGACATCCTGCGCGGCATCATCATCCAATCGGGTAACGACGCGTCCAAGGCGATCGCCGAGCATCTGGCAGGCTCCGAAGAGGGCTTTGCCAAGCTCATGAATGCCGAAGCCCAGCGCCTCGGGATGACGCACACGCATTTCGTGAATGCGACGGGCCTGCCCGACCCGGAGCACAAGGCGTCTGCGCGCGACCTCGCGATCCTGGCGCGAGCGATCATCCGCGACAGTTCCGACTATTACCCGATCTACGCGGAGCGCGAGTTCAAGTACAACGGCATCAAGCAGGGAAATCGCAATGCCCTGCTCTACACCGATCCAACAGTTGACGGACTGAAGACGGGCCACACCCAGGAGGCGGGCTACTGTCTCGTCACTTCGTCCAAGCGCAACGGAATGCGCCTGATCACGGTGATCCTCAACACCAATAGCGCGCAGGCGCGTGCCGACGAGACGCGCCAGCTACTCGGGTGGGGCTTCGGCAACTTCGAGAAGGCCACGCCCATTCAGCCGAACACGGTAGTGACGACGGCCAAGGTCAACTTTGGCAAGGCCGACACTGTGGCCGCGGCTCTGGGGTCGCCATGGACGGTGACGGTGCCGCGTGGTCAGCAAGTGCAGACCTCGGTGCAGGTCAAGCCTGATCTGGAGGCGCCGGTGGCCAAGGGTGCGGTGATCGGCAAGGTGGTCGCGAACTCGAACGGCAAGCCGGTCGGAGAAGCGCCACTGATCGCGCAGGCCGATGTGGAACGCGCGGGCTTGATGCTGCGCACGTGGCAGCACGTGGCCAAGTTGTTTGGCAAATGAACGACGGCGACGCACGACGTGCCGTGATCTCGCGTGCCGCCACGTCGCGTTGATCAGGTGCTAGAAAATGTGGATCGGGGCAGACATACTTCAGAACGGCATTGTCACGTTGGCGATGACGGGTTGCAAAGCTGGCAAAGGACTGATGGCTCAGAAGGCGGCGGACGGATTTTGGGCACTGCCTGTGAACAGGCGCCATGCTTCGAATCGCGCGGCCAGATGTTTACGATAGAGCGAGGCGCGCAGCAGATGGCGCTTGATCGCAAAGTGCTGGCGGATGGGCCCGAAGCTTGAGAGAAAGCCTGGGTGCGCTCAGGCAGGCGGAAGCCATTGGCAAGCTGCGCGATCTCGGCCTTTGCGGCCGGATAGCTGCGCGGTTGATCGGTGACGATCTTGCGGGGAGCCTCCGGGCAGGCGGCGAGCACGCGCTTGAAAAGGCGTTTCGCTGCGAGCTTGTCGCGGCGCTCCTGCAGAAGAATATCGAGCTCGGCGCCATGCTGATCGACGGCGCGCCACAGCAAGTAGGGCTCGCCGCGCAGCGTCACGAACATCTCGTCCAGGTGCCAGGTCAAACCCGGCTTGCGGCGTGCGCCCTTGACGCGATGCGCGAAGCTCGCGCCGAACTTGTCGCACCAGCGCCGGATCGTCTCGTAGCTGACGACAACACCGCGCTCGAACAAGCAGCTCTTCGATGTCGCGCAGGCTCAGTTGAAATCGAAAGTACCAGCGCACCGCCTGGCTGATCACACCGCAGGAACCGATGACCGTGATACAGCGACTTCTTCTTTTGCATCCAGCAAGCTTATGCCATCGCCAACGTGACAATGCCTGCGTCTCTGTTGCGGGTGCGTGCCGACATCAAAACCCTATTCGATGTGCGCTCCCGTCGCCTTCACCATGACCCCGGCCGCCTCGTAGTCACTCTTCAGCATCTTGTTCAGCTCGCCGACGCCCATGCTGCCCGGCTCCATGCCCAAGCGCGAAAGCCTCTCCTGGACGGCGGTCTCCGCCAGCACTTTCTCCATGGAATCGTGGATCCGGTTCACTTCGGCGCGCGGCATGCTGGCGGGCGCCAGGATGGCGAACCAGGTGTCGTACTTGAAGCCGGAGAATCCGGATTCAGCGACCGTCGGCAACTCCGGCAGGAAGCGCGAGCGTTTGGCACCGGTGTAGGCGAGCAGCTTGATCCGAGGATCATTGCCAAAACCGGTCAGGGCCACCGTCGCTGCCATCGTGCCCTGTGCCCGACCGGACAGCACCTCGTTCACCGCTTCGCCCGTGGCCTTCATCGGGATGTGCTGCATCTGGGCGCCTGTCGTCGACAGGAAATGCGCCATGCCCAGATGCGTCGCGCCGCCGTTGCCTGCGGAAGCGTAGTTGAGCTCGCCAGGCTTGCTCTTGATCAGCTTGACGAAGTCCGTCAATGATCCGACGCCGAGATTGCCAGGTGCCGCAATAACGAAGCCCGAGTTGCCGACATAGCTCACGCCGGTGAAATCCTTGATCGGATCGTAGCCGGGGTTCTTGTAGAGATAGCTGGCGAAGTTGTGGCTCGCGGCTGTCATCAGCAGGGTGTTGTTGTCGGTGGCTCGGGCCACAGCGGTCGTGCCGATGCTGCCGCCCGCGCCCGGCCGGTTCTCCACGATGACAGTGGCGCCGAGCGCCTTCCCCAATTCAGTGCTGACGCTACGCGCAACCACGTCCAGCGAGGCACCACTGCCGTAAGGCACCACCAGCTTGATCACGCGCTCGGCGTGGGCGGCGCCGGCCGCGCCGGCAGACAGCAGCAGCATCAGCGCTGCGCGTCGGACGTTGAAGGCCATTGTTTTCATGCTTGTCTCCATTGATCGATCGATGCCTTACTTGGAAACAATCCGGTCTATCGCAGTTTCCAGTCGCCGATCGGATTCGTCCAGACGCCTCCGGATGGCCACCGTTGCCGCGACATCCTGCTCGACGCGCGCACGCGCACGGTCGATGTCTTCCTGCACGCGTTCAGGCGCTGGGCCGCCGGTCAGCTGGCGGGCCTTGACGCATTCCATCGGCGTGAGTGCTTTTTGAATCGTGGCCTCGGAAAGACCCAAGGGCTTTCCCATGTACTCGATCGAGGCCTCGTCCACCAGCACGCTGGTCACCCCAGCCTGGGTCAGTCCCTTATCGATGCCGATGCGCACCAGGATCGCAGTGATCTGGTGCGCAGTGCGGAACGGCAAGCCCTTCTCCAGAACCATCATGTCGGCCAGGTCGGTGGCGCAGATCCAGTTCATGGTGGTTGCATTGGCCAGCATGCGGTCCTTCTTGATCTGCAGGCTGGAGAGCACGCCCGTCATGATCTCGGTGGCTTCCAGCACGTCGTCCAGCGTTCCGCCCAATTGGCGCACGTAGCCCATGCAGACATCGTGCATTTCATAGAGGTACGAGGCCAAGTGACCGTAGGTACGGGCCGCCGCGCCGCGCACCCACATCAAGGTGTACGGATTCTTTTTCTGCGGCATGATGCTGCTCGTGCCGCAATACCGGTCGGCCAGTTCCACATACGAGAACTCGGTGGTGGACCAGAGGTACAGCTCCGAAGCGATGCCCGAGACATTCATCATCAACAGCGACGGCACCGTGTAGGCCTCGGCGGGCACGCCCAGCCAGCCGTCGAAGCCCAGCACGGCATAACGCGTGTTGGTGATGGTGGAGTCGAAGCCGAGCAACTCCGCCGTGCGTTCGCGGTTGATGGGATAGCGCGAGCCGGTCATGATCGCTGCACCGGCGGGACTTCGATTCACCCGGTCGTACAGCTGGGAGAGGCGCTCGAAGTCATTCTCGAGCGCCAGTTCCCACGACATCACGTAATGCGCGAAGGTGGTGGGCTGCGCATGTTGCGACCAGGTCGAGGCCGGCATCACAGTGTCGATGTGGTCCTCCGCCATCTTCACCAACTGTTTTCTGAGCGCGATCGACGCGTCCATCACCTTCAGGATGAATTCGCGGATGAAGATCCGGCTGGTGACGGCCATGAAGTCGCCCGAGCTGCGACCCGCGTGAATGCGGCCGCCGACTTCCTCCCCCAGCTGCGTGATCAGCCAGGCCTCGCCGGAATGCTCCCCGGCCGTGGTTTCCGCGCGCACGGTCTCGACTCCCATCTCTTCCATCCGGCGCAGCGCCTGAAGCATGGCGGACGCATCGGCGTTCGTCAGGAAGCCCTGCTCGGCCAGCATCACCAAGTGGGCCTTGTCGAAACGGTGGTAGATCTTGAATTCGCGCATCTGTTGCGCCGGATCGCCCAGCTTGGTGCGGTATTGCACCTCCTCCGCGTCCTCGGTCAGGCGGGCGCCTGCCTTGCGATAGGGCTCGCCCTTGGCGACCTTGCCGTAAATGCTTTGCTCGTCCATCAGTTGGTTCTCCTTGAGTTGATCAGTTCATTTCGCGCATGAGCGTCGCGCAGCCGGTGCCGCGCCCAAACGAGCCCAGTCGATCCAGGATGCGGTCGCAGCGCTCACGGCCGATCACCGGTGCTGCAATGGCCCGGAACTTGGCATCCACGCGCCTCGCCTGCTCCCCCTTGTCGGCAAGGGCGGCCCCGACGTCCAGGTGACGCGTCAGGGTGCGACCGTCGGCCCGCTGCAG
Source organism: Variovorax sp. 05L425 (assembly GCF_056397705.1). Lineage (NCBI taxonomy): Bacteria > Pseudomonadati > Pseudomonadota > Betaproteobacteria > Burkholderiales > Comamonadaceae > Variovorax > Variovorax sp. 05L425. The sequence continues at coordinate 299,093 of NZ_JBFTNY010000001.1, read as the reverse complement.
CGTGACGGTGGATTCCGAAAGCCCCTGACCCGGGCCCAGCTCCACGTGCACACGCTCGAGCACCCTGCGCACGTGTTCCTCGCGCACGCCGTCCCAGGCCTGGAGGCTGCTGGTATCTATCCCCAGCAGCGCCAAGGCTGCCGCCGCGCGGAGACTGAACTTGGCTTCAAGGCCCGTGAATGGCTGCTGGATGTTGCAAATCGCGCAGGCCTGTCCCGCAGACACGTGAACTTGCACGACGTCATCAGCGGCCAGGCCGTGCTCATTTCGCAAGGCCAGAACGGCCTCGATGGTCGAATGCGTGCTGAAACAGGCCGCATGAATCTTGAAGATGCTGTGCAACAGATGCCAACCGCCGGCAGGCGTCGACAAGGCCTCTTCGACGTGGAAGGCGGCGCCGTGCGCGCGGCCGAATCCGCCTTCGCATTCCAGCGCGTCGATGCGGCTCTCGAATCCCTTGCTCGCCAGCAAGGCGGCCCTGACCCCCGCCTGCGCCGCCTGGCCGGCATGGAGCGGCTTGGCCATGCTGCCGAACATCGATTTCAGGCCCGCCGCCTGCGTCGCAGCCACGCCGAGCGCGTGGGCGGCCTGTGTCGGGGACAGCTGCAGCAGATGGGCACAGGCCATTGCCGCACCGAGGGTTCCGATGGTCGCAGTGGCGTGAAAGCCGTTGGCGTAGTGGTCTGGCGCCAGAAGCACCCCGAGGCGGCAAGCGGTCTCGTAGCCGGCGGCAAACGCCGCCACTACCGCGTCCCCTGGCGCGTCGCGATGCTCTGCAAGCGCGAGCAGCGCCGGCAGGATCGCCACGCTGGGATGTCCCGGCAAAGCCAGGTTCACGTCGTCGTAGTCCAGCGCGTGAGATGCCGTCCCGTTGGCCAGTGCGGCTTGCGCCATGCTGGCCTTGATGCCGCGCCCGACCAGAGTGGACTGTGGCGCGCCGCCCTCCTCCAGCACGGCGCGCGTGACGATCGCCGCGGTCGGCTCTTGCAAGCCGGCGAACGTGCAGCCCAGCCAGTCGGCGAGGCAATCCCGCGCGACGCCGCGGACAGCCGCAGGCATCTCCTCGTGACGTATCTGGAGGGCCTCTGTCGCCATTCGCATGGTGAGGCCCTGTTCGCGCTTGTCTGTCTCCATGCGCCGCATCTTGTCCGGGCTTCGTATTTGGAGCCAATGAATATTCTTCGGTACCTCATCACTTAAAGTGATGGCTTTTTCGGGGCATCGTCGTGAATCTTCGCCACCTTGAGGTCTTCCACGCTGTGATGCAGTCCGGGTCCGTGACAGGCGCCGCACAACTGCTCAACGTGACCCAGCCGGCGGTCAGCAACGTCCTGCGCCATGCCGAACAGCAACTCAAGTTCAAGTTGTTCGAGCGGATCGCAGGACGGCTGCAGCCCACGCCGGAGGCAACCGACCTTTTCCCTGATGTGCAGGAAATCTTCGGCCGCATCGAGACCCTGAACCGCTCGGTCGACCAGCTGCGCGACGGCCGCATCGGACGGTTGGCCATCGCCGCTTCGCCCACCTTCGTGAACGCCTATCTGCCTCGGGCGGTGTCGCGCCTGCACCGGCACAGTCCGGGGGCGCAGGTGACCATTCATGCGCTGCCGACGGCACGCGCCATCGAGGAGCGCGTGGCCAGACGGGACGTGGACATCGGACTGGTCTATGCGCCGGTGATGGACCCCAGCGTCGTGGTTGAGAAGGTGGGCAAATCGAGTGTCGTGTGCGCCGTGCCCGGCAAGTCGCCGCTCGCACGCCGCAAGCACCTGACCCCCAAGGATCTCGCCGGCCAGACTGTGGTGGCCACCGGCCCGGCAACGCGCACCGGCATGGCGATCCAACAGACCTACGGCGCGCACGGACTGGATTCCCCCGTGGTCGCCGTCGAGGTCAATTCGTCTCAAGCAGCCTGCTTGATGGTGGCTGAAGGCGTCGGCATCGGCTTGGTGGATCTGGCCACGGTGCATCAGTATCCACTTCCCGACGTCGTGTTCCGGAAGTTCCGGCCGCTTGTGGAACTCAGCCTGTGCCTGATCTTTCCGAGAGACCGGCCGCGTTCGCGGTTGGCGATGCGCTTTGCCGAGGGGCTGCGCGCGCAGTTCCTTGACGATGCGAAGGACGCAAACTCTTCGTCCGCTATCGAATAGGTGCGATCTCGCTTCGCAGTTGCAGCACCAGCATGCGCAGTCGGAGCGCGAGATCGCGCATCTGCGCGAGAGTCTGGCCGCAACGGCGGCCGCATTTTCGAGGCCCATGCGAAAGGCAAGAAAGCCGCATCGTCCGCGCGCGCCAGGAAACCTTCCAAGTGAGCGCTGCGTCGACGGACGCGATGGCGCGTGCGCCCAGGCGCCGGAACTTCAGCAATGTCGTCGCGTCGGGCACCGACTCGCGCGACAAGTCGATGCCCACGAAGTCGCGCAGCGACTGGCTATTGCACAGCGCCTCCTCCAGCGCCTCGTCGGCCAGACCGTACCACTGCTGAAGGCAATATATGCGCAGCATCTTGGACACGCCGATCGGTTGTCGACTCACGGCGCCCGCTCTTGGGGTGGAGCGGTTCGATCACCACGATCAACCGTGCCCAGGGCACAATGCGCTCCATCTCGGCGTCAGCTCAACGGGCACGATCCGTAGGCCGACCTGCGGAACATGTTCCTGCGCTTGCCGACGCAGCCACATAGCGACATCGACGAACTGCTTCCGCATCGCTGGCAGCAGAGCTGAACGTCCTGTCACGCAGGCTACCGTCCGCTGTGACCGTCGCCAAGATGTGTTCGTTCGCCGCATGCTCACACTCAAAGTCAGCAACGGGCGGCCGATCACGAATTACGACGTGGTGTCGCGTTGCAAGGCCAAACCTGGAGAAATGACCATCACGGATCCGTCGACCACCACCGCGAGGAACCCACTCGCGCGTGTGGGGCGCACTGCTGCGCCCTGGAATTCGCGTTCATCATTCGGCTGTGATATTCGCGGACTTGATGATCTGCGCCCACTTGCGCGTCTCGCTGGCGATGAACGCACTGAACTCGGCGCTAGTGCTTCCGCGCAGCTGCAGTCCAGCGGCCTCGGCTTTGCGACGGACATCTGCGTCGGCCACTGCAGCATTGATCTCAGCGTTTAATCGCGCGACGATGCTCGCTGATGTTCCTGCAGGCGCGAGCATGCCGTACCAGCCATAGCCGACGACGGAGGGCAGTCCCTGCTCCCGGAAGGTCTGCGCATCCGGGTAGAGCGGCGTGCGCTCTTCCGTGGCGACTCCCAAAACGCGCAGCCTGCCGGCTTGGATGTGGGGGACCGCAGTCGTGATGGCCGTCAAGGTGGCGTCGATCCGCCCGGCAAGAAGCTCGGTGTAGGCCGGCGCATCGCCACGGTACTGCACCACGATGCCTGTGACGCCAGCGGCGCGCAACAGGAGCTCGGCCGTCAGGTGAGGCGACACCCACGATGCGCGGTGCGGCGGCACGGCTGCATCTCAGCCAGCCTGCCATCAGCAAAATGCTCGGCGAGCTCGAGAGCTGCTTCGGGGCCAAACTGTTCGAACGCAGCCATCAAGGGATTCATGCGAACGCCTTAGGATCAAGTGCCGTACTCCGAGCGCGAGCAGTGCTGAATGAGCTGGCCTGCGCCACCGAGGACGTTGATGCCATGCAAAGCGGGATTACCGCAGTGTTGCGCGTGGGTGCCCCGTCGGTCACCGCGACCGTTCCAGCGGCCATCGTCGAGCTGCGGCGGCGAATGCCGGGCGCGGCCGTTCAGTTGCGAGAGGGCCGCGTCCATGAGCTCATCCATCGCCTGCTCGACGGCGAACTCGACTGCGTCTTCGGAGCCATCACTCCGGAGCTGATCTCCAGTGACGTGATCGGCTTGCTCGAGCCTGTCGTGCTGCTGAAGGACCAGCTGTGTGTGCTTGCGTCCAGTGCGAACGAGAGCGTGACAGGGCGGAGGTTGCGGTGGGCCGATCTGCGAGCCGCGCCGTGGGTGGTGCCACCGAAGGAAACGCTGGTGAGGCAAGCATTCATGACCGCCTTCCTCAACAGCGGCGTGACGCCGCCCTTACCGGTCATCGAGGCGATGTCCTCGGTGACTATCGGCACCGTGCTTCGCAAGGATCCTTCACTGGTGTGCGCGGTGCGACTGGAGCATGCGCTGGACGAAGTCGCCCGAGGCGGTGTACAGAGACTCAGAGTCCTGCCGCAGATCATCCTGCCCTCGTTCGGCCTGTTCTTTCGACGAGGCGGAACGAAGAGGCCTGCGATCCTCGTCGAGTTCGCAGATGCAATACGCTGCGCCAGCGGAAATTTCGTGCCGAAGAGGCGAGTAACCGGGAGATAGCGCCAGGGCCTCTCGTGGAAGAAAGTCGTGAAGCGCGACTACGACCGTTGGGGCGCCTACGTGAGACAGGCCAGGATCGCGCCGGAATAGCCCGTCTCGGCACGATCCGAACGCCACGCAGCCCATCGGCACGCTCGCTATCCACTGCGGACGGCAGCAACCCGTTGGCCAAGGCGTCGGCCAGGCGCTCGAGCGCGAAATCGCAAGTCCGGGCGTTGATAAGATTCAGCGGCGTCGCGTTGGCTCGCGACGTCGCAAGCGCAGGGCCGCATTTGGCCGTCTCACCACACCCCTGGCCAACCCTCAACAAATGAAATACCGATCGTCAGAAGAATTCCTGAACTGCGTTGCAACGCGCAATCCCGACCAGCCGGAGTTTCTGCAGGCTGTCGGGGAAGTGATCGAAAGCTTGTGGCCGCATATTCAGAAGCACCCCAGGTATGCGGACCACGGACTGCTCGACCGCCTTGTCGAACCTGAGCGGGCCATCATTTTTCGCGTGTCCTGGGTGGACGACCACGGCGATGTGCATGTGAACCGCGGCTACCGTATCCAGCACAGCTCGGCGATCGGGCCCTTCAAGGGTGGATTGCGCTTTCATCCCTCGGTGAACCTTTCGATTCTGAAGTTCCTCGCGTTCGAGCAGACTCTGAAGAATGCGTTGACGACGCTCCCCATGGGCGGTGGCAAAGGCGGATCCGACTTCGATCCCAAGGGGCGCAGCCCGGGCGAGATCATGCGGTTCTGCCAAGCCTTTGTGAGCGAGCTTTTCCGCCACCTGGGTGCCGACCGGGATGTTCCCGCGGGCGATATCGGCGTCGGCGCGCGTGAGATCGGGTTCATGGCGGGCATGATGAAGAAGCTCAGCAACAGCGCTGACTGCGTCTTCACCGGCAAGGCGTTGAGCTATGGCGGATCACTGATGCGGCCCGAAGCCACCGGTTACGGCGTTGTTTACTTCGTCGACGAGATGCTCCGGCAGGAGGGGCGCTCGCTTGAAGGTCTGCGGATCAGCGTCTCCGGGTCAGGGAACGTGGCGCAGTTTGCGATCGAAAAGGCCATGGCGCTTGGCGCCCGTGTCGTCACGGTGTCCGACTCGAGTGGCATGGTCTACGACGAGGCCGGTTTCACGCAGGACAAGCTGGCGCAACTGATGGAAGTGAAGAACCATCTCTATGGCCGGGTGGACGAGTACGCTCGGCGGGTTGGCGCCGAGTTCTACGCAGGAAAGCGTCCGTGGAATGTACCTGTCGACGTTGCGCTGCCCTGCGCCACGCAGAATGAACTCGGCGGCGAAGACGCGGCTACGTTGGTCCGCAACGGCGTGCGCTGTGTCGCCGAGGGCGCGAACATGCCCTCCACCATGGACGCCATTCGAACGTTCGAAGGCAGCGGCGTTCTGTTCGCGCCCGGCAAGGCCAGCAACGCCGGGGGCGTGGCAACCTCCGGACTTGAAATGAGCCAGAACGCGATGCGCATCTCATGGCCGCGCGAGGAAGTCGACACGCGGCTGCACGGCATCATGCGCAGCATTCACGAGGCTTGCCTTCAGCACGGCCGGCGAGAAGACGGCACGATCAGCTACGTGAGCGGCGCCAACGTCGCTGGATTTGTGAAGGTGGCCGACGCGATGCTGGCGCAAGGCGTCATCTAACCGTCCGGCGCTTGGCGTCTCGTGACGGGCCTCGTCATCAGAGAGCCCGGAGTCTTCAGGACGTGCAATCTGGCAGAGGCCGTGAGGACATTGGGTTCCGACGATTGCGGAATAAATTGAACCGCCTACACTCCCCCTCATGACGACCACCCTGATTTGCACCCACGCTGCCTTGGCTGCACTGCTTCTCGCAGTGAGCTACGCGAGTGCTGCCGCAAAGACGGCGCGTCGTCAGCTGACGCCAGCACATTCCTAAGCCCGGCGGTCCGCTCTCTCCCCTTTTAGCGCAACCATCCACCGCCGGGCACAAGCCCCGCGCGTTGGCGAACGCCATTCTCAGACGGCGTTCGCATTCGATGGAGTGCAGACATGCATGCAGTTGTTCACGACGAGCGCACGCTTACCGACCTTGATTTTGCCCGCCTGACGAAGCTTCCAAGCCAGCAGCTTCCACCCGCTCTCGCGGATTTGCTTGCCACCGCGGAGGTCACCAGCTCCCGCGCCGTCAACGCGGATGTCGTCACGATGTACTCACGCGCGGAAGTCGTCGACGTGCGCACGCGCCGGCGCCAGGTGCTCACGATTTGCTACCCGGGAGACGCCGAGCCCGTCGCGGGCTTCATTTCTGTGCTCTCGCCAGTGGGCAACAGCCTCTTGGGCCTGAAGACCGGTGACGTCGCCCGATGGCTCACACCGACCGGCGAGGAGTGCGCCGCCGAAATCGCGGCGATCCAGTACCAGCCCGAGGCCACCGGCGACTACTCCCGGTAATCCCCCCGACCACCAGGTCGACCACGGCTCGCCTGAGAGCCGCCGCACTCCGCACCCGCATTCCCGTGTCGCAATGCCTGCGCCGGGAGGCTGGCGCTAGCCATATCGAAAGGATTTGCCATGACCCCTCACTCCATCCTCGCTGTGACCGATTTCTCCCCGCGCGGGAACAACGCGCTGGCTCGCGCGGCCCTTCTCAGTGCGGAACACAGCTCGACGCTCGAGCTCGTCTGCCTGGCCTACTCAGGCGAGGCACCGCCTGCAGATGCTGCCACCAGGCTGGCGCACCACGCTACACAGCTCAGTCAGCGCCATGGCATCCGGGCACGTGCAGTGAGCCGCCGTGGCTTCACTGTCGAGGACCTTCTGCCTGAAGTGCGACGCGCTGACCTGGTCGTCTGGGGTACTGCGTCGGTGAAGGGTCTGCGGTCCTTCTTCATGGGCCAGCCGGTCGAAGAGCTCCTTCGAACCGCCAAGCGGCCCGTTCTCGTCGTGCGGCGCGAGGCCGAACATGATTACCGCAGCCTGCTTGTTGCCGTCGACTTCACGGAGGCGTCCCGCGGGCTTGTCGACCTTGGCTTTGCTCTCAGCAAGTCGGCCCAGGTCGAGCTCTTCCATGCGGTGAGCACGGCCAACGAGGGAAAGCTTCGGTATGCCGAGGTCTCGGATCGCGCCATCAAGGCCTACCGCAGCGAGTGCCGGCGCTACGCTCAGGACAGGATGTTCTGGCTGACGGATTCGTATGACTCCAGGCGCAATCGTGTGATGTCCGCTGTCGGCCACGGCGACGCTGCCAGGCAAACGGTCGTGCAGCAGCAGAACAGCGGCGCTGAACTCATCGTCGTTGGCAGGCATCCCTCATCGCGACTGAGGGACCTCTTCTTCGCAAGCACCGCGAGCAGGATTCTTGGCTACTCGAACACGGACGTCCTCGTGGTACCTCACGACTACGAGCCCGCGTCCAGCGCCACTGCTGCGAAGAGGCTGTCGACGGGCGAACCTGCAGTGCGCAGGGTCAGGGCCGGCGCACCCAAGCCACCTCACCTCCCCAATCCGGCTGCGGTGTTTGGCGGAGCATAAGAAGCCTCAGCCGAATCGATCAGCCTCGGATAGCTGCGACTTGCCCATCAGGAGAACAACGATGAACTTCCATTCCATTCTCGCCGTCACCGACCTTTCGCCGCAGGGCAATCGCGCAGTGCTTCGTGCTGCGATGCTCGCTGCACAGCAGCGCTCCCTGCTGAAAATCATGTATGCGCCGTGGGATCTTGGTGGTTCCACCAACACAGATGTCGAGCAGGACGTGAAGCGACTCGCCGCAGAGATCTACACACGCTTCGACATTCTCGTAAAGAACGTTGCCGACACCAGCGGACACCTGCAAGCGGTCGCCGAGGAAGCTCGGTGGGCAGACTTGCTGGTTGTCGGCGAACGTTGGAAAAAAACCGCCAAAACCTTCTTCTGCGGCCAACCCATCGAACGCCTGCAGCGCATCGTGCCTTGCCCGATCTTGTTGGCACGGCTGGAGGTGTTTCATCGCTACCGCCGGATTCTGGTGGCGATCGACTCCACGCCCAACTCCCAGAAGCTGTTGAAACTGGCTCGCTCGCTCGACGCTGAAATCGAGCCGTTCCACGCGCTGAGCACCAAGCGCGCGAGCGAATCGTCGACTGGTCGACGCAACCGGGTCGCCACCAGGATCGGCAGGAGCGATGTGGCGCGCCAGTCAGTCATTCAACAACAGCATTCCAACGCCGAACTCATAGTGGTCGGCAAGCGCAGGCGTTCTGGCTTCTCGGATTTCCTCTTTGGGAGCGTGGCACACCGCGTGCTGTGGTGGTCCAGGGGCGACGTTCTGTTGGTACCCCACGATCTGCGCATCGAGCCAAAGCCTCAAATGGACGCTATTCAATGGGCCGACCGTCGATGCACGGCTCGTGGCGCTCAGACCTTCCAATTTTCGAAGAGGTGATGTGAATGTTCAATAACGACAGACTTGCCCACTATCCGCTGCGGCAATCGCTGCTACCGGGCGCAAAAGGACTCCGGATCTTCGAGGAACGTGGCGTGGTGGAGTGGTTGTCACGCCCGGATCGATATCTCGTGGTGTGCGAAGGCCGGGGTGGGCGGATCTACGCCGCCGACGAGCGCTTCCTGGAAGAGGCGCAGCATGTGATTGGGAATGTGCATGACGCGAAGGTCGTCTTCCGCAAGCCCGAGATTCACACGTACATAGACCCCGAGTTGGACGCATGGGTCGAGCCCGTGATGTTTCTGCGCATCAAGGTTCCGCATGCCCATGCTCGTGAAGTTCTGGCCGAACTCAGTTTCCGGGGGGTACGGATTCTGGAGCAAGACATGCAGTCGTATGACCTGGTGATTCGTGCTGAAGGCCGACTTGTCAATCTCATTGGATTGGCGCGCATCGTCAATTCATTCGGACACGGTTCTGCCGCCTTCTGGACATGGCTGGACCGGTATGAACGAGCGATGACTACTTCTGTCGACCTACTCCGAGCCGAAAGCTGGGCAGCAGACGGGAAGACTCTTCCTGGATCGACACCTTCCAATCCCACGGGCTGACAGCCATGATCCTTGCACTGCCGTTTCCCCATTTCCGAATCCCTTTTCACCGCCCGGCTGAACTTCGGCTCGATGTCGACCCGTCCACGGACCGCGGCAAGTCGCTCGCGTCCGTTTACGACCGCATTCATAAGCCGGGCGACCCACTGCACGGCCTGCCGACCTTCGGTCTTCGCGATCCACATCTCAAAGTGCGCATCCGGGAGGCCGACGGCGAGCTCTACGCGTACGTCGAAGACATGCAGCGGCGATGTCTTGCGGGCTGCACGGTCTTCAACAGATTGGTCGAAGTCGACCGTCGGGCGGATCGACATCTTCGCTCTCCTCACTCACGCTATAGGGCGGAATACCAACGGCTGGGTATCGCAACGGCGGTTTACGACTGGGCGCTCGCCACCGGAATCTGCCTGATGACAGGGGCGCGTCAGTCAGCGGGTGCGCACGCCCTGTGGCGTAGTCTGGCGCGGCGCTACGAATCGGGGTTCGCCGAACTTCGCAACAAGAAGCTCACGTATCTGGGCCGTGATATTGATCCCGGGGATCTCGATCGACTGGAAACTCGGATGTTCTTGCTCCCGGCGAAGTGGTCGCTGCCACAGTTCTGCGCGGCGGTCGGAATGCAACATGTCCCGTTCTGAAACCGGATGCCTCCGCCGCAATCGGTTCAGGCGAAGCCGGCGTACTCGTATCGCGCGCGTGGCGCAGCGCGGCCGAACATCCGAGGCCTTTGGCGTCGCGCGCGAACGCTGATCGGGGAGGCAGTAGATCGCGCGTTGACCACGGCCGCCCACAGGGTGGCTTCGTGGGCGGCCTGAGAGGGCGTTGCGGATCGACGCACGGATAATTCGCACACTTCGATCCACCCCGACCTCCGATGAAGACGTTGAGCGTGGAGGTGGTCACCGCCAGGCCGCGGCTCTGGTAGGTGGGGTTGATCAGCGTGGCGAAGTCGTTGCCCTGCTGGAACCAGCCGCCCTGGCAGCCGCCGCCCAGCGGATAAATGAGACCACCGGTCCAACCCGCCGGGCGCGAGCTGGGCGACGGCGGCGGCTCGTTGAGCACGTCATGCAGGATCGCCGACTGGTACAGGCCGCGGTTGATGGTGCCGCTTTCCAGCCGCACCACGTAGGGCACCGTCTTGCCGTCAATGGTGAGGTAGCTCATGTTGGCCGGGTACGCCGTGATGCTCTCGGGGATGAAGCGCGTGTTGCCGCCCGAGGTGTTGCGGTAGTAGTAGTCCACCCGCGTCACGACCGAGCACTTGTCGTCGCCCGTGGGGGTGAGCGGCTGCCCGCCCATGCGGGTGAAGGTTGCGTAGCCGCAGACGAAGGGCTGCTCGTGCGGGCCCGAGATCATCGGCCCCGTCACGGGATAGGCCGTGAGCACCTGGTGCGCACGGTAGCCGCGGAACTTGGCCACCAGGTCGTTGTCGCCCGGCTTCAAGCCCGTGAGCTTGCCGACGAGTTTGCCGGTGGTCGGAAGCGTCTGGAACACGTCGGTCACGTCAACGTCGTTGAGCGTCACCCGGAAGTCCGCACTGGGCTGCGGCACCAGCTTTTCCAGCTCGACCAGGGCGTCGTCGCCCGACACCAGATGCGGCTTGGAAGACAGCACGTTGATGCGGATGGTCGGCGCGCTGTTGCGCGGCTCGCCGAGCACCGAGTTGTCAGACTTGGCGAACGTGGTGCCTGCCGTGCCTGTACCGCTGCTGCCGCTGCTGCCGCTGCTGCCGCTGCTGCCGCTGCTGCCGCTGCTGCCGCTGCTGCCGCTGCTGATGCTGCCATCGCTTCCCCCGCCGCAGGCGGCCAGGATGAGCGCCGCGCTGAGCGCACTCAGCTGCGCGGGCACGCGCCGGCTGCGAAAGACCTTGTCGATCGTGTTCATCGTCTCTTGTCTCCTTCTTGGACTTGCGAAAAGTGCCCAGGGCCGCGGTCCGCACCACCACCGCGCGGTGGCGCCCGATGCCGGGGCGCACGTCAATAGCAACGCACATGCCAAGCGAGGCCTTGCTTGCAAGTCCTTGAATTCAAAGGAGACAGGAGATGCCGCTCATGGTTTTCCCTGGCCTGGGCGGATGGAAAACCGCACGGCGGAAATCAGCTTTGTCCGGAAAATGGCACAGCGCGGCGAGCGACGGGATGCTGGGCACCCAATGGTTCTGTCGCGATAAGGCCGCGCTGGTAATCTTGTAGTCGGTGCACGATCGAACGAAAAAGGCCAAGACATGTCCGCAGCATCGACGTTCTACTCGTTGGCATTTTGATCGACCTGGAAGACCAGGGTCGCTCATTCCGGCGCTGCTACTGCGACAGAACCGGATCCCCCGCTTCGCTGCATCGCGCGCCAAGTCGCCGAGCACCCAGCTCGGACTGGGCAATGTCCTCAGCGACCTCACGACCGAGCCGCCGCGACAGAACCCCTATCCGGCCTCTTCGACGAAGGCTTCTTCGCGCTTGGATCGAATCGACGGCAAGAGTACGATCACCATCAGCAGCACAGTTGCGATCAGCAAACCCAACGAGATCGGACGCGTGACGAACACGCTCCAGTCGCCGCGCGAGAGGAGCAGTGCCCGCCGCAGGTTTTCCTCCATCATCGGCCCGAGAATGAGCCCGAGCAGTAGTGGCGCAGGTTCGCAGCCGAGCTTGATGAAGGCATAGCCCACCACGCCGAAGATCGCGACCAGCCAGATATCGAACACGTTGTTGTTGGTCGAGTACACGCCGATGGCACAGAACAGCACGATCGCCGGGAACAGCCACTTGTAGGGAATCGTGAGCAGCTTGATCCAGAGGCCGATTAGCGGCAGATTCAGGATCACAAGCATCAGGTTGCCGATCCACATCGACGCGATCAAACCCCAGAACAGTTCCGGGTTGCTGGTCATCACCTGTGGGCCAGGCTGGATGTTGTGGATGGTCATGGCGCCGACCATCAGGGCCATCACAGGGTTGGGCGGGATGCCGAGCGTCAGCATTGGGATGAAGGACGTCTGCGCACCAGCGTTGTTGGCCGCTTCGGGGCCGGCCACCCCGCGGATGTTGCCCTTGCCGAACGGAACCTCTCCTGTCTTGAGCCTTACTTTCTTTTCCAGTGTGTAGGACGCGAAGGCCGACAGCAACGCGCCACCCCCAGGCAAGATGCCGAGAGACGAGCCGAGCGCAGTGCCGCGCAGCACTGCGGGCAGCATGCGCTTGAAGTCATCCTTGGTCGGGAACAGGCCGGACACCTTGGCCGTGAATACCTCACGCTCTTCCTCGGGCCTGGCCAGGTTCGCGATGATCTCGCCGTAGCCAAACACGCCCATCGCAATGGCAATAAATCCCAGTCCATCCGTGAGTTCGGGGATGTCGAAGGTGTAGCGCGCAACGCCCGAGTTGACATCGGTGCCGACTAGGCCCAGCAGCAAACCGAGCAGGATCATGCAGATGGCCTTGATCAGCGAGCCGGAAGCAAGCACGACGGCACCGATCAGACCTAGGATCATCAGCGAGAAATACTCGGCGGGGCCGAACTTGAAGGCGATCTCGGTCAGCGGAGGCGCAAAAGCCGCCAGGATCAGCGTGCCGACGCAGCCGGCGAAGAACGAGCCGAGACCGGCGGCCGCCAACGCAGGCCCCGCCCGCCCTTGCTTGGCCATCTGGTGACCGTCGATCACGGTCACGACAGACGAGGCCTCGCCGGGGAGATTGACCAGGATGGCGGTGGTCGACCCCCCGTACTGCGAGCCGTAATAGATGCCGGCCAGCATGATCAGCGCGGCCACAGGTGGCAACGCGTAGGTGGCCGGCAGCAGCATAGCGATCGTGGCCGTGGGGCCGATGCCCGGCAAGACGCCGATCAGCGTGCCCAGCAGGCAACCAAAGAACGCGTAGACCAGGTTCTGCAGCGTCACCGCAGTGGCGAAGCCGATCGAAAGGTTGTTGATCAGATCAGTCATAGGTGCGGGTTCGTGTTCAACCGCTGATGAAGGTGGGCCACACCTGGAACTGCAGCTTCAGGCCGATGATGAAGATCAGGTAGCAACCGATGGCGAGCACGGTCGCGAGGATCAGTGCTAGCCTCATCGAGAAATTGGTGCCTGCCATGCACGCCACGATGACGAGCGCGTAGATCGCAATGATCAGTCCCATGGCCGGCAGGCCGACGCTATGCAGGCCCGCGAGCAAGATGCCGAATAGCAGGTTGGCGCCGATGACGAAGCCGAGTGGCTTCCAGGCGATCTTGCCGACCGGATCCCCGTCGACCGTCTTCCCAGTGAGCGATCCGGCGACCACCACAAGTCCCAGCGCCGCCAGCAGCACACCGACGATCAGCGGGAAGTAGCCCGGCCCCATTCGAGCCGCACTGCCGACGTTGTAGCTGGTGGCTCCCAGCGCGAACGCCGCACCCACGCAGGCGAACATGAGGCCGGAGACGAAGTTCTTCTTGCTCTTGATTGGCATAGGCGGTCTTCCCATTGATCAGAATGGGTTTGGTCATTTGCGCCGCAGGCGCAGCATGGAGCGAGGGCTTGCATGGAATCTGCGTTCGGCGCCCCAAAGAGCGCACCGCCTACGCGAGTCAGACAGCAGTCAGACTGCAGTCAGGTATGTCATGTTATGAGGATAAATACATCATGTTGTGAGTGAATACCCTCATGTGACCACGCCGCTGCTACATTGCATTGCCTCATCTCCTTCAGAGCCAACAATGTCCAGCACGCGGGGACCCATCGACAAGCAGCGTTTCGAAGCGCTTTCGGACTTCAGGTTCAGACTCCGAAGCTTCCTTCGCTTCAGCGAGGACGCGGCACGCGCCGAAGGCATTACCGTGCTTCAGTACCAGGTGCTGCTGCACACGCAGGGTTTTCCGGGGCGGGAGTGGGCCTCGATCAGCGAGATCGCGGAAAGGCTGCAGGCCCAGCCGCACGGGGTGGTTGCGTTGGTGTCGCGTTGCGAGGAAGCGGGTCTCGTCAGGCGCAGTTCAAGCACCACGGATCGCCGCCAGGTGGAGGTTCATCTGCTGCCTGCGGGCCGCGGGAAACTCGATGCGCTCGCCACCCAGCATGCGGACCATGTGGCCGAGCTTGCAGAGGTCGTGGCTTTCGCCAAGCGCACACGACTTTCCTGAAGCGTTGAGATCGCCCAGCGTGAGCATCGCCAGCCTCCGGTCACTCTACGAACGTCGCCAGACGCTGTACGAGCACCAAGTCTGGGCTCGCACCTATCTTGGACTGAACGACCTGGATGAGGTCCAGCGGCAGAAGCTCGAACAGGTTCTCGCGGTCGCTGCCCTGGAGGCCGCTCACCCGGACGACCTGGTGCGAACCGCCCGCATCTGGCTGTACGGCAGACGAATCATCATTCCAGGCTCACGCCGAATTGCCGACTGGGCCCGCAAGGCGTTCGACGCCACGGAGGCTGCGATGGCCGCAACGATCGAGACGGCGATTGGAAAGGCGGCGTTGCGCCCGGCCATCGATTGGGCTTATGCACCCTCCCCCGCAGCATCAGGCAGCCACTTGGAGTGGCTCAAGACACCGCCCCAGCGTCACTCGCGAGCACGATCGCGGAGACCCTGGAGAAGATCCGCGCCCTCAAGGCATTGTGGGTGCATAACTGGGCGCTGGATTCGATCGCCCTGAGCAAGCAACAGGCCTATGCGGCTCACGTCGTGATGCGCCGCCCATCGATGACCGCGCGCATCGAACAGCGACGCCAGGCTGTGGAGGTCGTCGATCCAGGACCTGCTAGCCTTGGGCTAGGTGGTCGGCCGACCGTCGCGGTGCCTCGGTGGGCTCAAGCGCCCGGGAGCGGCGCCTCGAAGTTGGACAGCAGCCGCTCCCTGCCGGCGAGCACGTGGCGTTCCGCCGCCGCCCGCGCGCGCGTGCGGTTCGATGCCGCGATGGCATCGTAGATCGCGCGATGCTCCACGTTCGAACGGCGCATGTTGCCCGGCGCGTTGAAGTACTTTCGCCGCACGAGGTGCAGTTCCTTCACGTAGTCGTCGTAGGCCTGATGGGCGCGCCGGTTGTTCGAAAGTACGAGGATCAGGGCGTGGAACTGCAGGTTGAGTTCGTAGTAGAGCGTGCCGTCCTCCGCCTCGCAGGCAGCGTCCATCGCTGCAAGCAGTTCCTCAAACTGCTTCTTGTGATCCTCCGTCAGATGCTCGCAGGCACGCTCGGCGGCGTAGCCGAACACGAGCGCGCGCAATTCGTAGATCTCGACCATCTCACGCAGCGACAGTTGCCGCACGAACACACCGCGGTTGGCGACGGCCGTGACGATGCCCAGGCCTGCCAGCACCTTGATGGCCTCGCGGATCGGCCCGCGGCTGGTGCCCATGCGCAACGCCAGCGCCGCTTCGTTGAGCCGCTCCCCCGGCTTGAATTCGCCGGTATAGATCAGCTGCTTGAGTTCAGTGACGATCGCGTCCGACAGTGCGGAACCACGAGTGCTGGAAGATGGGGGCGGCATGACCAATCCTAACGTCTGACGATGTGGGGGACCTTGCCGGCCAGCCCTTCACTCCACCTTGACGTTGGCGCTCTTGACCAGGTTGACCCAGAACTTGCTGTCTTCGGCCAGGAAGCTGTTGAACTGCTCGGGCGATTTCGAGAGCGACACCTCGGTCCCTTCGCGCGCCAGCGTTGCCTTGACCGTTGGCTGCTGCATGGCGCTGATGGTCGCGTCATAGATCTTCGCGACGATCGCAGGCGGCGTTCCGGCCGGCAAGAACATGCCGTACCAGAATTCGAGGTTGTACTCAGGCAGCCCCGCCTCCTTCATGCCGGGCAGCCCCGGCACCAAAGGCGAACGCTCTCGCGTGCTGACTGCGAGCGCGATCAGGCGCCCTCCGCTCGCCATCGGCAGCACCGAGGGCGAAGTGCCGAAGGTCAACTGCGTATCGCCCGCCATCACCGATTGGATCGCCAGGCTGCCCCCACGATAAGGAATGTGGGTCATGACCGCGCCGGTGACCTGGCTGAACAACGCAGCGCCCAGGTGCGGTGCCGAACCGTTCCCCGACGTGGAGTAGTTGAGCTTGCCAGGCTCCTTCTTCGCGGCGGCGATGAGATCGGCGACCGAGTGAATCCCGGTGGAAGGATTGACGGCCAGCACGAGCGGCGAAGTCGTGATCTTCGTGACGGGCGCGAGATCGCGCGCCGTGTACGTCAGCTTGGGATTGAGCGCGGGATTGACGGAAATGCTGCTCGGGCTCGCGATCAGCAGCGTGTAGCCATCGGGCGGTGCCTTGGCGACCAGATCCGCGGCGATGCTCGATCCATTGCCCGGCTTGTTGTCGACCACCACCGGTTGGCCGAGCGCCTTGCCCAATGAATCGCTCATGGCTCGCGCAACCAGGTCGGCTGCACCACCCGGCGCGAAGCCGATGACCAGCCGGATCGGTTTGTTCGGATAGTCGGCCGGCTGCGCCCACACCGTGCAGCCGAATGTGCACAGGCCAAGTGCCAATGCAAGGGTTTTCATCTTCATGCGCTTGTCTCCATTTTTTTGCGTTGTCTTGTCTTGGGATCAGGCCGCGGCCGGCATGCGCAGGACGATCTTTCCGATGTGGCCTCCGGCTTCCATGTGCGCCTTGGCGTCCTGAAGCTGCGAGAAGTCGAACACCCGATCGATCTGCGGCCTGATGACGCCGGATGCGATGTGCGGCAGCACGTCCGCGACGAAAGCAGGCACTGCGGCCGCCCGCTGCGCCTTGCTCCGCAGCTTGTTGGAAACCCCGAACAGCGTGAGCCGCTTTGCATGAAGCACCGCAAGGTCGAGGTCCGCATGCACGACGCCGTCGACGTAGCCCACGGTCGCAAGCCGGCCTTCGAAGGCGATGGCGCGGATGTTCTCCGCGAAGACCGTCCCGCCGACCGTGTTGACGACCAGGTCTGCGCCGTGCTGCCCGGTCGCCTCCATCACTGCTGCTGCGAAATCCGACGCGCGCGTGCAGAGCGCGACGTCCAGACCGAGGTGCTTCAGCGAAGCCAGCTTGTCCGCCGAACCCGAGGTGCCGATGACTTTCGCACCCAGGACCTTGGCAAGTTGAAGTGAGGCCACGCCGACGCCCGACGACACACCGTTGATCAGAACCCACTCGCCAGCCCGGAGCCGGCCCTGCAACACCAGCATGTCATACGACACGAGAAAGGTCAGCGCGACGCTCGCGGCTTCTTCCCACGACAGGCCGGACGGCATGGCCATCGCCTCGGCTCCCTCCATCAACGCGTACTCGGCAAACGCACCGGCGCATCTGCCCATGACCCGGTCGCCCGGCCTGAAGCGGGTGACTTCGGCCCCGACGGCGACAACCTCGCCGGCGCCCTCCCCGCCGATCGCCTTCCAGCTGCCGGCCTGGCCGTGCAGGCCGTGTCCCGCGACGAACTCGCCGCGGTTGAGCGCCGCGGCGTGCATGCGCACCAGCAACTGCTGCGGTCCGGGCTTCGGCACATCGGTTTCGCGCACTTCCAACACCGTGGCCGTGTCGGTCATCTGCATCCAGTAAGACTGCATGGTGTCTCCGATTCCCTGGCTAGCGGCCCTTGAAGACCGGCTTGCGTTTCTGCATGAAGGCCGTGCGGCCTTCGGTGTAGTCGGCGCTCTCGAAGCAACCGCGTATCAGCGACGTGCACAGCGCCAGGTCCAGTTCCGGCGAAGGCTTGAGGATCTCGCGCGTGATCGCCTTGCCGGCCGCCACCGTCAATGGCGCGTTGTCGGCGATGGCGTCGGTGTACTCGGCCAGCAGTTGCTCCAGCGCTGCCGGAGCGGCAACGCGTGTCACCAGTCCCAGTGACTTGGCTTCGACGGCGTCGATGCGACGGGCCGTGAAGAACAGATCCTTCGCTGCGCCGGGGCCGATCAGGTCGACCAGGTTCTTCATCGCCGAATAGCGGTAACCCAGACCCAGGCGCGCCGCTGGGATCGAGAACACCGCGTCCTCGGACGCAATACGGATGTCGCAGCTGATCGCCACATTCACGCCGCCGCCGATGCAGTAGCCGCGAATGCAGGCGAGCGTCGGCTTCGGGAAGTCGTGGATGCTCATCAGCGCCTCTTCGGCCATGGCTTCGTAGCGGGTCACGGCTTCGCGCGCGGCGCGCATATCCTCGAACTGCGAGATGTCGGCGCCGGAGACGAAGGCCTTCTCCCCAGCCCCCGAGAACACGACGAGACGCACACGATCGTCTTGCTGCGCCAGACGAAGCAGCGGCGGCACGGCTTCCCACATGTCGACCGACAGCGCGTTGTGACGCACTGGGTTGTTGAAACGGATGTGCAGCGTGCTTGCGTCGAGCCAGGTCTGGACGCGTTCGGTTGGGGATTCGTAGGTGGGATTCGACATGTTCAAAAAACTCCGGTCGCTTTCATGCGGGCGAGTTCGTCCGCATCGATGCCCAGTTCGCGCAGGATTTCCTCGGTGTGTTCTCCCCGGCGCGGGGCGGCGCGGGCGATCGTGCTCGGCGTGCGCTCCAGTTGCATCGGCTGCCCGACAAGGCGTTGCGGACCCAAGCTCGCCGAGACGACTTCCTTGACCATGCCCAGATGCTCGATCTGCGGCTCCCCGAAGACCTCGCGCATGTCGCTGATCAGGCCGCAGGCCACGCCGCCGGCGTTGAACTGCTCGATCCAGTGGCTTCGGTCATGCGTGGCAAGGCGCCGGTTGATCTCCGCGTTGAGCGCATCGCGGTTGACCGAACGCGACGGCTTGTCGTGATAGCGCACATCGGTGATCCATTCCGGCGCGCCGAGGATGTTGCAGAAGCGTTCCCAGATCTTGGAGCCGAACACCGCGATGTTGAGATAGCCGTCGCGCGCCTTGTAGACGCCCGTCGGGATGCTGGTCGGATGGAAGTTGCCCGCCTGCGTGCCGACCTCGCCATCGATCAGGTAGCGCGAGGTCTGGAAGTCCATCATGTAGACCATCGACTCCAGGAGCGAGGTGTGCAGCCACTGGCCGCGGCCGGAGGTCTCGCGCTCCAGCAGTGCAACCAGGATGCCCTGTGCCGCAAAGATGCCGGCGCACAGGTCGGCGATCGGAATGCCGACGCGCACGGGGCCGTCGCCCGGCAGGCCGGTCACTGACATCAAGCCACCCATGCCCTGCGCGATCTGGTCGAAGCCCGGTCGCGTCGCGAGCGGGCCGGTCTGCCCGAAGCCCGAGATGCTGGCGTAGACCAGCCCCGGGTTGTCCGCCGCCAGCGTCTCGTAGTCGATGCCCAGGCGGTATTTCACGTCGGGGCGGAAGTTCTCGACGACCACATCCGCGCCGGCAATCAGTCGCTTCAATGTCGCGATGCCCGCCTCTTCCTTGAGGTTCAGCGTGATGGAGCGCTTGTTGCGATGGGTGTACTGGTAGTCGGAGCCGTCCTGCCCACCGAGCGTGTCGTCACCGCGCATGTGTTCGGGCATCTGAACCTGAATGACATCGGCGCCCCAGTCGGCCAATTGCCGGCAGGCGGTCGGGCCTGCGCGCACCTGGGTGAGGTCGATCACGCGAAAGCGCTGCAGGGCGGGTGAGGCGGGCAGATGGGGCATTCGGAGAGGTGGGAGGAAGTGCTGGGATGCGCCAGATTGTTTTCATTTTATCTATAAGTGTCAACACTTATCGATGAAACGTGGACATTTGATGGAGTTGTCGTATACGATATGCCAACCTTGAAGGACATCCGGATGCTGCCCTGGCTCTCCGACACACCCGCCGACCAACGCTCGACCGTGCGCGACATTCCGCTGGCCAAGCTGGTCCGCGACGACATGCTGGCCATGATCCTGCGGGGTGAACTCCAGCCCGGCCAGCGCATCAACGAGCCCGACGTCGCCGCGCGCCTCGGCATATCGAGGGTTCCCGTGCGCGAGGCCCTGCGCGAACTCGAAAGCACCGGCCTGGTCGTGGCGCGCAAGCACGCGGGGGTGTTCGTCCGCGAGCCGAGTCCCGAAGAGGTGCGCGATCTCTACGAGATGCGTGGCGTGCTCGATGGCTTTGCGGGGCGGCGCGCGGCGCGGCTCGACGATGGCGCTCGCATTGCATTGGCCGATGTGCTCGATGCCTCCATCGTCGCCATGAACGCCGCCTTTGCCGCTCACGATGTACAGCGCTACTACCGCGAGAACCTTCGCTTCCACTGGGCCATCGTCAAGGCCGCGGGCAACAATGCCATGGCAGACACCTATCGGGGCATCGTCCAGAAGCTGCACCTGTCGCGCCTGAAGAATCTTTCGCAGGACACAGGCATGCGCGCGTCAATCACCGAGCACACCAGGATCGCCGCCGCCCTGCACAAGGGCGACATCGCCCGCTGCGAGCACCTGATGGCACGCCACGTCAGCGACGCCTACGCCCGCTTGCAAAGCACCCGGCGCTGACCGACAGCACAGCCGCTTCCCTCAAAAGCAAAAGGAGACATCCCATGCAACGCCGTACCTTCACCCTCGCAATCCCTTCGACCCTGCTGGGGCTCCATGGCATCGCGCACGCGCAGGCCTTCCCCAACAAGCCCATCCGCTACATCGTGCCGGTGGCTGCCGGTGGCGGCAGCGACATGGTGGGCCGCACGGTGACCGAGCGCTGGGGCAAGCTGCTCAACCAGACCTTCATCGTTGACAACCAGGGCGGTGGCGGCGGCGTGATCGCGTCGCAGAACACGGCGCGCGCATCTGCGGACGGCTACACCTTGATGCAGGGCTACGTCGCCACGCACGGCACAAGCCCGGCCACGCGCCGCGTGCCCTACGACCCCATCAAGGACTTCACCCCGATCGGGATGATCGGCGGCACGCCCAATGTGCTGGTCATCAATGCCGACGTGCCTGCGAAGGACTTCAAGCAGTTCGTCGAGTACGTGAAGAGCAACCCGAACAAGCTCAGCTACGGCTCGGCGGGCGCTGGCTCGCTGACCCACCTGACCATGGAACTGTTCAAGCAGCAGTTGGACCTGCAAATGACGCACGTGCCCTATCGCGGCGTCGCACCTGCCTTCACCGACCTGATCGGCGGCCAGACCCAGGCCATGTTTCCGGGCTTGGCCGCCGCCATGCCGCACATCAAGTCGGGCCGGGCGCGCCCCCTGGCCGTCACCGGCAAGACGCGCCATCCGCAAATCAAGGACGTGCCGACGCTCGAGGAACTCGGCCTGCAAGGCTTCGACGCCATGCAGTGGTACGGCGTGGTCGGCCCGGCCGGCATCCCTGCCGACGTGGTGCAGACGCTGAACAACACGCTGAATACGGTCCTCAAGGCGCCTGACATGGCCGAGAAGCTGTCGATCGAAGCCATCCAGCCCATGCCCATGACCTCGAAGGAGTTCGGCGACTACATCCGCGCCGATGTCGCGCGTTGGACCCAACTCGCGCAAGACCGACACATCCAGCTCGAAAACTGAGCCCTGCTCCCCTTCCCTTTCTTTCTCCTTCTTCAACCGATCACGCGAAGACTTTTCATCCATGGCCCGCAACACCCAGGTCGCCGCAGACCACAACGCCCCGCCCATCACACGCATCCTTGCCGACTACGTGGCAGGCCACGCCTCGCGCGGCTGGAGCGACGCGGTGGACCACGAGGCCCATCGCACCTTTCTCAACTGGCTCGGTTGCGCCGTGGGCGCCGCACGGCATGAGGCCGTCGAGGCCGCGCTGGCGGCCGTCAAGGAACTGCAACCCGCGCCGCAGGCCACGATCCTCGGGCGCGCCGAGAAGGTCGACATCGCGAACGCGGCGATGCTCAACGGCATCACCTCGCACACCTTCGATTTCGACGACACGCATCTCAAGACCATCATCCACCCGGCTGGCCCCGTGGCCTCGGCCCTGCTGGCACTGGCCGAGCACACCGGTGCGAGCGGCCGCGAAGTGCTCGACGCACTGGTGCTCGGCATCGACGTTGCCTGCCGCCTGGGCAACACCGTCTATCCCGAGCACTACGACCGCGGATGGCACATCACCGGCACTACCGGGATGCTCGGGGCCGCGGCAGGATGCGCGCGCCTGCTCGGCCTGGACGCGGACCGGACCGCGATGGCGCTCGGCATTGCCGCTTCGCAGCCGGTCGGCCTGCGCGAGCAGTTCGGCACCATGACCAAGCCTTTTCATCCGGGCGGTGCGGCGCGTGCCGGCCTGATGGCTGCGTTGATGGCCAAGCACGGCTACACCGCGAGCCCGAAGGCGATCGAAGCGCCTCGGGGCTGGGCGCAGGTGGTGTCGACGAAATACGCGTGGCACGAAGTCACCGACGAGCTCGGCGAACGTTTCGAGATTTCGTTCAACAGCTACAAGCCCTTTGCCTGCGGCATCGTCATTCATCCGAGCATCGATGCCTGCGTCCAATTGCGCGAGCGCGGCATCAAGGCCGAGCAGATCGAGCGCATCGAACTCAAGGTGCATTCACTGGTGCTCGAGCTCACCGGCAAGAAGGAACCGGCCGACGGCTTGCAGGGCAAGTTCAGCGTCTATCACGGCTGCGCGGCCGGCTTGCTGTTCGGCCGCGCCGCCGAAGAGGAGTTCGCCGACGCCATCGTGGCACGCCCGGACGTCGTCGCGCTGCGCCGCAAGGTCGTCGCGACGGTGGATGACCAGATCAACGAGGCCAGCGCCGACGTGACCGCGGTGCTCATCGATGGCCGTCGTGAGCATGTGTTCGTCGAGCATGCGATCGGCTCGCTGCAGCGCCCGATGAACGACGCCGACCTGGAGCGCAAGTTCCATGGGCTGTCGGACGCCATTCTTGGCGCCGAGCAGACCACCGCACTGTTGAACGCCTGCTGGGCGCTGGGCGGGGCTTCGGACGTTCGCGAATTGACCAGGCTGGCGCGCCCCTGAGTTCGGCCTCGGGAATTCACCTTTTCCAATCCTGGAACCCCCTCATTGTTTCCTGAGAACGAACACTGCAGTTCGTTTTGTGTTGTTTCTGCCCGGGTAATTTGCCCCAAACTCTCTTCCCTGAGAGGCAGCAATGAACACGACATGGAACTTCATCTTGGCCGGGGCAGTGACCCTGGCATCTGCGGCCGGAATCGTCACCGGCGAAGCCGCAAAGGGTGAGCTGAGGCTCGCCGAGGCGGCCACGACAGTCAGTGTCGCAAGCCCCGACGTGTTTGCGTGGCTGAGCCACAGCACGGCGTCCGTGGCTTCGGCCCAGTAGGAACGACAGGCGCGGGCTTGTCTTTCCTGCCGGGGCGAGGCAGAGTCGGGCATCCATTTTCCGGAGCCCATCCATGTCGCCCAGCCCGATCGAGATCTGGCACCGCCTCGTCAAGGAACGCGATGTGCACGGCCTCGATGCGCTTCTTGCCGATGAGGCGGTCTTCCATTCGCCGGTTGTGCACACGCCGCAAATCGGCAAGGCCATCACGAAGGGCTATCTGACCGCCGCCTTCGACGTTTTCTTCAATCCGTCGTTTCGCTACGTCCGGGAGTTCACGGGCGACCGCGATGCGGTTCTCGAATTCCAGGTCGAGATGGACGGCATCAGCGTCAATGGCGTCGACATGATCAAGTGGAACGACGACGGCAAGATCACCGAGTTCAAGGTGATGTTGCGTCCCCTGAAGGCCGTCAACCTGATTCACCAGAAGATGGCGGCGATGCTTCAGGCAAATCAGTAACTCCGGCCGCGAGAAAAGCCTGTGCACACATCGGTCCCTGCGGACAAACCGTCGGACCTGTCCCGCGTTTCAACCGGTCGGCTTCCTCCACCGGACGAAGTGCGGGCGCTGGTGAATGAGGCGTACGCGCTTTACAAGACCGCAGACGAGGGCAAGGTCGCCGATTACATCCCGGCCCTGGCAAAGGTACCCAGGGAGCTTTTCGGGGTCTGCGTCGTTTCGGTCGACGGCTCGATTCACGCCGTCGGCGACACGGACCACGCGTTCTCGATACAAAGCGTTTCGAAGCCCTTCGTTTTTGCGCTGGTCTGCGAGGCGATCGGGGCGGAAGAGGCTCGAAAGAAGCTGGGCGTCAACGCGACCGGAATGCCGTTCAACTCGGTGATCGCTCTCGAGATCAACAAGGATCGGACGATGAATCCAATGGTCAATGCCGGCGCAATCGCTGCGACAAGCCTGGCGCCGGGTTCAAGCGCGGAGGAAAAATGGCAGTTCATCCATGAAGGGCTGTCGCGCTTCGCAGGACGGAGGCTCGAACTCGATTCGGAAGTCTATGAATCCGAGTCGGAGACGAACATGCGCAATCGCGGGATCGCCAAGCTGCTCGAAGGCTATGGCCGGCTTTACTTCGATGCCTTGGAGGCCACCGACATCTACACGCGGCAGTGCTCGTTGATGGTCACGGCCAAGGACCTCGCCGTGATGGGTGCCACGCTGGCGGACGGCGGTGTCAATCCGCTGACGGAGGAGCGCGTCGTCGACGAGTCGGTCTGCAAACGCGTGCTCGCGGTCCTGGCGACGGCCGGGCTCTATGAACTCTCGGGCGACTGGCTCTACGAGATCGGCCTGCCCGGCAAGAGCGGCGTCAGCGGCGGCATCGTGACGGTCGCTCCCGGCAAGGGCGGCTTGGGCACTTTCTCGCCCGCGCTCGACGACGCGGGGAACAGCATCAAGGGTCAGCGCGTTTCGAAGTACCTCTCCGAAAAGATGGGCCTGAACCTGTTTGCGTCCAAGCCAGATCATTGAACGCGCCGGAATCCAAAACGTTCGCCTTGCGTGAAGCGCATGCGAGTGCAATATTCCGTGCCATGAAGAAATTGATCTCGGCAATGCTCCTCGCGATCGCAGGGCTCACGACGACCGGGTCCGCCATGGCCCAGTGGCACAACAGCCCCCAGTTCGATCGCGACCTCAGGGCTTGCGACCGGCGGGGCGTGAACTTCGACCGCTGCATGTGGGAAAGGGGCTGGCAGCGCGGCCCCGGCCAGCGGTGGAATCACAACCAGAACTGGCACCAGCCCCCTCGCCATCCGAACTGGCACAGCCCGCCGCCGAACCACTGGAACAATTCGCCTCCACGGCGCAATCAACCGCGACTGAGCGACATGCAGCAACGCGCCCTGGACAACTGCCGCCTGCTGCCGCCTGCCGAGCAGCCCAGGTGCCGCGCGACCGTGATGTCGACGGTGCGTCGATAGCGCGCGACGTGCTCAGAAGGCCGCGGGCCTCCATTTGAGAAGGCGCTTCTCGAGCGACGTCAGGAGGAAGTCTGCAGCCAGCGCCACCACGGCCAGCACGATCATCGCGGCGAACACGCCGCTCGCGTTGAAAGCGCCCTGCGCGGTCGAAATCAGCAGGCCGATGCCCTCTTTCGCGCCGAGGAATTCCCCGACCACGGCGCCGACCAGCGCAAAGCCGAAGCTCACGTGCAGGCTCGCCAGGATCCACGACATCGCCGAGGGAATGACGACCGACATCGTGACCTGCCGCGGCGAGGCGCCGAGGATCTGCGCGTTCGCAATCATGTACTTGTCAGCTTCGCGCACGCCCTGGAAGGCATTGC
This sequence comes from Variovorax sp. 05L425, assembly GCF_056397705.1. Classification (NCBI taxonomy): domain Bacteria; kingdom Pseudomonadati; phylum Pseudomonadota; class Betaproteobacteria; order Burkholderiales; family Comamonadaceae; genus Variovorax; species Variovorax sp. 05L425. The sequence continues at coordinate 273,317 of NZ_JBFTNY010000001.1, read as the reverse complement.
CGAAGACGACGAAGAACACCATCACCACGGCGAGCGCCACCTTCGACGCCATGCCCAGCCCCAATGCGATCACGAAGATCGAACCCAGCACCACGCGCGGAATGGAGTTGGCGATCTGGATGTAGAGGCTGAAGACATCCGACAGCAGCTTGTTGCGGCCCAGCAGGATGCCGCACACCACGCCGGCGATCGAGCCGATGAGGAAGCCGATGACGGTTTCTTCCAGCGTCACGGCGACCTGCATCCACAGCGAGCCCTGCGCGGTGCCTTCGCGTATCCACTCGACGAGCTGGTCCCAGATCATCGAAGGCATCGAATAGAAAAACGGGTCGATCCACTTGTGGCGGGCGGAAATCTCCCAGCCGCCGAGCACGACCAGCAGCACCAGCACGCGCAGCGAGATGATCATGGAACGTCGGCGGCGAATGCGCGCCTGCGCGCGCTCGGACTCGCGGGCCAGCGCGTCGTCGCTCAGGACGGCGGGCAGGACTAGTTCGGTCATTGTTGAAAAGGCTCCGGAAAACGAAATTCGGCAAGGGACTCAGGCAAGGACCACCTCTTGGCGAAGGTCGTCCCAGATGTGCTTCGAAAGCTCGATGAACTGCGGCTCGTAGCGCACCTGCGAGGTGATGCGCGGGCGCGGCAGGTCGATGTCGTAGACGCGCTTGAGCGTGCCGGGGCGTGCCGACAGGACAAACACGCGGTCAGCGAGCGCGATGGCCTCTTCGAGGTCGTGCGTGACGAAGACGACCGAGCCGCCCGTGCCCGACCAGAGCTTGAGCAGTTCGTCCTGCATCAACGTGCGGGTCTGCATGTCGAGTGCCGAGAAGGGCTCGTCCATGAGCAGGATCTCGGGGCTGTTGATGAAGGTCTGCGCCAGCGCGACGCGCTTGCGCATGCCGCCCGACAACTGGTGCGGGTAGTGCTCGCCGAACTTGCCGAGGCCGACGCGGTGAATCCATTCCGCGGCCATCTCGTGCGCTTCTTTCTTCGACTTGCCGCGGAACATCGGGCCTGCGGCGACGTTCTCGGTCACGCTGCGCCACGGGAACACCGCATCGGCCTGGAACACGAAGCCGATCCGCGGATCGATGCCCTGCACCGGCTGGCCCATCACCCGCACCTCGCCCACCGTGGGGCGAAGCAGGCCGGTGACCATGTTCAGCGTGGTCGACTTGCCGCAGCCCGTCGGACCGACGATGGCGACGAACTCGCCGCGCGCCACCGACATGCTGAAGTTGCGCAACGCGACCGTCGCGTTGCCGTCCGCCGAGATGAAGCGAAGCGAGACGTCGCGGAACTGGATGGCTGGCGTGTCCGCCGCGTTCGTCGTGTTCGTCACTTGGCGCTCGCTGCGAGGTAGGCGTTGGTGTAGGTCTTCGACAGGTCGATGTTCTTGCTCTTGATGAGCGGCTTGTAGGTGGCCAGCACCTTCAGCACCGTCTCGGGACCGCCCGCGGGCATCTTCGCGTCGGCGGTGAACATCGGAAGCGAGGCGCCCAGCGCTTGCACGTACAGGGCCTTGTCGCTGCCGTAGTAGTCGCGCGGCACCTTCTCGGCAATTTCCTCGGCGCTGTGCGTGTGGATGTATTCCATCGTTCGCGCGAAGGCGTGGGCCAGCTTCGCGGCCTGCTCCTTGTGCGATTCGGCCCATGCGTTCTGCACGTAGAAGCTCGCGGCCGGATAGAGGCCGCCGAGCGCCGCGCTCGTGTCCTTCTCGGTGCGCAGGTCGACCAGCACCTTGGCATCTCCGGTCTTGAGCATCTCGGAAACGGTGGGCTCGGTGGTCATGCCCGCCTGGATGCGGTCCTGCTTCATGGCCGCGATGAAGGTGTTGCCTGCGCCGACCGGCAACAGCGAATAGTCCTTGGTCGCGACGCCCTGGCGATCGGCGAGGTAGCGGGTGAGGAATTCGGTCGACGAACCCAGGCCAGTCACGCCCAGCGTCTTGCCCTTGGCGTCGGCCATCGTCTTGAAATCGGCTGCGGCCTTGGTCGACACCAGTTCGACTTCGCCCGGGACCTTGCAGAACACGGCGATCGCCTGGATTTCCTTGCCCTTGCTCTGCAGGTCGATGGTGTGGTCGTAGAAGCCGACCACGCCCTGCACCGCACCGGCGATCAGCTGATTCTCGGCATCGACGCCGGCCGGCTGCGATTGCAGCTCCACGGTCAGGCCTTCGTCCTTGAAGTAGCCCAGTGCCTCGGTGAGCTTGGCCGGCAGGTAGATAATCTTGTTGATGCCGCCGACCATGATCGTGATCGGCTCGGCAGCCTGGGCGAAGGGGGCCGCCGCTGCCAACGCGGAACACAGGGCGGTGGCAAGCAGGTTGCGGTGGAAAGCACGCATTGGAATGTCTCCTGGAGGCTGGAAGAAATGCCGCGCGACCGAGGTGTCGCAGGACGCGGCCAGTCTAGGTTTCGCGTTCTTTCAGCCGGCTTTCGGTGCATACCGCGATTTCCGCTGGTAAACCCTAGGCCGCACGGACCTTCGCCGGGTTTTCTAGAATCCCGCACCTCCATGAAACTCCTGCTCGTCGAAGACAACCCGCAACTCGCCCTATGGCTTGCCAACCTGCTGCGGGAACAGGACTTCGTGATCGATCACGTCGAAGACGGCGATGCCGCCGACCGCCTGCTGCAGCAGACCCGCTACGACGTCGTGTTGCTCGACCTCAACATTCCGGGTCTCTCGGGCAAGGGCGTCCTGCGGCGCTTGCGGGCGCGGCGGGATGATGTGCCGGTACTGGTCCTGACCGCGACCGCATCGCTGGACCAGAAGGTGATGTGCCTGGAGATCGGCGCCGACGACTACCTCGTCAAGCCCGTCGAAGTCCGTGAACTGGTCGCGCGCATCAAGGCGCTGGTCCGTCGCCAGGTGCCGGGCAAGGCCAACGACATCCTCTGCGGCGATCTGCACTATGACCTGCGCACACGTCAGTTCGCGCTCGCAGGCGCAGAGTTGGCGCTGCCGCCGCGCGAGCGCACGTTGCTGGAGACGCTGATGCTCAAGATGGGTACCACCGTTTCCAAGCCAACACTGGTCGACGCCATCTTCGGCCTCGACGAGGAAGCCAGCGCCGACGCCGTGGACCTCTACGTGCATCGTCTTCGGCGCAAGCTGGAGACGGCGCAGGCCACCATCATCACCCTGCGCGGCGTCGGCTACCTGCTGCGCACGCGCGACGAAGGCTGACTTGCTCGCAAGCCTGCGCGTGCGACTGGCGGCATGGCTGCTGCTGCCGCTGTCGGTGTTCGTCGGCGTGTGCGGCTACCTGAGTTGGCGCAACGCCGCGGCAGTGGCCGACTATGTGCAGGACCACGACCTGCTGGCCTCCGCCAAGGTCTTGTCGGAGCGCCTGATCTGGGAAGGCGACAACGTGCAGGCCAGCGTGCCGCCCTCGGCGCTGAGTCTCTTTGCCTCGCCCGATCGCGACCAGGTCTTTCTCAGCGTGACCGATGCTGCCGGCAACGTGCTCGCGGGGATGCCCGGATTCCCGCTGCCGGCGAAACGAAAACTGGTGGGTGTGGACCGCGCGCAGTGGTATGACACCGAGTTCCAGGGCCTGCGACTGCGCGCCGTCGTGACCCAGCGCGCCATGTACGACGTCGGCGGCGGCGCGGAGGTCACCATCGCCGTCGGCAAGACCACCCGCAGCCGGGATCACATGCTGCGCGCGCTCTGGCTGCCGACGGTCGGCTTCCTGCTGATTGCGCTGCTGCTGGCCATCGGGCTCACGACGCTGGCGCTGACCTGGGAACTCCGCCCGGTCCTTCGGCTGAGCCGGCAACTCGCGCAGCACGATCCGATGCGGCTGGATTTCGCGGTCGATCCGCGTTCGCTGCACACCGAATTGCGCCCCGTTGCCGAGACGATCAACGGCTTCGTCCGACAACTTCGTGCGCACTCCGAAGCGCAACGGCGCTTCATCGCGGACGCCGCCCACCAGTTGCGCACGCCGCTTGCGCTGCAAGCCTCGCAGATCGAATACGCGCGCTACACGCGGCAGCATCGCCAGGAGTGGGACACACGGCGCGCGGACATGGACGCCATGTGGGTCGCCATGCAAACCAGCAACCGGCGCCTCGTCGACGTCACCAACAAGCTGTTGCTGCTCGCCCAGGCCGAGCACCGCGATGCGTCCGCGAGCCTCGAGCGTGTCGACCTCGCGGCGGTGGCGCTGCACAGCATCGAGCAACTGGCTGCGCTGGCCGACCGGCGCCGCATCGATCTGGGGATGGAATTGCCCGAGAAGGCCGACACCGCATGGGTGGTGGCGCAGCCCGCGTTGCTCGATGCGCTGGTGAGCAATCTCGTGGACAACGCGCTGCGCTACACGCAGGAGGACGGCCGCGTGACGGTGCGAGTGCGCCGCATCGGCGATCAGGTCGAACTCTCGGTGGAAGACAACGGCCCTGGCATTCCGGCCGAAGCGATGGGACGCGTGTTCGAGCGCTTCTACCGCGTATCGCAGAACACCGACGGCACCGGCCTCGGCCTCGCCATCGTGCGCGAGATTGCGCGTGCATTCGGTGCCACCGTCTCGCTGGCTTCGAACGAGAGCGGCCGGACAGGTCTGCGCGCGTCGGTGTTGTTTGCGGCGGCAGGCAACGAAGACCGGGCGGCGACATAGGTCCGGCAGGAAGCGACGGTCACATACTCGGCTCCGTCTTGAACAGACCCCGAACATTCAGCGCGGCCAGGCAAACCTGCAAGGCGATCAGCGCCCAGGCGCCGGTGTGAAGCCCCCAAGCCACCCACAGGACATTGCTGAGCAGAAATATCCAGAAACCTGCATTGCGTCTGCCCCTTGCATTCGAAGCGACGAGATAGGCCGCCGCGATCGATGCCGCAAACGCGGGCCACTGCACGAGGTCCAGGAGTTCCATTGCCCCGGGGGTTCACCGGGAGAACAACGCAATCAGGATGATGATCGGGATCGGCACGCCAAGAAAATAGAGCAGAAGTGAGCGCATGTGAGTTCTCCTTGAGTCGAGGATCAGAGATCACGACGACGACCGCCATAAGTGGCCGCGAAGCTCGCCACGAAGGCACCGACCAGCATCGAGATCACGAGCCAGAGGGATGCATAGGCAGAAGCCTTGCGCGCCGCGTCCGCGGCCTCCTGTGCCTTGGCCTTCGCATCGTTGAGCGCCGCCTGGGCCTTGGCGAAGGCATCGGTCACGCGCTTCTCGGCATCTTGCTGACTGAGCCCTGTGCGCTGCGCCACGACTTGCCCCACGTACTTGCCGTCCTCGGCCGGCAAGGCGCCGGTGCGAATGCCGTTCATGAAGATGCGGGTGACTTCGGTGGTGATTACCGCATTGCTTCGCTCGGGCATCGTCGGCGCGCCGGTCGTTGCAGTCGACGCGGCGCCTGCATCGGCCGGAGCCGCCGCAGGTGCGCCGCCCTCTCGGCGGAACAGCGAGTCAATGAAATAGCCGACGGGGCCGGACGAAGAGTTGCTGGCGGAAGCCCCCGCGGCCGTCGCAGAGGCTGCGGCGGTTGCCGCACCGCCCGCCGCCGTGGCACCCGCCTGCGCACCTGCCCCGATGATCGATCCGACGGCGGATGTCAGAAGCGCAGCAGTGAGCAGCGTTGCGACAGCCCACGCCAGGAAGCCGTGCGCGGTGTCTCGGAAGTACACCTCATCGATGTCGACCCCTGCCCACTTGGTGCGCAGCCTGCCGGCCAGATAACCGCCCATGCCCGATGCGGCAAGTTGCGTGAACGACAGCCAAAGAATGGATGCGACGCCAATGGCCGTGGCGCTGGCGCCCCTGTTTGCCCACGGGCTGACCGTCGATAGCCCGAGGCCGGCGCCGAGCAGCAGAAGAACAAGCGACAAGGCTGCGGCGCCGGCAGCACCGGCAAATATGGCGCCCCATGAGACGCCACTGCCACCTGCGGGAAGCCCGCGCACGGACAAATCCGCCATATGGGCGGCGCCACGCGGCTCGGCGGTGGGGTTGATGCTGTACTCGGCCATCGCATTGCTCCTCGTGTGTGAAGGCTGCAATGTCCGTTTCGACGCGTTCGACCCTGGTCATCCAGCGGCCAGACGTCGAGTAGGCGATGGACCCACTTGGCCGCGCGATGAATTCCACGCCCGCCCGCGCCGGCGACAGGGTGCCTGAACCATCTCGGCAATCACGGTGGGAGAGGTCCTACCGCTAGTCAAGACGCAGCCGACACGCGTGCCGCGCCTGCGTACGGATGCTCCCCCACTCGTCCAAGTCAACAACCCAACCGGAGCCCACGATGCCGACCACCACGACCAAACGCGCCGCACCCGACGCCTGCAGCCTTCTCGACGCGGACCATCGCAGCGTCAAGAAGCTGTTCAAGGCCTATGAGGAGCTGACCAAGTCCAAGGCGGCCAGCGCCCCCCAGAAGAAGCGCGATCTGGCGCAGGAGATCTGCTCGGAGTTGACCGTCCACGCGCAGATCGAGGAGGAGATTTTCTATCCCGCCTTGCGTGAAGCGATCAAGGAGACCGACCTCCTCGACGAGGCCGAGGTCGAGCATGCCAGCGCCAAGGACCTGATCGCCCAGATTCAGGAGGCGACCGACGTCGATGACAAGTTCGACGCCAAGGTGATCGTGCTCGGGGAATACATCGATCACCACGTCAAGGAAGAACGCAACGAGATTTTCGTCAAGGCGCGTGCGGCGCACGGCCTCGACCTGATCGCCATGCGCGAGCAGCTTGAATCGCGCAAGGAAGAACTCATGGCCGAGCTGACCGCGACCGCATGACCATGACGCTCGCGCGCGCGGGCCTTCAGCCAGCACCAGCCGGGCCTTCGTCATCCAGGTACCGCGCGGTTGGCTGTGATACTGGATCACAGTGACCACAGCGGGCGACATCCTGACCCCCTCGTCTGGACAAGTACCTCTCCAGCCCGAAGTAGATCCCCACGGCGCCCGCGAGCGGGACCAGGTAGTAAACCGCCCGATAAGCCAGAACAGCGGCCACGAGCCTGCCCTGGGGAACGGTGCCCGATAGCAATGCCAGAAAGACGGCCTCCAGCACACCCAGTCCGGCAGGAACGGGCGTGACGACGCCGGCGATCGCCGCCGCCATGAGCACGGCGAGCACGATCGGATACGGGACCTCCATGCCCAGCAGCAGATACATGACAGCCCCCATGGTCGCCCAATGGCCCGCAGAGACAAGAAGCTGCGACAAGGCAAGGCCCGGCGCTGGAAGGCGGATCTTGCGCTTGCGTACTTGCCAGGTGCGCCCGCGGGCCATCGCACAGACAGCGACATAGGCGAGTGCCAACAGAATCATCGCCATGCCGAGCGCCTGAAGGGCTCCCGGCGTCAGATGAGATCGGGAAGGCGGTGCGATGGCCCCGGCGGCGAACAGGGTCCCCGCAACGACGCCATAGCCCATCCAATTGGTCGTCGCCCCCAACGCGATCAATTGTGCGATCGTGACCTCGTCGAGATTGGCGCGCGCATAGAGGCGCACGCGCGTTGCGACGCCTCCCAGCAATGCTCCGAGGTTCAACGTGAACGCATAGCTCGCCATGCCGATGCACCAGGTGTGCCAGCGCGGGAGCTCGTGGCCTGTGTGTCGCCTTCCCAGCAAGTCGAAGCACCCATACAGCATGTGGCTCAGGACAGCCATTGCAAGCGCCTCCAGCAGAACCGTTGGTGGGTATCGCCTCAGGCTTTTCCAGGCACCGGCCCAATCGATCTCATGCGCATGCGAAAGCAGCACGCCCAGGACAACGATCGACACGAGGATGAAGCCCCAGCGCCTGAAGACACGCAGGATCGTTTTTGTGTTGGCCATTGACGTGACGGGAACTTGGCGCCAATCACAGGCTGCGGCTGTCGGTCGAGAGCGCTGATTGCGGGTGCAAAAGGCGGACACCGCGGCATCGCGACCCCTCACTTGAATTTCTCGCCCCTCGCCTTTTCCTTACAACCACTCCCGCACGCCACGCACAACGCAATCCTTGCAACGGTGCAATCTCGTGCGGCGATCAGGCATTGAGAACTGCGAGGAGCCGATGAACACGTCCGACCCCAGCATTCGAAAGACGCAACACTCGACGCAACAGTCCGAAGAGTCCGTCCAAATCGAGGATCCTCGTTCAACGATGTCCCCGGGCGACGAGGCGCCGGCAGGTACGCCTTCCACCGGCCAAGCCCTCTGCCGCGTATGCGGTGGCTCCGGCCGCGATCCGGAACGCCGCGTGTGCCAGGCCTGCGGCGGCACCGGCAAAGTCACCGTCGGAATCGGCGGCGCCTGAAGACGGGAACGTGGCAAGGAGACGACGATGGCAACCGCTTTCCGAGAGCCCGCGAATCCCAACGGAGCGCCACTGCCCGAGGTCATGCCGACGCAAGCGGAGGCAAGGGCCTTGCAGCTTGAAAGCGCCGAAGCGGCATCACCTGCACGGCGCGAGGCATCGGCAGGCCCGCGGGGCCGTGCCGTTCCGCTATGTGGCGACCAAGGCCATCAGTCATCCGTTGCACGATGCGGACGCGGAGGGCCCGCGCGACTGGGAGGAGTCGCCTCACACGCTCAGCGACAAGACAGTGCCGCATCCGGTCATCGAGAGCTATCTGGGCGCTTTCAAGCACGTCAAATCGGTGACCTCTCGTTGCATCGCGGGAGCCGACCACGCGCTGTCGGATGAAAGAAGCCGGCAGGCCCACGGCATGCTCCTGGTATCGTGGATGACGGAGATGACCCTCGGCGCCCGCGCCGCGAGCGGGCTGCTGCGACCCGCACCGGGCAGTCCCGCCTAGCCGCGGGAGAGCGAGGCTCTGAAGGAGACCACGCGGTCCTTCGGCACACCGTCACTGGAGATCTCGAAAGGTCGAGTCCCTTGCAGTCTGGCCGGGCGGCAGGTGCACCAAGGTGAGCGCGGTCCAGCCTATCCGCAGACCTCGGCCCATCTGAATCAGCTGAAGCCCTTGCAGCGGCCGCAGAAGCTCATGAAACTTGTCATCGAGCGCGTTTTGCGAGGCCGTGCTCCGCTCGGTAAAGCCCAGCCTGTCTCGAAGCACCGGGTCCGGCGCCGAAGCCTCGCGACCAGCGCCTGTCGCAAAGTAGAGCTCTACCAGCACCCGCGCATGTGTGCTCGTCAGCTTGCCTCTTTCCGCCCCTAGAACCGTGGCCAGTGCTGCAGTGAACGCCGCGGGCGGAGCCTCCCATTGGCCCGGAGCAGCGCCCAACACGTCGAGCAACGTTCCGACCAGTGCCCAGCTGGGCAAGTGCAGGCGCCTTGGTTGACGGTCCCCGGCGACATCCAACGTGGCCGCCCGGACCGCCGCCGCCAGATTTCCGGTCAGGTATTCGGCCACTCCCTGCACCGAAGGCCACGGATAGATTTCGTTGCAGAACTCCGTGAGTTCGCTGGGTCGCTCCCGGCCGGTCGCAAGCGCTTCGAGCATCGCGCGGAAGACCAATTGCTCTTGCTCTGTCGGCACGGGTCGCCAAGGCTGCATGAGGACGCTCTCGGCCTTTGGCGCCAGGTCATCGAGTACGCCTCGTCGCAACACCCAGAGCAACCGCCTTCCGCTGGACGGCAAAAAAGTCTCGGGGTGAAAAGCGTTCCAAAGGTCGACCTGCCTCGACGGCGGCAATTCGGCCATCGCCGCATCGAAGGCGGCCTGGCACGAAGCCACCAGGCCGATGTACTCAGGAACGGTAAGGCGGCGCTCGCCACGCAAGAATGCGTGTCCGAAGACATGCGCTTCGCCATCCATTCTGAGCTCCCGAGTTAACCGACGAGCCAGAGTGTCGCACTACGAGCGCTTAAATGGGAACTTTTGTTTTCAAGCCTTGCAAGACGGGCGCGCTCAAACCCCCTCGATGATCCGGAGATCCCTTTCGGCCCCATCGCCCAGCGCGGCCAATGCAGCTTGGTAGTCGGGGCCGTCATGCGTGGCCGTGGCCTGCTCGACGCTGTCGAACTCGATCAACACGGTGCGCTGGGCCACCCCGAACTCGTAGACCTTGGCGGGCAGACCGCGCGCCAGGAAGCGCCCGCCGCCCGCAGTGATGGCGGGGCCCGCCAGCTTGGCGTAGGCCGCCAGTTTGTCGGCATCCTTGACGGCACGGTATGCGCTGACCCAATAGGCTTTTGCCATGGTGAATTCTCTTTCTCTGCTGCTGCGTCATCGAAATGGCCCGAGGCCACTGAATGGCCCTCGCGACATCGATCATATTTGAACGCCGAGGTTGTCGCGCTGAAGACTCAAGCCTCAAAGCGTGCCTCGAATCCTCGCCACATCAGATCCATCAAGAGATCCACCACCACCGGACGTTCGACCTGTTCGTTCTCGACCCACCACTTGGCCAGCTGCTCAGCCGCCCCCGAGAGCGCGTGGGCATGCATCACGACAAAGGGTTGCGCGACCTGGGGCATCAAGGGGGTGAGCAGTGCTGCGATTCGGTCGACCGTCTCGAATCGCATCCGCCTGGCCTCGCCGACGGCGGACCCTGCGACCGCAGCACCCCCGCCGAAAAGCAAACGCCACGCGGCACGATCCTGCTCCACGAATTGGAAATAGCCTTCGATGCCTGCACGCAAACGTTCGCGCCCAGTGGCGTCGACATGCGCGCCAGCTGCTTCCATCAGGCGCTGATCGAGGCAGCGTCGGGCCAGCCGAAGGCATGCCAGATAGATGGCGTCTTTCGCGCCGAAGAGGTTGTAGACAACAGGCCGGGTCACTTCGGCGGCCTCCGCGATGTCTTCCATCGTCGTCCCCTGGTACCCCTTCGAAATGAACAAATCGAGTGCAACGCCCAGGATCTGGCGCTCACGCGCGGGTCGCGGCAGTCTGAGTTTCTTCGAAGTGGGAGGAGTCAACTTGGTGCTTTCGACTTGTATTCGGTGGCCCGTATTGTGTCCGGGCGCTACGGCACCGGTCGGCATCGCCGCACTGAAAAACAAGAAGCCGGGACCGAATGGAGTCCATCCGATCCCGGCTCGGCCTTCATGGCCGCTCAACGCTCAGCCTACAAATCAGCAGGGCGGCCCTGGTCCGGCTTGCTGTAGTCGCACACGCCGGTGCCGAAGATCTGCAATAGCCGTTGCTCCTGGGCGACGCTGAAGAACACGCTGCCGTACGTACCGTCATGCAGAGCGCTGACGACCGGTTTGAGCGCGCACTTGAAGATCGATCCGGACACAGGTGCACCCGAAGCCACGCGGGCGTCCGAGTAGATCGGGAACTGCTTCGTGCAGGCGCCACCGTTCACAGTGTCGGCCACGACTTGGGTGCCGTCCGCCGAGAGCTGACCATCCCAGACGTGTGGGCCCGCCGCGATGACGCCGCCGTTGCTGTCATAGCACTGGTCCTGAACGCTGCTGGGGCGACTGCCGGCCAGCAACCACTGGGTCTCGGCCTGCAGCGCCTGCTGGACGTAGGGAGCCAGGCTGGCATCGTCGTCGCCCGTTGACGTCATCCAGATGGCCAGGTTGTCGGCATTGCCCTGGTTCTCGATCAGGCGCTGGCGGGCAGCGAATGGCTCGCGCGTCGCGTGTTCGTTCAGTCCGGCTTCGAGGTAAGGCTCAATGTGGATGAACGGCGTGTTGACCTTGCCACGGAAGACCAGGCCCGCCTTGTACGCATTCTGGATAGCGGCCAGGCTGGCTGCATTCGCGACGGTACGGGGCGCGATGTCGTTCGGGTTGCCGGCATGCGTCGAGGCCGATCCGTTGCGGGCGCTCCAGGGATCCCAGTCGCTCATGTTGCTCCCGTCGCCAAGATACGGGAAGCCCTCCGGCAGGAAGTCCTGCCCCGCCTTCCAGCCGCCGACGTGAGCGTTCAACGACAGGAACTCGTCGACCGTGATCTTGCCGGCCTTGAGCGCGGTCAGTCCGTACTGCACGCCTTCGTTGTCGAAGGTCGACGGCGTGGTGGCCGACGGTTTCGCGTTCGGGTCGCCGGCGAAGACTGTCACGACGTCGTTGAAGTAACCCCAGAAGGTCGACGCGATGCCCTTGGCGCCCAGCACCTTCAGGCTGCCGTCGGTGTAGTAGGTCTGGCCCCAGTACGGGTCCATGAACTCGGGGACGGCCCCTCGCCACTCTTCCATGCAGACATCCGAGCCTTTGACGGCGCTCGAGGTGCCCGGAAGGATCGCGTCGGTCGGCTTGGCGTAGCCGTCGATGCCGTGCAGGCCTGTGACCATGGCGCGGTTCGCCCAGGACGTCCATTTCGGGTTGACCACGCCGGTGCCATTGACCTGCGCATCGACCTTGTCGAAGTAGTAGTGCAGCAGTTCGCAGTCGCCGACCGGCGCAACCTGCGTCACCATGTCCGGGAAGTTCTGGATCGGGATGCCCGCGTCCAGCAGTCCGGGGTAGTTCTGGGCGAAGATCGTCTGCTGCACAGCGCCGCCCGAGGAACCCACCGCGAACGTGAAGCGCGGCTTGCCGTAGGCAGCCGTGAACTGCTGCTTGATCATGGACGCGGTCTGGCCGGAGAGCATCAGGTTATAGGTCGTGGAGGTGGCCATGCCGGACGACATCACAACCGCGTAGCCCTGCTGCAGCAGGTAGGGCATCTGTTCCTCCTGGCCCGGGTTCACGAAACCGCGCGTGGCGTTGCCGATGTGACCCTGGGTATGGCCGGTTCCCACGCCCCCGATCAACTGGAAGACGAGATCCTTGTTCCAGACCGATGTGTCGATCGCGGTCGGATTCTTCGGGTCCAGGTTGGGCGCCAGCATCGCGATGCCGTAGAGGAAGCGATTGATCGTCCCGCGTTCATAGCGGACGATGAACTTCACGCTCTTGCCGTTGACGTTGATCGTCGCCACGTCGTTCGGCGGATTGGCAGGATCGTAGGGAGTGAGGTCCGTGTTGTTGTTCGGGTCGCTGGCCTTCCGGTAGAAGTAGTCGACTCGCGTGGCCAGGCCGCAGTCGGCACTGTAGCCGATGACCTTGCCGTTCGAGTCCGTCACCGGGAGGCCGTTGCCGTTCTGGTTGTCGACGACAGGTTGTCCCATTCCGATCTGCTGGCTCACGCACGCAAACGGCTGTTGGCGCGGGTTGTCCGCCGCGATGGGCCCCACCTTCCCGATCTGCACGGGATAGTCAGAAGGGGCGCCGGGAACAGGAGCGCTGGGCACCGGAGCGCTGGAGACAGGACCACTGGGGGCGGGAGCGCTTGGACTCGGGGCAGCGGCGCTCGGCACGCTCGGAAAACTTCCTGAGCCCCCTCCTCCTCCGCAGCCATAGAGCAGCGTTGCCGCGGCCGCGGCAACAGTAATGGTTATCCGTTTGGACACGCTTGTTTCCTTCGTTGTTCGAGCACTCGGGATGAGTTCGCCTTGTTAACTTACAACTCTGTAAGTTACATGACTGTAATTTCCGAACGCGTGCTGCGAATCGGGGAAACCCCGGTGCCTCTCCCGGCGAGTCGATCACGAAGTTGAACGCGAGACGGGGGAAGTTCCGGAATCGCGAAGGTAGTCGTCCAAGCCCGCGATGTTCTGCACATGCGAGGACAGCATTTCGGCCAATTCATTTTGAAGGCGCTTTTCGCGCAATCGAGGCGTCAAGGTCTCGAGCTTCCTGGCCACCCACGCCTGGCCGCGATTGAGAAATTCCAATCGTTTTCTCAAATCCGGGATGGCCATCAATTTGTCGTAGAACTCGCCAGTGCGAGTGCTCGGCACTGCGTTGCAAGCTTGTATCGCGCGGATCAGGACACCGCACCACTTCACTTCGTCTTTCCATATGCCCCGTGCGATCACTCTCAGCGTGTCATCCTCGGTCTGGCGGGCAAGTTCCATCGACACACGAGCGCCGGCGCGTTCGGCCTCCAACAGTTCGTTCAGCGCGCCAAGCACCTCATCGTCGCTTGCGAGGTCCAGATAGGCCTCCTCCAACTCGCCCGCATAGCAGACCGGCGAGGAGACCTCAACCCTCTCGGCCACAGCTTCGGTGGCAACAAACAGAGACGCGGCCGCTTCGCGCGCAATGCTCTCGATACGCTCGCCCGCGGCCCGAACATCCCGGATGCGTGCAGCACCCTCCCCGGCGTACAAGGCCATGGCCTCCAGGTCGCCCGTCGTTGTTCGCAGAGGCGAGTCGGTGCTGAAAAGATAGATCGGTCGATCGGGTTCCCGGCCGATGGCCGTCAGTTCAGGCCCAAAAGGATCACCCCGATCGCCTCGGGTCACGCTGTTTTGCAGCACTCGAACCCGTGCGCCACGCGGCCAGTTGATGTGGAACGCTTGCGTCAGGATCGTGTCGCCGTCCCCCGCGTCGACGATCGCCTGCTTGTGGAAGTCATGAGCGAACGACTCCCGCGTCGCCAGCAAGGCCGTCCCCAGCATTGCGCCTTGTGCGCCGAGCGACAAGACAGTCGCCACGTCCTGACCATCTGCGATGCCGCCCGCTGCGAGGACGGGAAGGTCCACCTTGGCGAGCACGTCCGGAAGCAGGTCGCACAAGGGTTGGCTGCCGCGCACATGACCACCAGCCTCCCTCCCTTGCGCGATCAGGACTTGGGCACCCGCTTGCTGTGCCAGCACTGCCTCGTCGGCACTGCCGACCTGGCACATGACCAGCGCGCCCGCTTCACGCAGACGGCCGATGATGGCGTGCGAGAGATCCCAGAACAAGCACACCACGGGCACCTTCAGGTCGATGCAGGTCGCGACTTGTTCGTCAAGCAGTTTCTGATCCGTCGCGGCAGGAATGATGCTCACACCGAAGGGGCTGCTGGTGAGTGAACGAACCTTCCCGACCTCTTGCCGGATCAAGCCTGGCGATTCCCTCACCATGCCCAACAGCCCGAAGGCTCCCGCCTGGGTGACTGCTCCCACCAGTTCGGAGCGCGCAACCCCGCCCATTCCCGCCAGAACCAGCGGATAACGGCATCCCAGCAAATCGCACACGGGGCGATACAGCGCGCCGGAGCGCAGAGGCTCAACGGCCGGCAATCGATCAGACATCGCCATGGGCGGCTTCCTTTCAGCGGATGACCAGCACTGGGACTTTTGAATGAGTCAGGACCTGGTCCGTGTCGCTGCCGATGAGCAGCCGTGCAAACCCCGATCGCGCGTGAGAAGCCATCACGATCAGGTCGCAACCGTATTTGGCCGCCGCGGCGATGATCGCATCCGCAACGCCGTCCGAGACGGTGATTGAAGGTTTGAGTCGCACGCCGCTGGCTTCGGCGCGCGTCACCATCGGCTGCAGTGACTGTTCGGCTGCATCGACGGAGAGGGCTTCCGCACGGGCAATCTCGTCGGGCGTGAACACCGTCATGCCATCGAAGTAATTCATCGCGTATCGCGGCACGACACGCAGTGCGACGACATCCGCATTGCGCTCCATCGCCAGGTCGATCGCACGATCCACGGCCTTGTCGCAAAAGCGGGTGCCGTCCGTGGGCACCAGGATGTGATGGAACATGAGTCTTGTCCTTCAGGAAGATTGATCGAGCCGCAAGTCCTCTTGAGCGGAAAGCTCCGCCTCACAGGCACGCGCGCCAGTGATCTATCGTGTCCTGATCCATGCTCCATGTAAAACGACATTTATTGCCCGTTGAATGCAATGATCTTGCATTGATCTCGGTAGTCGCGGCCTTCGAACAGCGCGCTGTCACATCCAGCCCGGTTGTTGCATCTAAGGGGAAGGACTGCGAAGTCGCAAGTCCGCATCCCCGACGAAAGGGAATCAGAGCTCGCGCAATACCTCAGGTCGCTTTGACGGCGCTCTTCATCATTCACCACGGCAAGAAGACCCATGTTCCGAACGACAGAGACCTTGGACCCGATCCTCACGACCGGCCCAACGCCTGCGCCGATGAGCGCATCCGATCGCATCCGCTACCGGCTGATCGGTGCCGCCGCCCGCTACCACGCCAACGACAACATCTCGGCCTTCATCCTGCCGGGTGAACTCGAAGAGCTGAAAGCCGAAGTCGAGCATCGGATGCAGGAGGTGCTGCGTGCACTCGTCATCGACACTGAAAACGACCACAACACGAACGAGACCGCCCGGCGCGTCGCTCGCATGTTCCTGACCGAAGTCTTTCGCGGGCGCTATGTACCGATGCCGGCGATCACGGAGTTCCCGAACGCCTCGCGTCTCAACCAGATGATGATCATCGGCCCGCTCAACGTGCGCAGCGCCTGCTCGCACCACCTGTGCCCGATCATGGGAAAGTTGTGGATCGGCATCATGCCCAACGAGCATTCCAACTTGATCGGTCTTTCGAAGTACGCCCGTATCAGCGACTGGATCATGGGCCGCCCGCAGATTCAGGAGGAGGCCGTGATGATGCTCGCAGACGAACTGGAGCGGCGGGTGAAGCCCGATGGGCTGGCACTCGTGATGGCGGCGGATCACTCCTGCATGCACTGGCGCGGCGTCAAGGACAACGGCGCCAGCATGACCAGCAGCGTGATGCGCGGCGCCTTCCTGAAAGACGCCACACTGCGTCGCGAATTCCTGGCCTTGCTGCACGAGAAAAATTCCAGCGACCACTAGCGGTCCGCGTCCGTCGCGGGACGCCAATTACGGCTTCGAACGCCGGGTCCGCAAGACATCAGCCACGAGGAAAGCCAGTTCCAGGCTTTGCGATCCATTCAATCGCGGGTCGCAGGCGGTGCGATAGCGCTCTGACAGTGCCTCGTCGCCGAGGCCTTGGGCGCCTCCCCTGCATTCCGTGACGTCTTGTCCCGTCATCTCGAAGTGCAACCCGCCCGGATAGGTGCCTTCCTGCTGATGGGCCGCGAAAAATCCCCGCACTTCGTCGAGGATGCGACCGAAGTCACGCGTCTTGTAGCCGTTGGAAGAGGTGACGGTGTTGCCGTGCATCGGGTCGCAGGACCACACGGGCGTGCGTCCGGCATCCCGGACCGCGCGCAACAGTGGAGGCAGCGCATCGGCAACCTTGTCGCTGCCCATCCGGGCAATCATGACGACGCGACCAGGCTGCTGATCCGGGTCCAGACGATCCAGCAAGGCAAGCACATCTTCGGGCTTTGTGGAGGGTCCCAGCTTGACCCCCAGGGCGTTGTCGACGCCGCGGAGGTATTCCACATGGGCATCGTCGATGGCGCGCGTGCGATCGCCCAGCCAGAGCATGTGGGCAGAGGCGCCGTACGCGCGGCCGGTGTCCTCGTCATTGCGCGTGAGTGCCTCCTCGTAAGGCAGATGAAGCGCCTCGTGCGAGGTGTAGAACTCCACCGCATGCAGTTGTGGCGCCCTGGCAGCGTCAAAGCCACACGCCTCCATGAAAGCGAGCGACTGCGCGATGCGATCCGCCAGTTCCTCGAACCGCTCGCCCTGCGGGCTGCCGCGCACAAAATCGGCGGTCCACCCATGCACCCGGTGGAGATCCGCGAAACCGCCCTGTGCCAGCGCCCGCAGCAAATTGAGCGTGGCCGCCGAATGGGAGTAGGCGGTCAAGAGTCGTTCCGGATCAGGTGTACGCGCCGCGGTACTGAACTCGGCGCCATTGATGATGTCGCCCCGATAGGAAGGAAGGGTGACGCCCTGAATCGTCTCGGTATCGGATGACCTGGGCTTGGCGAACTGCCCGGCGATCCGACCGACCTTGATGACGGGGCAGGCGGCGGCGTACGTGAGCACGACGGCCATCTGGAGGATCACGCGGAAAGTCGACTCGACGGGCATCTGGCCCAGCTCGTCGAAGCTCTCGGCGCAATCACCCCCTTGGAGCAGGAAGGCCTCGCCGCGGGAGACGGCCGCAAGCCGATCCTTGAGCTGGGTGATCTCGCCAGGAAAGATCAGGGGCGGCAGGGAAGCAAGACGCGCCTCGACCGCCTTCAGCGCCCCTGCATCCGGGTACGTCGGAAGCTGCAGCGCCTTGCGTTGACGCCACGAGAAAGGTGACCAGGATTGCACGCCTGCGATGCTATTGCAGGTTCGGATGCCGGGATAGTCCAGGCTCACCTGGCGCGACGGGTGGGCTGGTATTTGTGTTTACTTTGGCATTAAATTCGAAGCTCGGCTGGTTTCCTTCTCTTCCGGCAAGTTTCGGGGGGTGTCATGAGAATTCAATCGAGTTCACGCTCGCCGGCGGTCGAACCGCTGCAGTCCATTGAAAATCAAGAGGTCGTGCGGAACCAGTACGAATGGACGCTGAGTTCCTTGGAGCGCGAATACCCGGTCATCGATCCTGACTCGAGCGAATACGACGAAGACCTGATGTTCGAGGTCTATCGCCGCTTGAAGCAGCTCGTCAGCAAGGACTCACCGCCAGCACGAGCCTTGGAGATAGCGGCCGCCGAAGTGCTTCGTCCATACGGCACGCATTGAGGGCGCGCTCGCTGCTCGCCTCCGTCCCGCCAGCGGACCCGTCGGTGGCATGGCCGCCTGCGCGAATGACACAGTGAGAGAGTCCGGCTCATGCAGAAACCCGCGCCTCTGCTGCGGGCCGGTTGGCGAGCACGAAGTCGGCGACCTGGATCAGCCCGGGAAAGATGCGCTGCGGATGCGAGTCGGCAATCGGAACGCCCGCGTTGTAGCCGTAGGGCACCGCCCAGGCGGCCACGCCGGCATTGCGCGCAGCGTCCATGTCGGTGCTCGAGTCGCCCACATGCGCGGCGCGGCGCGTGTCGCCGTTCAGCGCTTCGACCACGTGGCGCAGCACGCTCCCGTGGGGCTTCTTCTGCGGCAGGGAGTCGCCGCCAATCACGAGCTCGAACAGGCTGTCGAGCCGAGTGGCCTCGAGCACCCGGCGCGCGTGGCGCAGTTCCTTGTTGGTCACGCAGGCGAGTCGAACGCCTGCTTCGCGTAGCCGCGTCAGCGCCTCGTGCGCGCCGGTGTACGGCACGCACATGCTGCCGATCGCGGCGTTCAGGTCGTGCTCGAAGCTTTGCAGCACGGCTTCGACGCGGACCGTTTCCACCAGCGCCGGCTGCTCGAGGTACAGCCGTGCCAGCAGCTTGAGCATCAGCTGTCGGGCGCCGTCGCCAATGAGATGGGTGATCTCCTCCGTAGGCCGGCGTGCCACGCCGTGCGCGCCGAGCGCGAGATTGACCGCCTCCGCGATCTCGGCGGCGGTATCGACGAGCGTGCCGTCGAGGTCGAAGCTGACGATGTCGTAGACCATGTATTCACAAGGCGCTCAGGGCCGCCTTGCGGCGCTCCATCATTCGCCAGATGAAGGGCGTGAAGATCAGTTGCATCGCCAGCTCCATCTTTCCGCCGGGCACCACGATCGTGTTGGCGCGCGACATCCACGAGTTGTTGATCATGTTGAGCAGATACTGGAAGTCGATGCCCTTCGGATCGGCGAAGCGAATGACCACCATGCTCTCGTCGGCCGAGGGGATGTCGCGGGCGATGAAGGGGTTCGAGGTGTCCACGACCGGCACGCGCTGGAAGTTCACGTGCGTGTGCCTGAACTGCGGGCAGATGTAGTTCACATAGTCGGGCATGCGGCGCAGGATCGTGTCGGTCACGGCTTCGGTGCTGTAGCCGCGCTGCGTCTTGTCGCGATAGAGCTTCTGGATCCACTCCAGGTTGATCACCGGCACTACGCCGATGAGCAGATCCGGATGCCGGGCGACGTTCACCTCGGGCGTGACCACGGCGCCATGAAGCCCTTCGTAGAACAGCAGGTCGGTGCCCTCGGGCAGGTCTTCCCAAGGCGTGAAGGTCCCCGGCTGCTGATCGTAGGGTGCGGCCTCCTCGGCGTCGTGCAGATACTTGCGATGGCGGCCGACGCCGGTGTTCGCATAGTCGCGGAACAGTGCCTCCAGCTCCGGGAACAGATTGTTCTCGGCGCCGAAGTGGCTGAAGTTCATGTTGCCCTCACGCTCGGCCTCTGCCTGGCGCAGCTTCATTTCCTTGCGGTCGAATCGGTGGAAGCTGTCGCCCTCGACGACCGCGGCCTTCACGCGCTCGCGGCGGAAGATGTTCTGGAATGTTCGCGTGACCGACGTGGTCCCCGCGCCGGAGGAACCCGTGATCGAGATGATGGGATGGCGTTCAGACATGGTGTGTCCCCGAAGCTGGAATCTCTCATTCGCGGAACAGGCTGTGCCGGGCGAACAACGGGCTTTGCAGTTCGCCCCTGGCGGGCTCGGTGTGATACCGCTCGATGCGCTCGACCTCGATCTTCGAGCCGAACACCAGGCCGATGCGCTGGTGAAGCGACGTGGGTTGCACGCCCAGCACAGGCTGGCGCCCGGTGCTGGCGCGGCCGCCGGCCTGCTCCACGATGAATGCAATGGGGTTGGCCTCGTACAGCAGGCGAAGACGACCCAGCCTGGTCGGGTCCTTCGAGTCGCGCGGGTAGAGGAAAACGCCGCCGCGCATCAGGATCCGATGCACCTCGGCCACCATCGACGCGATCCAGCGCATGTTGAAATCCTTGCATCGCGTGCCGGTCCTGCCGGCCAGGCATTCGTCGACGTAGCGCTTGACCGGCGCTTCCCAGAAGCGGCTGTTGGAGGCGTTGATCGCAAACTCCTGCGTGTCGATCGGCACCCTGATGTGCGGATGGGTCAGCATGAATTCGCCGAGGTTGGGGTCGAGCGTGAACCCGGCCACGCCGTTTCCCACCGACAGCACCAGCATCGTCGTCGGTCCATACAGTGCATAGCCCGCAGCCACCTGCACCGCACCAGGCTGCAGGAAATCGGCCTCGGTCACATCGCGACCACTGTCGACCACCTCCTGCGGCGCGCGCAGCACACTGAAGACGCTCCCGACCGAGACGTTCACCTCGATGTTGCTGGAGCCGTCCAGCGGATCGAACACCAGCAGGTACTTGCCGCGCGGGTGCTGCGGAGGGATCTGGTAGGGCTCATCCATCTCCTCCGACGCCATGCCGGCGCAGTGGCCTCCCCACTCGTTCATGCGCACGAAGATCTCGTTGCTGATGACGTCCAGGGGCTTCTGGATTTCGCCCTGCACGTTGAGATTGCAGCCGAGTTCCCCGCCCTGCTCGCTCGCTGCGCTGCCGAGTTCGCCGAAAGCCACCGCGCGAGCGATCGCCTTGGCTGCGAGCGCCACGTCCAGGATCAGCGCGTTGAAGTCGCCGCTGGCCCCGGGAAAGCGCCGGCGCTGTTCGATCAGGTATTGCGTGAGAGTCGATCGATGGGACAAGGGCATGGTCGTCTTTCGATGCGTGAATCCGGATTCAGCGCTGCGCGCTTGCGTGCCAGTTGCTCAGTTCGGCCACTGTCGTGCCCTGCAGGTCGGACAGGACATGCAGCGCGCCCACGAAGTTGTGATGCACCGTGAAGTCGTTGGGGGTCACGATGGTCGGCAGACCGGCGTCGATGGCCGACTTGAGTCCGTTGGCCGAGTCCTCGAAAGCCAGGCACTGCGCGGCGCGCAGCTGCAGCCGCTGCAGCGTTTGCAGGTACACCTGCGGATGCGGCTTCTTGCGAGGGGCGGTGGAGGCGTCCTCGACGACCTGGAAGGTGTCCGCCCAGTCGAGACCGATTGCCGATCGCAGCACGAATGCGATGTTGACGGGCGACGTGGTGGTCGCGATCGCCAGGCGCAGCCCCGCATCGAACGCCGACTCGATCAGATGCAGCACGCCGGGTCGCAGCTGCACGGCACCTTCGTGCACCCTGCGCTCGTAGTGCGCAGTCTTGAGATCGTGAATGCGCTGCACGGTGTCGGCCAAGGCGCCGGCATCGATGACCTTGATGTCTCCGCGCACCTGGCCCCAGTAGTGCAGGATGCGCTCCTTGCCTCCCGAGACCTCCAGCAGCTGCGTGTAGAGCGGCTCGTCCCAATGCCAGTCGAGGCCGGCCTCGTCGAAGGCATCGTTGAACGCGGCGCGATGCGCGCTCTCGGTGTCGGCGAGCGTGCCGTCGAAATCGAAGATCAGGGCGCGCAAGGGTTCGGGCTTCACGGCGCCTCCTTTTCAGCGTTTGCAAACACCCGGCTGGCGAGGATGTCGCCGGCGGCGATGGTGCTGAGCTCGTCCGCCCCGAGCACGCGCTCGCGGTCGGCGTAGAGGCGGCTGGCCTGGCGCAGCCGCGCCCGGTCGAGTGCGTTGCGCACGCTGCGCGCGTTGGCGAAATGCGGTTGGGCGATGCGCAGGCGCAGGTAGTTGTCGAAGGCTTCGCGCGCCTCGGCGCCGAAGCGGTAGTGCGTGGCCGACAGCATGCGGTCGGCAATCTGCAGCAGCTCCGGCGTGGCGTAGTCGGGGAAGTCAAGGTGGTGCGCAATGCGCGAGCTCATGCCGGGGTTGGACTGGAAGAACGTGTCCATGCGGTCCTTGTAGCCGGCGAGGATCACCACCAGGTCGTCGCGCTGGTTTTCCATCGTCTGCAGGAGGATCTCGATCGCCTCCTGGCCGTAGTCGCGCTCGTTCTCCGGGCGGTAGAGGTAATACGCCTCGTCGATGAAGAGCACGCCGCCCATCGCCTTCTTCAAGACCTCCTTGGTCTTGGGCGCGGTATGGCCGATGTACTGGCCCACCAGGTCGTCCCGCGTCACGCTGACCACGTGCCCCTTGCGCACATAGCCCAGCCGGTGAAGGATCTGCGCCATCCGCAGCGCGACGGTGGTCTTGCCGGTGCCGGGGTTGCCGGTGAAGCACATGTGCAGCGAAGGCGCTTGCGCGGCCAGGCCGTGCTGGGCGCGCAGCTTGTCGATCACCAGCAGCGCGGCGATGTCGCGGATGCGGCTCTTCACCGGCACCAGCCCGATCAGGTCGTGATCGAGTTCATCGATGACCGTCTCGACCTGGCTTTGCGCCAGGACCTCGGCGACCGTGCGCGCGGCCGGCGCCGGTTCATCCGGCGCGGCGGCGGCAGGGGTGCCAGGGATCGCGTACAGAGGTGCGGTCATGGAGGTGACCGCTCCCCTTCGGGCTTGTCGGTCGCATAGCTGCGCACCGTGTAGCGCATCGTGCGGCCATGGGACTCCTGGCGCACGAGGCTGAAGCCGGCCTCGCTGGCGGGCCGGTTGACGATGAAGCTCATCGTGATGGTCTCGACGCCGCGTGTGGAGTCAAACGCCATCAGCCGGATGTAATGATGAGGGAAGGTCTTGCGGCATTCCTTCAGCTCGATCATCACGCCCGCCGCGTCCTCCAGATCGAACATCGGCATGCCGTACATCTCCCAGTACGTGTTGCGCGGATGCGGGTCGTCGGTGTATTCGACGCTCCAGGCGTAGCCCTTCCTGAGGCCGTAGTCGATCTGCATCGAGATCTCGCGGTCGGTGAGATCGGGCAGGAAGCTGAACTGGCCCTGGGTGATGCGGCCGGTTGGGTTGGTCATCATGGTCGGGATCTCCTTCAAGCCACCGATGCGGTGGTGGCGAAATCGCTGGTGTCGGTGGACGCGTAGTTGAAAGACACGTCCTTCCAGGTGTCGAGCGCCTGCTTGAGCGGTGTGCAATGGCGCGCCGCGGCCTGCAGGATCTCGGGGCCCTCCTGCCTGATGTCGCGGCCTTCGTTGCGCGCCTTGACGATCACCTCGAGCGCGACGCGGTTGGCAACCGCACCGGCCTGGATGCCCGCCGGATGACCGATCGTTCCGCCACCGAACTGCAGGATCACGTCGTCGCCGAACAGGTCGATCAGCTGGTGCATCTGCCCGGCATGGATCCCGCCCGAGGCGACCGGCATCACCTTGCGCATGTCGGCCCAATCCTGGTCGAAGAACAGGCCACGCGGCAGGTCCTGCTTCGTGAAGCTGTCCCGGCAGACGTTGTAGTAGCCCTGGACCGTCATCGGGTCGCCTTCGAGCTTGCCGACCGCAGTGCCGGTGTGCATGTGGTCGACGCCGGCCAGCCGCAACCACTTGGCGATCACGCGGAAGCTCACGCCGTGATTTTTCTGCCGTGTGTAGGTGCCGTGACCGGCGCGGTGCATGTGCACGACCATGTCGTTCCGGCGCGCCCAGTTCGCCATGCTCTGGATCGCCGACCAACCGATCACCAGGTCGAGCATGACCACCACCGAGCCCAGTTCCTTCGCGAACTCCGCCCGCTCGTAGATGTCTTCCATCGTCGCACCGGTGACGTTCAGGTAGCTGCCCTTGACCTCGCCGGTCGCCGCGCTGGCCTTGTTGACGCCGTCCATGACGTAAAGGAACCGGTCACGCCAGTGCATGAAGGGCTGCGAGTTGATGTTCTCGTCGTCCTTCATGAAGTCGAGCCCGCCCTTGAGCCCTTCGTAGATCACGCGGCCGTAGTTGCGGCCCGACAGGCCCAGCTTGGGCTTGGTGGTGGCGCCGAGCAGCGGACGTCCGAACTTGTCGAGCCGCTCGCGCTCGACCACCAGGCCGGTCGGCGGCCCCTTGAAAGTCTTCACGTAGGCGACCGGGATGCGGATGTCCTCGAGCCGTGCCGCCTTCAGAGGCTTGAACGAGAAGACGTTGCCGATCAGGCTCGCCGTCATGTTGGCGATCGAGCCCTCCTCGAAAAGGATGAGGTCGTAGGCGACCCAGGCGAAGTACTGGCCGGGTTGGCCGGGCACCGGATCGACCTTGTAGGCCTTCGCGCGGTAGCTGTCGCAGGCGGTCAGCCGGTCGGTCCAGACCACGGTCCATGTCGCCGTGCTCGATTCGCCGGCCACCGCGGCGGCAGCCTCGATCGCATCGACCCCCTCCTGCGGCGTGATGCGGAACAGGCAAAGAACGTCAGTGTCCTTGGGTTGGTAGTCGGCGTCCCAGTACCCCATTTGCCGGTATTTCAGGACGCCTGCGCTGTAGCGCTTCTTCGCGTCGGTGATGACGCCCAGTTCGACGGGTAGGTTCACAGAAGCCTCCAAGCAGCGTTGGGTGAGTGGGTGAACTCACTTTAGAAGTCGAATCAAGTAAGGTAAATTCAGACATTCTTTGCGTTTGAATAAGCATTTGCTTAATCATGAACATCACGTTCCGCCAATTGCGGGTGTTCGTCGAAGTGGTGCGCCACGGCAGCGTGCTGCGCGCCGCGGAGGCGCTGCACCTCACGCCGCCTGCGGTGTCGATGCAGATCAAGGAGGTGGAGTCCCAGGTCGGCCTGCCGCTTTTCGACCGCGCCGGGCGGCGGTTGTCGCTGTCGACCGCCGGTGAATACTTCGCGGTCTACGCGCAGCGCCTGCTCGGCACCCTGAAGGATGCCGAGGACGCCATGGCGCGCTTCAAGGGCGTCGAGTCGGGCGTGTTGACGATCGGCATGGTCAGCGCGGCGAAGTACTTCCTGCCGCAACTGCTGGCGCAATTCCATGCCGAGCACCCTGCCGTCGATGTGCGGCTGCGCCTCGGCAACCGCGAGCAGTTGGTGGCGCTGATGCAGGCGAACGAGGTAGAGCTCTCGGTGATGGGCCGGGCGCCCAAGGAATGGCCCAACCGCGCCGAACCCTTCGCGATGCATCCGCACGTCCTGGTGACTGCGCCCGGCCACCCCTTCGCGAGGGCGGAGAACGTGCCCGCGGGCGCGCTGGCGCGCGAAGGATTCATCGTGCGCGAACCGGGCTCCGGCACGCGCGCGGCGCTCGAGGAGTTCCTCGCCGTGCACCGCCTGGAGCCGATGTTCATCATGGAGATGCCAAGCGACGAGGCGATCAAGCAGTCCGTCATGGCCGGATTGGGCGTGAGCCTGGTCTCGCTCCACACCATCGGCCTGGAATGGCGCAGCGGGCTGATTGCTGCGCCGTCCGTGGAAGGTCTGCCGTTGATGCGGCGCTGGCACCTCGTGAACGCAGCGGCCAAGATCCTGTCGCCGGCGGCGGAGGCCTTCCGCTATTTCATCCTCGAGCGCGGCGAAGCGCACCTGGCCGCGATGTTCAGCGAGACGGCGCTGGCGTGAATCTCACTCCCCGTCAACTCCAGGAAAATCGAGATCCCTGCAGCGAAATCCGTCTGGTCGTACCATGCGGCCCTCGCATCTTCCGGAGGCGGCCATGCCCGACGGCAACGCGAAATTCGACAAGGAAGCCCTTTCCCTGATCGAGTCCCTCAAGGGCCGGCGCAAGCCCGCCAAGCGCGCTCCAAGGAAGGCGGCAGTGCCGCAAGGTGAAAAGCCACCGGTCAAGGGGACAGTCGTCGTTCGACGGGCTGCGAATCGCTTCTAGGCATTGGCTGGCGAAGCCCCGCTTGACGCCCAGCCGAGCCGCAGACATACTTAGGCAACCACCTAAGTATTGAGCTTTGCGATGCGCTGGACCCTTTACTACCACCCGCTCTCCTCCTTCTGCTGGAAGGTGCTGATCGCGCTCTATGAGGCTGGCGTCGACTTCGAGCCGCGACTGGTCAACCTCGGCGATCCCGCCGACCGCGCCGCTTTCGAGGCGGTCTGGCCCCTGGCCAAGTTCCCTGTGTTGCGCGACCACGCGCGAGGCAAGACGGTCCCGGAGTCGAGCGTCATCATCGAGTATCTGGCTCGCACCGAGCGCTCCGCGGCCTCCCTGGTTCCAGAAGACGCGGACCTGGCGATGCAGACCCGCCTGATCGACCGACTCATCGACAGCTATATCCACCTTCCGTTTCAACAGGTGGTCGCCGAGCGCTTGCGTCCGCAAGGGCAGCACGATCCTTTCGGGGTCGAGAAGTCGCGCGGCCAAATCCGCTCTGGCTACAACATGATCGCCCCGATGATCACCCGGCCCTGGGCCATGGGCGAGACCTTCACCTTGGCTGACTGCGCCGCCTTGCCCGCGCTGTTCTATGCTGACTACGCCGTTCCCTTGGCCGATTGGCCCGAACTCGATGCCTATCTCGGCCGCCTGAAGGCACGGCCCAGCGTGGCCAGAGTGCTGGCCGAGGCCGAACCCTTCTTCCAATACTTTCCGTTGAAGGACGGCTGATGCGTCCGAGGGCCGTCGATCTCGACCTGACCTTCCAGGCGCTTGCGGACCCGACCCGGCGCAACATGGTCGAGCGCCTGTCCCGCGGTCCCGCGACGGTCAGCGAGCTGGCCCAGCCCTACGGCCTGTCGCTGCCGGCCATCGTCCAGCACCTGGCGATGCTGGAGGACAGCGGCCTGGTGCGTTCCGAAAAGGTCGGCCGGGTGCGCACGTGCCGGATAGAGCCTGCCGCGCTCAGCCTCGCCGAGCGGTGGTTCAACCAGCGCCGGGCGGAATGGGACAAGCGTCTCGACCGTCTCGGCGAGCACCTCCAACGCTTTCCACACGGAGAACCGAAATGACCACCCCGACCGGACCGGACCGCAGCGTCGCCCATGGCGTTTTCGCCATCGAGCGAACCTATGCGTCAGTGACACCGCAGCGGGTGTTCGACGCCTTTGCGAGCATCGAGGGCAAGAACGGCTGGTTCACCGCGCCCAATGAACAATGGGACATCGTCGAGCGGGCCATGGATTTCAAGGTCGGTGGCCGCGAGCGATTGAAGGGCCGGTGGAGAAGCGGCCTGATCACCGAGTTCGACGCGACCTACTTCGACATCATCCCCGGAGAGCGAATCGTCTATGCGTACGAGATGCGCCTGGACGGGCGGAAGATTTCGGTCTCGCTCGCCACCTTCGAGTTCAAGCCTGCGGGCGCCGGCGCGAGGCTGATCATGACGGAACAAGGCGCCTTCCTCGACGGCTACGATGACAACGGCAGCCGTGAGCGCGGCAGTCGCGACATCATCGACAAGCTCAGCGCCTATCTGACATCAGCCTGAAGCGTCCTTGCGACGCTCACGGCCCAGCTGCTCCATGAGCTGTTCCCCTTCGTCGTCCTTGCCGTCGCTCGGTATCGACTCTTCCTGGGTCAGCTCGGGCTCTTCGTTCGTATCGGTGTTGCCACGCGAAGGGCGTGGCGCCATGGCTTTGTGGTTCATCTGCGCTCCATTCGGTTGATGAGGCGTCGATAGTGAGCCGGTGCCTTGCCCCGGGTCTCGGATGGAATCTCGCGCCGCTGTCGGCGTTCGCCGACGGGTTTGTCGGACTACTTCAGCTTGGCGTCTTCCCGCTTTGCTTCGGCCATGGCCTCCGGCTCCAGCTCTTCCGCATAGCGGTTGAACCGTATGAAAAGCCCCCATCCGGCCAGGATCACCCCGACAGAGCACAGCGTCGCCGCAGCGTAGAGCAGCAGCGAAGCGGATTGACGCGCCTTGAAGGTGGCGACGAGCGCTTCAACCGCGACCGCCACGACCACCACGACCATGAAGCGCGAGAGGAAACGTCGCACCCGGGTGGGCGCGCTGATGTGCGCGTCGCGGATGACTTCCTCCTCCGCGATGGTCTGGGAGATCTGCAATGCGACCACGGCAGCGGCCAGCAGCCCCATGGCCTCGATGATGGCTTCCGCCGCCGAGGCGTCCAGTTCGTTGGCGAATGCCGCCCACGCGATGCGCGCCGCAATGGCAATCAACATCAGTGCGGCCACCGCAAACAAGGCCGCCATGAACGCGTGGATTGCCGAGTAAAGGCCGAGCATCAGCTTCATGAGACCCTGATGCTGGCGTTCCCTTGCGCGCTACGGTGTCAGTCGCAACCTCGCGTCACCTCCCCATGGATCGAAAAGTCGTGTCAGGTTTTCGGATTCCACGATGGAATTTCGCCTACGCCGAGACGGCCTTCGCGAGTGACTGTCGAGCACATTGCAGCGCCATACATTCCGCCCCATGACCGATGTTCGCAAAGGCCAGGCGCCAGGCCATCTCGAACGCCGCGAGTTCCACGAGCGCTTCATGGAACCCTACCGCGACCCGGCGTTCAAGCCTGAAGCGAAGCCGCTCGAACGACTCGAATCCATCGCATGGAAGGCCTACGAGCAGGGGCGCAAAAGCCCGGTGACTCGCAAGGCGGGAGCCGGATTCGAAGACCCTGACTACGAGCTTTCCGTCGATTGGCTCGCGGCAAGGGATCGCATCCAGAAGGCGCAAGTTGAATGGGGCAACCCGCGCACGCCTTCGCGTGTCCTGCTCGTCAACGGCTCCCCGCGCAACGATGGTATGGGCGGACGATTCACCCGTGCAAGGGTTGCGTGTCCACTGCCATGCCGCTTTGCCATTGGCCTTGCAGCTGCTATCCGAACCACTCGCTGCGCCAGACTGGCGACTGGATGAACGAGATCTACGAGCGATGGGTTGCGGCGCATGGGGTGATCCTCTTCACGCCGACTCACTGGTATCAGGCCCCGAGCGCCCTCAAACTCATGATCGACCGCCTGGTTTGCTCGGACGGCGGCAACCCTGATCCCACCACCACGCACGGCAAGAACGCCGAAGAAGCCAAGGCGCTGGAGCTCAAGGGATGGAGCTACCCCAAGCATCTGCAGGGCCGCGCCTACGGTGTTGTCGTGCATGGCGACGTGGCCGGCATCGAAAGCCTGCGGCGCAATCTCTGTGACTGGCTCGAATGGATGGGCTTGATCGACGCCGGAGCCCAGGCGCGGCTGGATCGGTACATCGGCTACTACGAACCTTATGCGACCAGCCAAGAGGCACTGGATCGCGAGCAAGCCTTGCAGGAAGAGGTTCGAAATGTCGCGCGGGCCGTTGCGCGCGCCGTGGCCCAATTGCGAGCGGGGCAACTGAAGCCTGCCGACTCCTGCCTCCACCGCCCGCGGCCTAAATGAATGGCGTCATGAATCTTCCTTGCCAATGACGGTCACCTTGCCATCCGTCTCCAAGACGGCGCGAGCGACGTCCGAAATCTGCTTGTTCCCAAGCGCCTGGCGAATGGCCTCATGGAGGTTTCTCTCGGTGACGAGGGCTTTCCGCATGGCTGCGTGGTCCATTTGGCCGGCACGGACGAGTTCGATTTCATGCCCGTTGACCAAATCCTCGAACCAATACCAGCGTGTGCTTGCCAACGCCACTGCGCGGTGGATGAGCACGAGGACCGCAGACGCGGCGACGGTAGCCCAGAACGGTGAAGCACCCACCACCGCCCGGCTGAGCACGGCACCGAGAAGAACGGTGATGCATGCGTCGAACGGGCTGTGCTGGCCGAACGAGCGCCGTCCCGATGCGCGAATGAGGATGAGCGCGACGACGAACACCACCGCCGCCCGCATCGCCATTTGCCAGATTTCCAGATCGGCGCCTTCTCCGAATACCAGGCGGACGAGTTTGATCACGGCGTTCTCCTACTACGTGGCGCCAAAGGACTGCGCGAAGATTCTTCCCTCATTCCCAGGGGGCCTTCGATGTACAGCATTGGCTCAGAGCTCAAGGATGTGAAGCTCGAGAAGCTTCGTCCAACGCAGATCACTGTCGGGTTCAAAGAGGTCGACAAAAAACGTCAGTCGTGGGCTAAGTTGGGCCGCAAGGAAAGGCGCGATGCCATGCGCCGAGAGCTGTTCCCCGCCGTCAAGGGTCCGGGGAAGACCTACTACATCCTGAACCACCATCACACCGCCGCGGCTCTGGTCCGGGAAGAATCCGAATGCGTTCTGGTGGGCGTCGTGAAGGACCTGTCCCAGTTGGAGCCGGAAGGCTTCTGTGGCCGGCGAGGTTCGGGATGCCGGCGGCTTTGCGAAGTCTGAGGCGCCCTTTCTCGAGTTCCTCTGGGCGAATCACTTTCGGAGCGCTATTCCGAGAAAGCTTTTCGAGAAAGATCCGAAGAAGGCCTTGGCCCAGGCGCTGGCGCTGGCCCGATCGAAGAAGAGCTCATTTCTGCCCGGCTGGCCAGGGCACAGCTGATACTTCCTATGCCGCCCGGCGTGCCTTGCGCCGACTTTTCGATCGTTCCACCCGTTTCGTCCACCGAACCGCCAATGCATTGGCGGTTGCGAGCAGGCACAGCACCACGAGCCGCTTGGCAAGCAACCGCATGGCTCTTTCCACGCGGCCGTCAACTTCGCGTTGCACATCCGCGGTTCGACCCAATCCGGAATAGTCGGGCAACGGCTGCCGAACGACCGGGGCCATCGATCCTCTGCTCGGCGCCGCGCCGTCTGCGCTGTCCTGGGTGGCCTCCATCGCCCTGGCAGCGGCGCGCGAGCCGTGTTCATCCGCATAGGCTTTCGTGAACTCCGCACCGAGCAGGAAGATCTGCGCCGCGTAGTAGACCCAGGCCACCAGCACAACCAGGGAGCCCGCGGCCGCAAAGGCCTGCTGGAAGCCGCTCTTGCCAAGATAGAGCCCGATCAGCAGCTTTCCCAGTTCGAACAACAGCGCGGTGACGAAGGCGCCGATCGCCACATCCTTCCAGGCAATGGGCACCGTCGGCATCAGCTTGAAGATCATCGCGAAGAGAAGCGTGAAGATCCCGATCGAAAACAACTCGTTGACGCTCTGCAGGATGAGCTCCCGCCCTGGGAGCAAGGCGCCGAACCAGGTATCGAATGCGGCGAGCAGTGCGCTCACCATGAGCGACACGATCAGCAGGAATGCCAAGCCGAGGATCAAGCCGAAGGACAAGAGGCGCGCGCGCAGCACGGCCCAGAGCCCCGAGGGCTTCTCCTTGTCGGGGACATGCCAGATGCGATCGAGCGCACTCTGGAGTTCTGCGAAGACCGAGGTCGCGCCGACCAGCAGCACCACGACGCTGATCGAACCCGCGACCAGGCCACGCTCGGGCGCGCTCGCGCTGCGCAGCAGTGCTTCGACAGCCGAAGCGCCGTCGCGCCCGACGAGGCCGGCAATCTCCGCAACGATCTGCCCCTGCGCGGCTTCGCGGCCGAACAGCGCGCCCGCGATGGCGATGACGATCACAAGCAGTGGCGCCATCGAGAAGATCGTGTAGTACGAGATGGCTGCGCCCATGCTGGGCGCATAGTCATCGACCCACGCGGATGCCGACGTTTTGCAAAGTTCGATGAAATGGGTGGCCTTCATGGCTGACTCCGTCTGCGGGAGAAGCTTGGGGGACGGTTCGGTTCAGGTCGTCGCGTTCGCTGGCGGAGCGATCGGAGGGGCGAGCGGAATGTGGGACGCGATGGCGTTGACCAGCGCGTCGGCAAAGCCGCCTTTGGCCCGGCCTTCCCGGCGGGCGCTGGTGAAGACGCGCGGCTTTGCGCTCCAAGCAATGCGCGCGCCGCTGCGTTCGAGGGTGCGCACCAGTTCGACATCCTCATTGCAGGCCAGATGCCTGAAGCCTCCTGCGCGGCGATAGGCGACGGCGGAAACACCGAGATTCGCACCGTGGATGTGCCGATGTCCGTCGACGTCGGAATAGGTGCGCAGAAAATGTGCGCGCAACCAGTCGGCGTGGAGGCCATGGGTCGACCAGTCTTGTATGGCGACGCAGCCGCATACGGCATCTGCATCCAGCACCAACTGGTCCACCAGCCAGCTTGCCGAGACCTGGGTGTCGGCGTCCGTGAAGGCAAGCCAGCGTGCACCCATCGCCAGTCCGGCTTCGGCACCCACGGCCCGGGCGACGCCGACGTTGTGGGCCCGAATGCTGACGGTGCGAGCGCCGGCACGCGTCGCGTGCACGGAGGTGGCGTCGGTGCAAGCGTCGAGCACGACGACGATTTCGACCCGCTCGCCGCCGAGTCCCGCGTCGCTGGCTGCAAGCCGCGCCGCCTGGACTGTTTCGCCGATGACCTTTTCCTCGTTGTGCGCGGGAATGATGATGCAGATCATGGCGATGGGTGGCGTGTGCGTTGAAGGCTATTCGCCTCCGGTTCGGCGCGCCGCCAGGTCCTTTGCGCGAATCGCTGTAGGCAGCCACCTGACCGGGTAGCAACGCAACGTGCACCGCGGTCGCTTCCTACAGCTGTGGCCGCCATCAAGGAGTAGCGTCTTTGGCTGCAAAGGAGCCGACATGCAACTCGTTCGTCCGCGCCGCGGGTTCATACCTGCAAACACGATCGAAGAGAGGCTGTGCCAACTGCAGCAGCGACATGAAGGGACGTTGACACTCGAGCTGCTCACCGATGCCGGAATCGATCGCCTGCCCTTTCCCGGTGCCGGCGATACGCTCGCGCGATGGCGGGTGTTGGCGGAGGTTGCGGCGCACGATCTTTCGCTCGCCAAGCTATTCGAGGGGCATACCGACGCGCTCGCGATTCTCGAGGAGTGCGGGGTGCCGGGGCCCGAACAAGGACTGCAGTGGGGTACCTGGTGCGCCGAACCTCCCGACGCACGACTGAAGATCCGCGAGCATGACAAGAAGGCATCCAAAGTGCGACTCACCGGCAGAAAGGCATGGTGCTCCGGCGCCGCGACCGTCACGCACGCGGTGGTGAGCTGCTGGAACGCCGCCGACGAACCTTGTCTCGCTGCCGTCGCCATCGCACCCCCGGCGGTGACTGTCACCGACAAAGGCTGGCAAGCCGTGGGCATGGCGGCGAGCGGCAGCGTGGATGTCATCTTCGACGCGGCCGACGCAATTCCAGTCGGGCGGCCCGGCGACTACGTGACCCGCCCCGGCTTCTGGCACGGTGGCGCGGGCATCGCAGCAGTTTGGTTCGGGGGCGCGCTCGGCATCGCGCGCATGGCCCATGAATCGACCGGGCGCGCACCCGATCCGCATCGATTGGCCCATCTGGGTGCGATCGACGCTGCGCTCGCTGCAGCGGCTGCAGTGTTGCGCGAGACGGCCGCCGCCATCGACCTGCATCCGAAGCGGAATGCGCACCGAGATGCCCTGCGAGCGCGGCTGTTCGTCGAGCACGCGGCCGAAGAAGTGATGCACCACGCCGGCCGGGCGACGGGCGCAGGTCCGTTGTGCCGCAATCCACGCTTCGCGCGCGCGATGGCCGACTTGCCGGTCTTCCTCCGGCAGAGCCACGCAGAGCGCGACATGGCGCAACTCGGCGAACTGGCACTCGAAGCCGGAGGCCAGCCGTGCGCGCTTTGACAGGCTCCTCTTTCACCGGGCAAGGGACGTCTGAGGTAGCTTGGAGCGCATGGCACGGCCTTTCTCGCCTACCGCCTGTCTCTCTGGAGGATCTCGTTCCAGAGGGCTCACGCGCGGTCGTTGTGGCACCGCATCCCGACGACGAAGTGCTGTGCGCGGGTGGCTTGCTCGCGCTGCTGGCACGCGCCAGGATTGCGCCAAGCATCGTGGCGGCCACCGACGGCACTGCCAGTCACCCGGGCTCGACCGAATGGCCGGTCGGTCGCCTTCGCAGTGAGCGACCGCTCGAAAGCCGGCGCGCGCTGCGTTGTCTCGGCGGCGACGTCGAGTCGGTCCGGCTGGGGCTGCCCGATGGTGGACTGCACGCATTGAGTGGTCTTCTCGCGGACCGCCTCTTGGCGCTCCTGCGTCGCTCCGATGTGATCTTCACGACTTGGCGAGGCGATGGCCATCCCGATCACGAAATATGTGGTCACATTTGCGCGCTGGTGGCCGGGCGCATCGGCGCGCGCCTCGTGGAAATCCCCGTGTGGGCCTGGCACTGGGCCGAACCCGGCGATGCACGGCTTCCATGGGCCCGTGCACGGCGCTTGGCGCTCGACGATGAAGCGACGCGCCAGAAGCGCGAGGCCGTCCAATGCTTCACCAGCCAGTTGCGGACCGACGCGTCCACAGGGTCCGGCCCGATTCTGCGGGCCACCACTGTCGAGCGTGCTGCGCGCCCCTTCGAGGTGATGTTCACATGAGCGCCGGTTCCAGTGCCTATTTCGATGCGCTCTACGGCGCCAGCGACGATCCGTACGAGCTGCGCGTGCGGTGGTACGAAGCACGCAAGCGCGCGCTGCTGCTTGCAGCCCTGCCGCAACGACACTACCGGCGGATCTATGAGCCTGGTTGCGGCATTGGCGAGCTGACGGCCCAACTCGCGCCGCGCTGCGATGAACTCCTCGCCAGCGACGGGTCTGAATCCGCCGTCGAGATCGTCACGGAGCGTGTGCGCGGACTGCGCAATGTGCGCGTCGAGCGGCAGACGCTCCCGGCCGAATGGCCCTTCGCTGCCGGGCCCTTTGATCTCATCGTTCTGAGCGAGGTCGGCTACTTCCTTGAGAAACAAGGGATGAACAGCATCGCACTAGCCTGTCTCCGGTCCCTGAGCGACGATGGCGCTCTGGTGGCCTGCGACTGGCGCGCAGACTTTTCGGAACGCGTTCTGCCGACCGAGTCCGTGCATGCCTCGCTCGCAGCACTGGGCCTCCCTCTCGTCGTGCGGCATGAGGAAGAAGACTTCCTGTTGCAGGTGTGGGCGGCGCGCGGCCTTTCGGTCGCTCGACGCGAAGGCATCTGCTGACGAGCCGCCTACCGCCGGCTTTCCGTGCAGAAATCGAAGAACTCCTCGAGTTCGGTCGCCTTGTCGAAGAAACCGTCGGCACCGGCTTCCTTGCAGGCTATCCGCATGGCGTCCGTGGCGTCGTTCGTCAGGACGGCCACCCGCTGGCGCGGTTCTCGCCCATCGCACCAGCGCACGACGCCGAGCCCATTGCCTTGTTCCAGAAAGAGGTCCACGACCGCAAGATCCCATTGCCCCTTGTGCTGAGCCAGCCAATCGATCGCCTCGTCCTCCGACGCAGCAACGGCCATCACGGTCGCGCCGCCCAGAACCGCCAAGGCAGGGACCAATTGCTCCCTGATCTTGCGGTTGTCTTCCACGAGGAATACCAATAGCGCGGTCATGAAGAGCGTCCCGGTCTTGTTTGATTCGACCGTAACGCACCGCATGCAAAGCGAAGTGGGCGCTCAGGACTTGCCCGAGTAGGCGCTATTCCCCATGGAGCGCAGCGGGTTGCGCAGAACTAGGACTGACCAGCGACACGCTCTGTTTCATCCGGCATACGCCCGACGAGCTCTGCGATGGCGGTGATCAACCGGTGCGGCTGCAACGGCTTGCCCAGGTGCATGTCGAAGCCTGCGGCCAGCGCGCGATCCCTGTCCTGATCGCGAGAGAAGGCCGTCAGCGCAACGGCACGCAAACGCCTTCCCTGCCCTGCGCCCGCGGCGTTGCGAAGCTCGCGAACCAGTTCGTAGCCGTCTCGCCCGGGCAGTCCGATGTCACTGACCAGCACGTCCGGCCAGCTTTCCGTTGCGGCTTCAACGGCACTGACGTAGTCCGTTGCCATTCGCACGCGAGCGCCGGCATCCGCCAGCACGACGTGGAGCATTTCGCTGGCATCGGTGCTGTCCTCGACGACCAGGACGTCAACACCCTTGAGCGGCGAGCTCTCCTGGGTTGAAGGGACTTCATCGGCGTCACTGACCATGCACGCCGCGGCGTCCGTGTCGGTCTGGGCCACCTGCAACTCGACTTCGAAAAGCGCCCCCTTGCCCTCCCCTTCGCTCGCGGCGACCACGCCGCCGCCGTGCAACTCCGCGAGGTGCTTGACGATCGACAGCCCCAGCCCCAGGCCACCGTGAAAGCGACTGTCCGGGGAGTCGCTCTGGCTGAACCGGTCGAACAGATGGTCGATGAAGTCGGCCCGGATGCCTCTGCCGAAATCCTGAACGGAAAGCCTGAGCATGTCCCCTTCATGCGCGAGCAAGACCTTGATGACGCCCCCATCCTTCGAGAATTTGATGGCGTTGGTCGTCAGGTTCCAGACGATCTGCTGGAAGCGCGTCGGGTCGAACCATGCGGGGCGAGATTCGGTCGGGCATTGAATCTCCACAGTGAGCCGCTTGGCCTCGATCGATTCGCGAAGCGCGTCGATGGCGGTGTTCACGACCTCCGTCGGGTCGGACCACTGGCGGTCGAGCCGCAGCTTGCCCGAGTTGATGCGCGACACGTCCAGGATGTCCGAGATGATGCGCGCCTGGGCATGGACATTGCGGTCGATGGCCTCCAGTCCTTTCAGGATCTCGGGGGACGCGCCGCGGTTCTTGAGGATGTGCACCCAGCCGGAAATCGAGTTGAGCGGCGTACGCAGCTCGTGCGAGAGCACAGCCACGAAATCGTCCTTGGTGCGGCTTTGGCGCTCGGCCACCGTGCGCGCCGCCTGTTCGCGCTCCAGCACTTCCTGGCGCCGGCGATCCAATTCCTGCCGCTCGGACACATCGACCGCGATGCCGATTCGAAGCCCCGGTTCGAGGTGCGCAGAGATGCTCCATTGCAGGTACACCCAGGTGCCGTCGGAGCGCACGAGCGGAAACTCGCCGTGCCAGGACGCTCCTTCCTCCAGGGCCGTGATGGTGCGGTGGCTCACGAATTCGCTCCACTCGGGCGGCGCGAAGTCGCTGATGGGTCGACCCAGCAATTCTTCCCGCGACCGGCCCAGCATCCGCGCCATGGCCGCGTTCACATCCGCGAAGGCCCCGTTGGCCTGGAACAGCGCCATGCCGCTGAGTGCCTGGCTGAAGACTGCACGAAAGCGGATGTCGCTGCGCCGGAAGCTGTCTTCCGCAAGCCGCGCGCGGATCAGCGCCTGCAGCGTGGCCGTGAGCACCGCCGGCTCCACCGGGTGTACCAGGTAGGCGTCGGCGCCCGCGTTCAGGCCCGCGACCTTGTCCTCGTTCTCCACGTAGGTGGCCGACAGATGGATGATGGGTAGCAGCGATGTCCGCTCGTCGGAGCGAATCCGCTGGCACACCTCGAAGCCGCTCATGTCCGGCAGATGGACGTCCAGCACCACCGCCGAAATGCCCTTGATGGATTTCTCCACCGCCTCGCCGCCGGTGGCCGCTTCCTCGGTTCGAAAGCCGGCTGCACGGACGAAGCGTGTCGTGGAATAGCGCGTCGTCGGGTTGTCGTCGACCACCAACACGGTGTGCTGGCTGCGATCGATGGTGATCTGGATGACGCTTTCGGGCACGAATCACTCCCTGGTGCCGGCGCTTTGCTGCGGAGAAGAAATCTCCAGTTGAAACGGGACGATCACCGAGAACGTCGATCCTTTGCCCAGCACACTCTCCATCTCCACGCGGCCACCCAGCAGGATGGCCAACTGCCTGCTCAGCGAAAGACCAAGGCCCGTGCCGCGCAGGCGCTTCTGAACCGGCGAATCGATCTGGGAGAAATCGCTGAACACCGCACCGTGGAACTTCGCGTCGATGCCGATGCCGGTGTCGCTCACGGAGAACCTGACGTAGTCCTCGCCCTCGCGCGTTGCCGATACCCGGACTTCCCCATGCGTCGTGAACTTGAGCGCGTTGGAGATGAAATTGCGCAGGATCTGGGACAGCTTCCGGTCGTCGGTGTAGAGCTTGGGCAAACCCTCCGGCTCCTCGAACACCAGCGACACGTCGGGGTTCGTCAGCACCGACTTGAACATGCCGCGCAGCGCCGAGAAGAGATCCACCATCTCGAACCAGGCCGGCGAGATCTCGACCCGGCCGGCCTCGATCTTGGCGAGGTCCAGCAGGTCGTCGACCATTTCCGAGAACTCCGTCGCGGTCGACTGGATGAAGGTGACTTGTTTTTCCTGCTCCGGCGTCAGGGGGCCATCGACGCGGTCCACGAGCAGGCGCGCAATGCTGCGGATCGCGCTGATGGGCGTTCGGAACTCGTGGCTCATGTAGGCCAGGAAGCGGCTCTTGAGTTCGGTTGCCCGCTTGAGCTGCTCGGCCTGCGCGTCGAGTTCGGCGTAGAGCGCGACCACGCCCCGGTTTGTTTCCTCGAGTTCGGATCGCAGCGCGTCGATTTCTTGCCGGCTCGCCATCAGGGCTGCCGCATCGATGCTGGCCTGCGCTGTATTTGTCGTCGACATCCCTAGGTCCTCCGACGGAGCACCACGATGGTGGCGTCGTCGCGCTTTCTGGAATGGTGGCGCATCAGGATGGCGGCCACCAAGA
Source organism: Variovorax sp. 05L425 (assembly GCF_056397705.1). NCBI lineage: Bacteria > Pseudomonadati > Pseudomonadota > Betaproteobacteria > Burkholderiales > Comamonadaceae > Variovorax > Variovorax sp. 05L425. Next base: position 234,840 of record NZ_JBFTNY010000001.1, on the reverse strand, counting down.
CAGGGTCTCGCCCAAGCACCGGCAAGAGGTGTTGAGTATCCCACCGTGTTGCGATGCCGTCGCTGTGCACGATGATGAGCGCATGGGCGGGCAGTGCCATCGAGGATTCCTCGGGCTTTCGTATCTGCAAGCCCGCAGTGCCGTGCTGGGTCACCATCGAGCGGTCGAACACGCCGGACACCACCCGCACCGACACATTGCCGGCGCCGGCGCACCGCAGCGTGTCGTCCGAGCCGGAAAGCCGGACCACGCACACCGCCGCGCCGCGAGTCGTCTTGAGCTCCAGATGAACCTTGTCAACGATGCCCCGGAGGTCGAGCTCCGGGTCTTCCGAAAACGCGGTGACCGCGAGCTGTGAAGGCTTGGCCGCATCCGGTCCGTGCCCAAGTCCGTCCGCGACCAGCACTGTGGCGCCGGCGGCGTCCAGGGCCGCCCCCCAGGCGTCACCGCACACGACCTCGCCTGGAATCGGCACGCAGACAGCGCCGACCTCGAAGGCGGGCCTGTCGGCGGTGTCCGCCGTGACTGTCGCGCCCTGCTTGCGTACGCGCGCGAGGCACACCGTGCCATGCGGCACCGCGCTATGGATGTCGAAGTCGCTCGCCAGGCGCTTGACCGCGCCGAGGCCGGTCCCCGGGGAACTGCCCGTCGTGAAGCCGTCTTCCAGGGCTTGCGCAACGTTCTGAATACCGGGCCCCTCGTCGACGGCCAGCACCTCGACATCCGCATGCTCCGGCCGGGCTGCAATCAGCAGCTGCCCATGGCGCGCATGACGCAGCAGATTGGTGCCAAGCTCCGTGACCACCAGCGCCAGGCGCCCCGCCTCGATATCACTCAAGCCCAACTGCGCCGCGGCTTGCGCGGCATGGCGCCGCGCCTCGCCGACACGGCTGGCATCGCCCATGGGAAAAGGGATGTGGGTCCAGCCCCGGATCACTTCCACTTCGTGATGCTCACTCGCGTGCCCCGACCGGGTGCCGAGTCGATCAGGAATTCATTCACCAACCGCTTGCTGCCGGGCAAGCCCAAGCCCATGCCGCTACCAGTCGTCCAGCCGTCCGTCAAGGCAAGCTTCACATCGGCGATGCCGGGTCCTTCGTCTTCGAAATGCAGTTGCAGGCCCTGCCTGCCTTCGCGCTCCACCAGCTCCCAGCGCATCCGTCCGCCGCCACCGTGGGTCAGCGTGTTGCGCGACAACTCGCTGGCCGCTGTGATCATCTTGGTCTGGTCCACCAGGGAGAGCTTCAACTGCTGGCAAAGAGCACGCACCAGCTGGCGGCTGGCCACGATGTTCTGTTCGGACAGCACCGGCACCTCGCCAGAGCGTTCAGTTTCCAAGATGGCTCTCCTGGCGCGTCCTGCGCAGGAGCTCCATGCCGCGCTCGACATTGAGCGCGGTCCTGACGCCTTCGAGCGACAAGCCGAGTTCGATCAGCGTGATGGCGACCGCCGGCTGCATGCCGACGACGACCGTCGTTGCGGAGAGGATGCGGGCGATGCGCGAAATGCTGGAGAGCATGCGCCCCACGAAGGAATCGACGATCTCCAAGGCCGTGATGTCGATCATGACGCCGCTGGCGCCGGTCTTGGCGATCTTGTCGGCCAGGTCGTCCTGCAATTGCAATGCAGTCTGGTCCTGCATGTCCACCTGGATGGTGACCAGCAGGGTCTCGCCCATGCGCAGGATCGGGATGCGTTCCATGGCGATGTCAATCGCTGCGCGTGATGCGCCAGCCCGTCTTCTGCAACGCCAGGGCAAGCGCATCGGCCAGCGTGGCCTTGGTGCTGATGCCCTGCAAGTCGATGCCCAGGTGGACGATGGTCTGCGCAATCTGGGGACGGATCCCGCTGATGATGCAGTCGGCGCCCATGAGGCGGATCGCGCTGACGGTCTTGAGCAGGTGCTGCGCGACCAGCGTGTCGACGGTGGGCACGCCGGTGATGTCGATGATCGCAAGCTCCGATTCGGTTTCCACGATCTTCTGGAGCAGGGTCTCCATGACGATCTGCGTCCGGTTGCTGTCCAGGATCCCGATCATGGGGACCGCCAGCACGCCGTTCCAGAGCTTGATGACCGGCGTGGAAAGCTCGAGAAGCTCTTCCTGTTGACGCTTGATGATGTCCTCGCGCGCCTGCTGGAAGCTGGCGGCTGTTCGCTGCGCGAGCTTGTCGACCATCGTTGTCGCGGCCCACAACGCCTGCATCTGCGCGCCGGGGTCGGAAGCGAGTTTGCGCTGCAGACCATCGAACAGCGGCTTCTTCAGGGCCAGGACGAACAGGCTGGTTTCGCCCGCCGACTGGCCCCTTGCAGCGCGCGAGCGCGACAGCGACTCCAGGACATGCCGGACGCTTGTCCATGCCGGCGCTTCCATGGCATTCGGATCGGCGTCCGCCGCCAGCGCCTCGCGCAGCAGCTTCAGCAGTTCCTCCGCGTCCGGTTGAATGGCCCGACGCGCACCCGCCTCTTTCACTCCGAGTTCGTCGAGCCAGGTTTCGACGATGGTGCCTTCGTTGCCCTGCAATATCGACAGGATCGCTTGGAGTTCACTCTTCATGGTCTTGATTTCCCCGTCTTGTGGCGATGGCGCTCGTCCCGAAATGCCCTGAACAGGCGTCAAGGCGCGGGCAATTCTAGGACGCGGCGGCCTGTCTGAATGCCCCAAATTTCCTGGTGCGGCATTGGCCTACAGGGCGACGACGCGCTCGCCTACCGGCCGCGGTTGACGGTTTTCGGCGAGCCCCTCCGAACCTCGCGCTCCCTCGTCGTCTCCGGGCCTATGAGAGCTGGCGACTGCTTCCTACGACGGTGCGATTGCCGCTGTCCGAAGCTGTCGGAATGATCCGAACCGTGCGCAGTCGAGCCGTCACTCATGCCATGCGCCGCATGGCGAGTGTGAGCGTCGTCGCTGCAATCACCTCCCTGCTTGCAGCGTGTTCGGGGAACCTGCAATTGCTGGAGGAGGGACGCAGCCATCCAGGGACCTGGAACTCGGCCACGGGGCAGATCGAAGCAGTGATCGACGGTCAGAGTTTCACAGGGACCTACAGCGATCCGCCGGCGATCGGCATCGGCATCGGCGTGGGTGGTGGAAGCGGCTGGGGAGGCGGTTGGGGCCGAGGCGGCTGGAGCGGCAGCGGCGGCGCGGTGGGCCTTTCGACCGCCACCGGCGGCACAGGAGGCCATGCGGTGCTGGCCTCAGCGGATGGACGCGTCATCGAATGCTTCTTCGCGACATCGTTCGGCAGGGGCCAGGGGGAATGCCGTGGCATGGACGGACGACGCTTCCTGATGGTGATCGGCAGTTAGCCGTCGGACCACCCCTTTCTTCTCAAGAGAACGGCAGCACCTTGAGGTCGAAGATCCTCTCCAGGAACCAGACCGCCGCGATGAGGACCGCCATGGTCGACCCACCGTGCAGCAGCACCGGCTCGTAGCGACGCCAGTTTCTCATCGCCAGCAAGAAGCTGAGCGCCGCGAACACGACGATGAGTTGACCCGCCTCCACGCCGAGGTTGAACTGCAGAAGGGTCAGGACGAAACTCTGCGTGGGAAGCGCCATCTCGGCCAACGCGCCGGCAAATCCGAAGCCATGGATCAGACCGAACAGGAAGCTGAACAGCTTGCGCCGGCGGCGCAGCAAGGGGTAGATGTTGTCGACCGCCGCGAGCGCGATGGTCACCGCAATGGCGGGCTCGACCAGCCGCGGCGAGAGGTTCACGATCTTGAGCGCCGCCAGCGCCAGTGTGATCGAGTGCGCAACGGTGAACATCGTGACGATTCCGAGCATCGGCAAGACCGCCTCGCGCCAGGTCACCACGGGTTCCCGTCCGCCGGGCCGACGGCGCAGCACCGAAGGCAGCAATAGGCAGATCAGGAAGAGGATGTGGTCATAGCCGATAAGGATGTGATGAACACCATCGCGAAACACGCTCGCGTTTGGCGATGCGGCATTCGGTGCAACCCCGCCCTGACCGCCGTCGTGCGATGCCGAAGCCCAACTCAGGGTGATCGGGCCTCCAGACGGGTCCAGGGAATGCACCAGCGGATCTGCTCCGCCGTGACCCACGATGCGCAGCAGGCCCCGGTGCGTGGGGTCGACTTCGCGGAACAGGCGATAGTCGATCGACAGCATCGTCGAGACATCGCATCGGGCCTTGAGCTGGAAGACGAGGTAGACGCCGTCGATGCGATCGTCCACGGCGGGTGGCGCGTTGGGGGTCAAGGCGCAGCGTCCCTGCTGCAGCCGCAGGTGCGCGAGCGCATAAGCCCGGATTTCGTCCATGCGGGCGTTGACCTCGCCCCAGGTCAGCTTGCGGTCGCCATTGCGGTCGAGATCGAGCGCTGCATCGAGGTCGCGCAGCGCGATGTCCCAGCGAAGATCGACCTCGTCGCTGCCCACCTGCAGTTGCAGGTAGGCGTCGCTGGCCTTGTGCGCATGCGCGGTGCGCGGTCCGACCGCAAGCAGGGTGAACAGCAAGACCACCGCACACGCGCTCATCCATCGCATCAGCCGCGCGGACGGAGGTGCCGTGTCAGAGCAGGGATTCGATACGCGCATCGCGAAGCCCCGTCTTTTGCATGAGCGCCCTGAGTTCGCTTCGCGCTTCCTCGTCGTTGGCCGCGGCGGCGGCGCGCGCAAGCAGAAGCAGGTCGATCGGCTCGCGCTGCAGCCGGACGTTGACGCGGGCGAGGTCGAGCGCTCGCATGGCGTCGCCTTGGACGTCGAGCGCGAACAACGCACCTTCGCGTGCGTGTGCCTCGGCATTGCCGGGCCGCTGCGCCGCCGCATCGAAACGAGCCTGCAGTTCTTCTGAATCCTGGCGTGCGATGCCTGCGCTGTCTGCCCGGCGTGCGGCAATGGCCAGCCGCAGCAGCACCGCATCACTGCGGGGCTCCTTGGCGAGCAACGCAGGCACCTCGGCGGGCCGTTTCTGGCGCAGCAGGAAGTCGCTGTACGCGAGCAGGAGGTACCCCGAGCGCTCGGCTTGCAGCGCCTGCTTGTACAAGGCCTCGGCTGCGCTGGGGCGGCCTGCGAGTTCCTCGACCTCAGCCAGGGTGGTGAGCAGCCACTGGCGCGTGCCCGCCTGCTGCGCACCTTGCAGGTTCGGATCGGCGAGCAAGCTGCGCAGGGTGTCACGTGCCGATGCATGGTCGCCGCGCAGGCCGGCGTTCTCGGCCAAGCAGGCCAGACCATAGAACGCCGGTCCGGCGCGGCCGAGCGCACGGCACGCGGCGTCCGACTCGGCATAGCGGCCACGCACGCGCAGGATCGTGGCCAGCGTGATCCACGCCTGCGCATTGCCGGGCTGCCGGGCCAGCGCCGACTTCAAAGTGGTTTCGGCGGCATCGAAGTCATGCAGGAACTGCGCAACCGTGGCACGCATCACCAGCACTGCTGGCGGCGTCTGCATCTCCGCCGTCGAGTCCCAGGCCTGCAGCGCGCCCATGGCGTAGCCGGCGTAGCGTGCATCGCCCTGCGTTCGCGCCAGCTCCAGGTAGGCTTGGGCGGCAGCGATCGCGGTGGCTTCGTCATGCGGATGCTGTGCCAGCGCCTGCCGCAATCGCCGCTGTTCGAGCGACCACCCCGCGATGGCGGGAAGGGTCTCGACGATGACGTCGTCGCCGGCCGGGACGCGCGGCGCGGCGCCCAGCGGCACGCTGGCTGCAAGCAAGAGCGCCGCCAGCATCCCGCATCGCACGAGGCCGGCCCTGTGGGCATGAAGCGTGCGCATCACTGCGTACCGATGGGCTCTCGAGTCTCCGTGGTCTTCGGCGGATCGAAGGCCGTCACATCGGCCGGTTCTGCCGTGTCCGCCGCGGTCGCGACGAGCGCCTTGACATAGGCCAGGAACTCATCAAGGGCGTCCGTAGTCGTGGCGGACGTCGCGCCGCCTATGGGCGGAACATAGCCGCCCCCACCACCACCGCCACAGGCGGCAACAACCAATGCCGTAACCAGCGGGAGACCGATTCGAATGAACATGCGGTTCATGGCGTGCTCCTTACTGCGCACCCGGCAGCGGCGTGTTCAGGTAGGGAAACGCATCCGGGAATTGCGCCGGACTCTGTAGTGCGCCATCGGTCAACGCCGCACCGCCTGCAGGAGCGTCGCCTGGCTTGCAGCCGACCTTGAGCGTGTCGGTCGCACCGGTGGCCACGCACAGCGCGCCCATCGCAACGCGCAATTCGGCGTCCACCACGTCGTCGCCGGGGCGGCGGCCGTTGGGGAATCCGGCGGTGTCGCCGGCCAGCACACCGAGATTGTTCTGCTTGGCCCTGGGTGTCGGCGCCACCGATGTGTTGAGCCGCAGCATTTCCGAAGCCTTGCCGTCGGCAGGCTTGTTGACGCCCTCCACGCCGGTGAGGAAAGCAGCCACCAGGTCGGTGCGCGGAAAGTTGGTCGGTGCAGCAGCACCTGGGAAGAGCGTCTGGATCAGGGCAGGCAGCGTCGGATTGGTCACGTAGTCGGCAAACTGGGCGTCGTCCTTCGGCTTGGAACTGTTGAACCTGTCCTTGTCCTTCAGCCCGATCACGACCTCATTGACCAGCGGCATACCCAGGCGCGAGACCTGTGCCCACGGCCCGCCGTTCAGCGCTGCCGTGCCGTGGCCGCTTTTTGGCGGGTTCGCAATCAGTCGTCCTTGGCGCACGCTGGCGGTGGTCCAGCCGCCGATGATGGGTCTGCCCGCAGTGGTCACGCAGGAGATCGGAACTTCCAGCGCCATCGTCGTCACGTTCCTGCCGGCGAGCGCGTCCGGATTGGCGTTGGTCGAGCCGAGCGGATTGAGATTGACCAAGTCGAACACCTGGCCCAGCGCGACGGTGAACGGGTCCTTGCGCTGGCCCACGAACACGCGGCCGGGCGTGGCACAGCCCGGGATGTTGACCGCATAGAGATGCTGGTCCGCGTAGCTTGCATAGCCGGTCGGGCCGCCGAAGGTCTTGTCACCGATGTTGTCCGTCGGTTTGTCGAATACCGTGCCTCCGCCGGCCATGGAAACCGCCTCGACCCTGCCTGCGCGGCGATCTCCGCGCACGATGTCCAACGTGTAGGTCTCGCGCAGATTGCTCGTGGCCTGGTTTGGCGCCGAGATGGGGCCCGCCTGCACCAGCGGAATGGACACCTTCTTGTCGGCAACGGGCAACTGGGTGTCGCGCAGCGTGTTGGTGAACTTGAAGCGGAAAGTGATGTCCTCGACTGCGTCGCCGTCCGTGTCGAGATGGATCTCGTAGAGCGCGTTCGGGTCCATCGAGTAGTAGTTCGGGCCGCCATACGGGCTCTGGTCGGGCTGGTAGTTGGCGATCAGCGTCACGAAGCCCTCGCGGCCGGCTTCGTAGCTTCGGAACATGTAGAAGTCGGTGGCATCGACCTTTGGCATCCCCGTGATCGAGGGTGCCTCGCGGTGACTGGATGCCAGTGCGCTGGCGGCGGCGATCGCACATGTGGCGAACACACCGAACTGGATGGATGGCTTCGAGAGTCTCATGGGCATCACCTCAAGAGGTTGTTGGCGTACAAGTGGGTCCTGCAACGGGTGCATGAATGACCCGAGCCTTGTACGCAGCAACAGCCCCCTTGGATGTGTAAATAAGTGCGTCGCGGCGACTGCTTTGATCAGCAGTCCCGCTGATGCGATGGAGCACAATTTGGAGATTGATCCCAACTCACCCCCTCTGGCCGACGCCGACATGACGGCATTGGATGCAACGACGCCGCCGTCATCACACCCTGGACGGAACATGTTGAGACAGGCGATCGAGACAGGCTCCAAATGGGTTCTGGCAGCGGCCATCCTGCTGTCCGCCGCAGTGCTTGCAGGATGTGCGAGCGATCCGTCGCGCGTACCACTCGGCGCCGACCGGGCGCAAGTGCTGCAGCAAGCAGGGGCGCCCACCGCCATCTACCAGATGCCGGATGGCCAACGGCTTCAATATTCCCGGGGGCCGGCCGGCTTCGCGGTTTTCAATGTCGATCTCGACAGTTCGAATCGCGTGATCTCGGTGCGGCAGGAGCTCTACGAAGGTCTGTTCGGCAGCACGATCAAGCCCGGAGAGTGGCGCGTGGATGACGTGCTCCGCACCTACGGGCCGCCTTACCAGCAAAGCCGTGTGACCTCCTTCAACGGGACTGTCTGGTCATGGCGCTACCTGAACATCAACAACCGGCGTTTCCTGTACATCTACATCGATCCGACCGGCCGGGTCGATCACTACAACGTAGGTGACGATCTGGAGTACGAACGCTGGCGCTGGTGAAGAAAGCGCTCCGCTTCAGGCTTCGCTCCTTCGGCGGCGACCGAACAACATCGCAGCGAGCGGAATGGTCGTCAGCACGCCGACGGCCACCAGCGTCCAGCCGATGTTCTTGCGTTGCTCCTCGCTGAGCTTGTCGGAAAGCAGCAAGCCGACGCCCGCACCCAGGGCTCCGCGGGTCCCTGCCAACAAGGCGAGTTCAGGCAAATGAACTTCAGTTGTGAACACGATTGCACCCCTTTCATGACGGACTCGTCTTGCAGTATGCACGGGAGCCGTCCGTCACCGTCTTCATCCGAACGCTGAATCCTCGTTGCCTGCCCTTGCGCCATATTTCTCATACGGTCCCGGCAAAACCTTCACGGGTACTCCGAAGCCGCGAGGGCCCTTCGGAAGAACGCAAGTCTCCGGAGGGCCCTTCGTCGTGCCCGCAAGGGCCCTCAGCTCAGTCGTGTCGCCATTGATGGCGGGGAATCCACCCCTGCTCAAGGATAGAAGCCCGAAGCCACCAAGCTTGGAACTCCATCCACCTTGACGGCCTTGACGTAAGCCCACTTTTGCGATGGTTGGGACTGCCTCGGCTCCAGGCGGCGTCAGATTGCATTGGGCGAGAGGCCCGGCACGAAGTTCACTTGAATCAGACAACTGTCGGGAACACTCTGGGCGGACGCTATCGAACTCCCGGTGGGACCGCTGCGAGAACGCGCGCCGCAAGCGCCTCATAGTCGCCGCCAAAGTGATGGCCGCCCGGCATGGCGACGACCTGCGCGCCGAGGCTTTCCAGTAGCGGGCACAAAGAGTCCTTGCGTTCGTCGGCCCCATAAACGCAGAGCGTCGCCTTGGCGGGCAATTTCCGCGCTTCAGGAGCGATTGGCAGGTCGCCGCTCTTGCCGATCCAGTTGCTCAGGTGGAATTCGAAGGACGCCTTCTCGCCGGGGCCGAGCAGTGCGGTGAGGCTCACCTTGGCGCGCGTGCGCGCCGGCAGGCGGTTGAACGCAAACGGCAGGACGTCGGCGCCCTGGGAATATCCGATCAGGACCACCTCGCTTCGCTTCCAGCGTGCCGTGTAGTAGCGGATGACTCGATCCAGATCCGCGGCAAACCCGTCCGGCGTGCGTGCGGACCAGAAGTAGCGCAGAGAATCGATGCCTGCGACCGGTACCCCGCTCTCGGCAAGGGCCGCCGCAACGCCCTTGTCGATGCCGGCCCAGCCGCCGTCGCCCGAAATCATCACGGCAAAGCGCGCACCTCCTTGGGTCGCTGGCGCTTCGGTGATCGGCAAATCCACGAGCTGGGCGGGGAGGACGTCAAGGGCGGCGCGTCGGCCAGCGAGTTGTTCGAAGGCAGGACCGAAGCCGGCCGGTATGTCCTCGATGCCCGGCTTGGCAGTCGCGGTTGCGTCGACCCAAGTGGCCCCCGGCACCTTGCGCGTGAACGCCTCTGCCTCTGACGCACAAGACTGCGGAGCGTCACCGCGCAACGCAGTCCAGGCTGCTGTGGGCCGAGCGCCGGCTTCGAGCTCGACGCCATCGACAGCCGGCCTCCATCGAAGCACCCCTTCGGCACACAGCGGCATGGGCAGCGCCAGTCGTGGACAGAAGTCCACCGAAAGTGCCGCCGTGAACGTATCGGCGGGCGCCTGGGCGAGCAACCCATAAACGAATGCGCCGCCGTTGCCTGTGCCGACGAGCAGCGGCTCGATGTAGCCGGTCAGCTTCTCATACGCCTGCACATAGCGCGCGAAGTTCTCGACGGCGCCGGGTCCATGGACGCATTGACGGCTCACTGCCGCGATCCCGTCGTAGAAGACCGGAAGCGGCACGACCAGCACCATGGCGCCCTTGCGCACCATCCATTGCACGAGCCGCAGGTCCCTCGAGGTCGGCTTGGCGACGCCCGAGAAGAGAAGGACAAACTGCTGTACCTGCCCCGCCGGGCGAAAGACCGGGATGTCCACGAACACGCCGTGCGTGATGACATGGGTGGGCGTGAGCGTCATTGCCGGTTCACGCGTCTGCGCGCCGGCAAACCCAACGAGGCTCGCGAAGAGTACGGAAAGCAGCGCGCGCGCAAGGCGACTTGTCATTTCGCTATCACTCCTTTGGCGCCACCACCGATCAAGGCCGCCAGATCAATCAGCACAAGCAGAGGCGAAACACCGCCCGAGGCGGCCAGGTAGCGCGCTTCCCAGACGGGTTCGAACTTGTCCTTGAAGCTGTACAGGCCGCGGAAGTTGTAGAAGCGCTCACCGTAGTCGAACAGAACGCGGCCCAGTCGCTGCCAACGCGGCGCGTTTTGGCGCGTTGCCATCCCGGCCATCGGCGACATTCCGAGGCCGAATCGCTGAAACCCTTTGGCCTGCAGGTGAAGCAGGATCCTTGCAAACAGGAAGTCCATGGTGCCTGGCGGCGAATCGGGCAAATGACGCATGAGGTCGACGCAGGCCTCCTGCGCCGCGTCCGTGACGAACAACGTGGCAAAGGCGATGATCCGGCCTTCATGCCGCACCACCGCAACCGGGAAGCGCCGCAGGTGATCGGGGTCAAAGCGCCCCACGGAGAAGCCCTTTTCGCGGGTGTTTTGCTTGTCCAGCCAGGTGTCGGAGACGGCCTGAAGCTCTGGCATGGCGTCCATCGTGGCTTCCGGCGCCAACACTTCGAACGACAGGCCTTCGCGTTCGCCGCGATTCATGCCTGAACGCAGATTGGCTCTCTTGGCTCCCTTGAGGCTGAACTCGGGCAATTCGATATGCGCGTACTCGCCCAGTTTGAATGCCTGCAATCCGCAGTCAAGGTACAGGGGCAAACTGGCGGGCTCGACCTGGTAGAACGCCGGCCGGCCGCCATGGGCCGAGGCAAGTTCGACAAAGGTCCAGACCAGGTCCGGCCATTCATTCGGTTCCCCGAACGGGCCGAAGAGGGTTATCCACGAGCGCCCGCGCTTGCCGTACATCAGGAAACTCTTGCCGGTCGGCGAAAACAGCAGGTGCTTGTCTCCCATCAGGGCCATGCAGCCTTCCGGCGCAGAACCGGATCGGACGATGGCGGCCGCGCGATCGATTTCTTCGTCGGACGGAGATCGGACTTCGCCGGCCGGAGGACGCAGCAACTGCCACAGCCCGAAGCTCAGGGCCGTCAGCGCCACCCCCAATAGCGCGCGCAGCGAACGCGGGGCCTGTGCATCGAGCTCGAACTCCCACCACAACCGACGGGTGTAGCTCACCTCCTGGTAGGCGAAGAGAAGTATCCAGACACAGGCCGCAAGGACGGCAGCCAGCGCAAGGAGCCATCCGGGTTCCAGACGTTGGGAAATCAGCGACGACGGTCGATCGAACTGGCGGTGTGAGAGCAACAGCAACACCGCGAGGGCCGACATCAGCGCGGCCTCGTTCAGTGCGATGCCCTTGGGTAGCGCAAGGACGGCAGACACGACGGAGAGCCCCAGTGCGACCCACCATGCCGCATCGAGCCGGTGGAACAGCCCGCGAGCCACCAACAGAAAACCCAGGCCGGCAACACTGCCGAGAAAGTGCGACGCCTCGATCAGTGGAAGCGGGACTTTCAACGCTTCGAGCAGATCTCGCGCGTCTTCGGTCAACGGCGTCACGCCCGACACCAGCAGCCAGATTCCCGCAACCAGCGCCAGCGCCGCCAGGAGGCGCGGGCTCAGGCGTACCGCTGCGCGTCCTGCGGGGGCGGCGACGCCCGAACGAAGTTCGTAGGTCAGCGCGATGGCTGTCGCGACCACCAGAGGGAGCACATAGTAGATGCCGCGATTGAGCAGCAACGCACCAAGCATGGCTTCGGTCGGCACGTGCGAGCCGCTGGTCAACAGCATGACCGCCTCGAAGACACCGACGCCACCCGGAACATGGCTCACGATCCCCGCTGCCACCGCGATGGCATAGAAGCTGATGAAGGTCGGCAAGGGAATGCGATCTGCGGGCAACAGGAACCACAGCGCCGCTGCCGAGGCAGACAGTTCGACGGCTGAAATCGCCAACTGACGCGCAGCAAGCCCGACGGGCGGAAGTCGCAGCGTCCAGCGCGCGCCCAGGTCGAGCGCCCGCCGTCGATGGCAAAGCCAGAGGAACACGGCCAGCCCCAGAAGCGTGAGTCCTGCCATCAGTCGTAAAAAGGCAGGAGGCAGGCGCAGGAGCGGCGCAACGTCGGATGCGCCCCAAAGAACGCCGAGTGCACCGAATGCCGAGATGCCCAGGCCGAACGCCAGGGCGTTGAAGGCGATCACCTGCGCAATCTGGTGCGGCGTCAATCCAGCCGCCGTGTAGATCCGCGTCCGGACCGCGCCGCCGGTCAGCGGACCGAAGCCGATGGTGTTGGAAAGCGCGTAGGCCACGAAGGAAGTGAGAAGCACCGTGCCGCGTTGGACACGGGCGTGTGCATACGAGAGCGAAGAGAAGTCGTATCCGGTCAGGGTGAGATAGCTCAGCGTCGTCGCTGCCAATGCAAGGCCGATGTGAAGGCTGGGCGTCGCCGCAATCGCCTGCATGACGCTGCCGTAACGCACTTCGCGCAACAGCCCGTGAAGCGCCGTACCGATCAACACGCACAACAGCGCACCCAATGCCGCCACCAGCCATGGCTTGAGCCGTGGCCAGGAGTTGGCAAACCGGTAAGTCAGTTGCGCGAGACCTCTGGGAATTGCGGCTGGCAATTCAGTCACGACTGGGTGCACATCCGTGGGAATTCTTCTCACCAGCCAACAACGCAGCATCGCGCTTTCGGTTGTCATGCATTCGGCGTTCCATGAAAGCCGGGGCACTACTTTGGCGCAATGGAGTCTACGAATAGCCGGTTCGGTCGAGCGCGAGTTCGAAGCTCAGGAACATTCAAGACGGAGGTACATCATGGTCAGGCGAATCCTGTTGGCGTATGACGGGTCGCAAAGCGCCGAGAACGCGTTGACGTTTGCAGTGGACCTTGCGCTTCGGTATGACGCACAGCTTCACGTTCTGACGGTGGCGAGGTTGCCTGACTTCGCCAACGAAATGGCAGTTTCCGCAGGAATGGAAGGTGTGTACGAACACTGCAATGAACTCCTCCGATCCGTCAGGGAGAGACTGGAAAAGGACTCGATCGCCTTGACACTCGAAGTCGCAATGGGACAGCCCGGAGAGCAAATCGTGCTCTATGCGGAGAAGCACGCCATCGATCTGATCGTTGTCGGTCATCGGGGACACTCATTGTTCGATCGCTGGCTGATCGGGTCGGTCGCGCGCCAAGTCATCGGCTATTCACACTGCACAGTGACGGTGGTGAGGTAGTACGTGCCCGCCCGGGATTTCGCGCCGCGTAGCGGCTCCCCTTACGGCCGCGGAGTTCCTCACATTATGAGGTATTCGTCGACCCTGGGGCATCGGACGCCTCGCCGTCGGATGAAACCTTTGTCGGAACGCCGGTGTCTATCAACCTGTCGGACGAGGCCGCCGACCTCCTGTCGCGGCGCTGATCCAGATGCCTTCTGCGCAATCCATCGGCTCTGCCCGGGCCGTCGGGTGGTTCTGCGCGCTGACGCTGGTCCGCTGCCGGATTCAATCACCGGCCTCCTTCCAATGAAAGGAGAAGTCATGAACTTCGACGCAAGCAGCGGCATCCGATTTGCTCTCTCGCTCGTAGCCGCCGGCATCCTCGGTTGCACCGGGGCGACCCCGATTGCAGGTGCATACGCAAATACGGCGCCCCCGCAGCCTGCGGACGTTCGGGCCCCGACGAGCGCACTGGACTTCACGGCCATCGCGCAGCGCAGCGGGCCGGCTGTCGTCAATGTCAGCGTGACTGCGGCGCCAAAGAAAACGCGGCTCGATGGCAACGGGTCGAGCGGACGGCGCGGCGACGGGCCTGGCCTCGATCCACGCGATCCACGCGATCCGTTCTTCGAGTTCTTCAAGCGCTTCGGGATACCCGGTGGCGGCATTCCGGGTGAACCCGATTTGCCGTTGCGCGGTCAAGGCTCCGGATTCATCATCAGCCCCGACGGCGTCATTCTGACCAACGCCCACGTGGTCCAGGGCGCGGCCGAGGTCACGGTCAAGCTCACGGATCGCCGCGAATTCCCTGCGAAGGTGCTCGGATCAGACCCGAAGACTGACGTGGCGGTGCTCAAGATTGCTGCGCATGACCTGCCCGTCGTGACGCTTGGAAATGCCCGCGATCTCAAGGTCGGAGAATGGGTCCTTGCCATCGGGTCGCCGTTCGGCTTCGAAAACAGCGTGAGCGTGGGTGTCGTCAGCGCGAAGGGCCGATCGCTTCCCGGCGACAGTTTCGTGCCTTTCATCCAGACCGATGTCGCCGTCAATCCCGGAAACTCAGGTGGTCCCTTGCTCGATGCTCGCGGCGAAGTGGTTGGCGTCAATTCGCAGATCTACAGCCGCAGCGGAGGCTACCAAGGGCTGTCTTTCGCGATCCCGATCGACGTGGCGATCCGTGTCAAAGACCAGATCGTCGCGACCGGGCATGCCACTCATGCGCGCCTCGGCGTGTCGGTCCAGGACGTGAACCAGACGCTGGCTGACTCCTTCGGTCTCGCCAAGCCCGAGGGCGCGCTCGTGTCCGACGTCCAGAAGGATGGCCCCGCCGACAAGGCTGGATTGAAGGTCGGCGATGTGATCAGCAAGATGAACGACCAGCCGATCGTTGCGGTTGGAGACCTTCCGTCAGTTGTCGGTGCGGCGCATCCCGGCGCAAATGTCAGGCTGGATGTCTGGCGACAGGGAAAGGCGTTGACGCTGACAGTCAGATTGGGAAACGCCGACAACAGGGTCCCGACCGATGTCGCCAAGTCCGGCGAATCTGCCGATGGAGGGCAAGGCAAGCTCGGTCTGACACTGCGGTCGCTGCGACCATCCGAAATGCGCGAAGCGGGCGTCGATGGCGGACTGCTGGTCGCAGGTGTGAGCGGGTCGGCGGAACGGGCCGGCATTCGGCCTGGCGATGTGCTGATAGCAATCAATGGAACGCCGACTCAGAGTTCCGCACAGGTCCAGGCGCTGGTGAAGAAGTCCGGCAAGACGGTGGCGTTGTTGATCGAACGGGATGGCAGCAAGATCTATGTGCCGCTGCGTCTGGGGTAAAGCTGGCGTTGGCCTCGATCCAATATCCCTCATGGCGTGAGACAATTTTCATCATACTGTGACTAATTTGAGGCGGCGTGCATTCCTGAACGGGTTCGTCCGTTTGATGCTTGGCCCCCACATTTTTTTCTGCTCTCCGACCCTGAGGTATCCCATGGCAGCCCGTCCATCCCTGTCCAATGGCTTATGCGACGAGTACGGACGCGCGATCGCGAGGCGGCTGTCCGACGCGGAGCGCGGCCTATCGGGCGAGATTGTCGAGCGGTTGCGGGCTGGGCGCTGCCGGGCGATTGCCAATCGCAAGGTGGAGCCACAACGGGTGCGACAAGCTCTCCCATGGCCGAATCTTTCCATCTCCCTTGAAAGCAGCCGGCGCTGGATACGCATCGCATCCGTCGCCCCGCTCGTCCTGCTCATCGCAGGGCTTGTCCTCATCAAGGGTGAACTTGACGACCGTGCGGCGCAGATGGAGGCAGACGTCGACGCGCAGTTGCTCACGGATGTCTTGCCACCGTCCGCATACGTCGACGCCGGCTTTCGCGAATTCCTCAGACCCAGCCATCGGCGACGGGCAATTCACCCGCACCCGTTGGAGCCGGGCGCCGTCCAGACAGCCAGTCAACACGCCTGAAGCTCCGCTCGTGAACAAGCGCACGATGAGCATGGCCGCTACCACCCCGGTCTTGAAAGCAGGGGCGAACAGGTAGCGCCCGATCTCCGGACTCCGCAACCGCGCGCGATGACCTCTCAAAAATACAAGTTGAGCGAATCGCCCGTTCCGCCGCAAAGCGGGGTCAAGGCAGCTACGTTCCGATTGCTGCTCGACACTGCCCAGACTCGGCTCCGACAATCCGGACGGTCGTGAGCGGGTGCGCGAATTGTTCCTGCAGACGTTTCCGCGTTTCGGGGAATTCGAAGCGCAACTCCGCGCGGCCGTTCAACTGTCGCTCGAGCAATGGGCTCTGGAGCGCGCAGGACTGCTGGATGAGGAGCCGTATCGACGCGGCCATCGCGTGCGCATCCTCGAACACGCAATCAGCCCCCCTCGCGCCGCCCATGCGGCCGGCCGTTCGGATCCGCCTCCACCGCGCCTTGTCGGTCGTCTATGGCATCGAGGCCTATGTGATCCTGAGGGATATCTGGGGGCTGGGCGATCGCGAGATCGAGCGCATCGCTCTGTGGATGGCGGACGCACTGGTCGACGCGGCGTTGCGTGAATCCGCGCAAAGGCCGATGGATCGGCCGCATCCTCGCAAAGGTTCAAAGGCCTTGGCGGTCATGGCCGAGTCGTTCTAGACCAGGGACGATTTCGGCTGATACGCGTCGAGCACTGGCCCGCTCCGCCGTCCCGACGGCAGCTACGGGGCCCGTTCCGGTCACAGTGCCTTCCCGAGCGCTATTCAGTGGAGCTCAACTGGAGACGAAAACGGCTTGGTCGCGTCCACCACGAACAGGACAAGGGCGCTCAGTTCAGTCTTTCCGCTGTTGAAAACTTCCATCGGCATGCCGGCAGAATGTCCATTCATCGTGTGCCCGGCCTCGACATGACTAACTCCCTGTGGAGTTCTTTGGCCTAGCTCGCCCGAGATCACGTAGAAGGCTTCGGAGCCCGGATGACTATGCTGCGGTGTCTTCGCTCCGGGCGGCCCCGAAGCGTGGTTGATGCGCAGCAGGTACTCGGGTGCGGTGATCGGCGGCACGGGCCCTATCTCGGCGACCTCGGTTCCGCCACGTGTCGAGCCACCCTTGGGACCGAGCGTAAAGAGCCAGTACTTGCCCGCGACTTCAGCGGCCAGCGACGGCGCGCCGTCATAACTCACCGTGTTTGGATTCCAACGATCAGGGCCAATGGCGGCCTGCGCCTGCGCCAAACTGGGGAAATTCTCAATCCGCCAATACAGGGGCCCATCCGGTAGTTGCTTGACCCTCTTCTCGGCCACGGGTTTGACGACATAGACTGCGTCGGCCCCCGCTGTCGATTGCACTGCACATAGCCCCAAACCCAATACCGTAGCCATAGCAATCAGGAGCCGTTTCATCGCTACCTCCGATCCGGCGACCATTTCCCGCGGCCAAACATTGCAGGGAAAGCCACCTCCGCTAGGGATAGAAGCCCGAAGCCACCAAGCCCGGAACTCCATCCACCTTGACGGCCTTGACGTAGGCCCACTTTTGCGATGGTTGGGTCTGCCCGGGTTTCGGGAACATGTAGTCGACCCACCCTGACCCCTTGGTTTCGGCTGTTCGAATCATTGCGTCATGGAAGAGCTTGCCGTTGGCGTCTTTCTGACCCGTGACCTTGGTCCCCTCGCGGGCTGGGAAGGCGGGGTTCAACAAGACATCCGACTTCAGATCGTAGACAAACAGATATGTATCGCCGTGGAACCACTCGGAGTCCTTCACTCGGAACTCGGGGAATGCTGCCTTGCCTTTACTGTCGATCAAAGCCGCGGCCTTGTTGACCAACGTTTCTATCTGCCTGGCTTTGTCGGATGCCGGCGGAGCCTGCTGGGCAGTAGCAAGGTCGGCCATCGCCAAGTTGATCAACATTGCGCAAATCACCATTTGCTTGAGCATCGATTTCTCCTGCACAAAGACGGGCCAATGTCTTTGCCCCGCCTCACGCAACGACGCGCACGTTGCCTGATCAGCATGGGCATTCGATCGGTCAGCCGGTGGTCAGCCAGTCGGTGGCCTGCGCGATTGCGCTGTTGGGGAAGACTTTTATCGGGCACGGCATGGCAAAGCTGAAAAAGCGACTGAGGTTGGCAATCCAATCGACATCGGTCACGATGGCGATCCTTTCCCACGCCTTCCAATGGCCGACGCCGAGTTTCAGGTCGTCCCACATCGCTCCCGCGGAGAAGCCTTTGAACTCGGGGCCGACTTGATAGAGAAGCCGCAGCTTGTCGAACTGCTTCACCCTCGATTCGACGGTCGGAACGAAGACCGCCTCATAGTCGCTTGCGCTCACGTAGCCGGAAGCGACGATGCCAACGACATTGTCGGGAAGACCGGAAATCGGTTCGATCATGTTCGTGCCCCATCGGTCGGGTGGAAAGATGGAAAGCAACTCCGGCTCTAGCCGGCGTCAGAGTGCATTGGACGGCGGGCCCGGCACGAAGTTCACTTGTGAATCGGGCATCTGTCGGGAACACTCGCTTCTGGGCGGATACGGGCTGCTACCGAAAGGACCGTGTTCGCGGCGCGCGCTTGCACGACCAGCCGATCGTCGCAGTCGGAGACCTTCCGTCGAGTTCCGTTCATGGATCCGGAACCTTCCTCAATGTTCATCGATCTGCTCAACAGGACGTCCCGCATTCTGGTGCTGTCCTCGGAAACGTGGTCGGCACATGCGATTGCTCCTCAGCTATCCTGCCAACTGCGGCAGATCTTGAGCGTCGGATCGAAGGCTCACAGCCCGATGGCGCGACCAAACAGGGCAGGCGCCTTCATAACGAAAGGACCGCGCATGACTCAGATCACAGGTGTGCTTGGCGACGTCGATCCCGATCGCGTCTTCAAGGACCTTGCAGTCCAATATCGATTGCTGCCGGACCATGGCGAGTCTGTTGGCGACGAGCTTTGGGGATACACGATGGCTGTGGTGACTCTCTGCGCCAAGATCGCTGATGCTCACGACAACACACAAAGTGGCGGCTCTCCGGGTGACTCCATTCGAACGGCGCTCCTCGACTATCGAATCCGCTAGCGGCATGCGAGTGTGACCTCGCGACCCTCCCTTGGCCGCAGCGCCGAGGCAGTTCGCGTCTGGCTGCTACATTCGTAGGCAAAACCCAGCCAATCGCCATGCCGACCCCTACAGGTGACCCTGAAAAGCAGCGTTTCGAAGCTCTTTCAGATTTTCGGTTCAGATTGCGCAGCTTCCTGAGATTCAGCGAGGACGCCGCGCGAGTTGAAGGAATCACCGTGCTGCAGTATCAGTTGATGCTTCATACGCAGGGCTTTCCGAACAGAAACTGGGCGACCATTAGCGAGATCGCGGAACGGCTGCAGGCTCAGCCTCACGGCGTGGTCGCCTTGGTCTCGCGTTGTGAAGAGGCCGGCTTGGTAAAGCGCAAGACAAGCAAGACCGATCGAAGGCAGGTCGAGGTCCACCTCCTGGCCGCAGGCCGCAGAAAACTGGCCTCGCTCGCCGCTCAGCATGCGGGACGGCTCGATGCGCTTGCGGAGGCGGTCAAGCTGGCCAACCGCATTCGCGATTGAGACTGGACTCTTTGGCGGGCCGCGTCCCATTCCGCGTACGTCCACGGCCCGGCCGCTTTCGACTCCAAATGTAAACTTCTGTTTCAGCGCGTGAACTTTCACACACTGCAAAACGCGGGCACTCTGTCAATCTAAGCAGATGAGCAATTGCTTTCCGACAGACCCAGCGTGTCCGGGACATGACGCGGGTCCGTCGTGCTCATGGCCCTGATCTGTCCCAAATGCAAGACGCGGAACCGAACGGTCGCCAAGTTCTGCATCGAGTGCATCGCATCGCTGCCGACGGGCTGCTCGGACAGTGATTTCGCGCCCTCGACGCTGGCCGCGCAAAAGGCCTCGTACCTGAATCTGTTTCGCGCACTGGACGCTCTGGGACGCGGTTCGCAGCCCACCCCGCGCGCAACCAGAGAAGCGGCCGCCAAGAGGGTGGCTCCTGCCTCCAAAGGCCTTTGGATCAGCGTAGCCAGCCTGATCACTTTGCTGGCAATCGGATCGGCCGGGTGGCTCGCGGCGGGCGCGAGCGGCTGGTATCCCTTTACCGCCGGCAGCGCACAGGTGGACCCTCCGCGGCCGGACGGCTTTGCCAACGAAGTAGCGCCAACGAAAAGCGCTCCGGAGATTCAGGAAGCGCCCGCCCTGACTGCTGTCCAACGGCAGATCGCCCCGGTCCTGGAACCATTGCCTCCCGCACACGCCTCGCAACCCGCCGTGAACGAAGCCCCAAGGCCAAAGGCCGTCGCGCCAGCCGACCCGATGCCAGCTTGCTTGGGCATGAATTTCATCGCCAAGGCGCAATGCATGGCCTCTCAATGCCTGAAGCCGGCCTTCAAGGCGCATGCGCAGTGCGAGGCCGTTCGCCGCCGGCAACAACTGGAAGAGGAGAAACGCAATCCGGTCGCCCCATAGGCATCGCCGCCAAAGTTGAATGCCCGTCGATCGTCATGGGTCGTTCGAAAGATGCGAACAGTTTCAACGTTTAATGGCGTTCCGAACCGGACAGCAACCGGCATCTCCTCCGATCTTGAGGTTTCATGAAAAGACCCTATCGAAGCTCTGTTCTGCTCGTGGTTGCCGTCGGCGCATTGGGCGGCATGAGCGCGATGGCTGGACCGACGACCACGCAGGCGCAGGTCGGCGACATCGTCGATTCGTCGGGGGCGGTTATCCGGAGTTTGTACGTCAAGATGGCGGCCCAACTCAGCAAGGAAGCGGGCATCGCGTATCGCTATGGTCCCGATGCGAACTCTTACGGCACGGCCAACAAGGGTCCTGCGCTGTCCAAGCCTGCGGACACCAAGCTCACCGCGCCGGCGCAGAACGTCCCGTTCTACTGGTCGGTCGGCGGTCCTGTGACGGGCAATTCCGCGGCGTATTCCACGAACCAGGCCAACGCGATCTTCGTGGCCGACGACCCGACGCAGCGTGTCGGTGTGAGCCTGCTCCAGGTCTCTGGCTACATGTACAACGTGTTCGCCCAACTGCCGCAGCTTGCGTGGCAGATCTATCAGGCGGGCCAGGGCATCGATACGCCGAACGTCATGAACTACAAGGCCGCCGGCATCACGAGCGGCGACCCGGTGGCCATCGCCCGATGCGAAGGCGCCGTCGGCTTCTGCGCCGAAGCCGTGGTCGCCTTCCAGAACGGCGTGCTCGGCACGGTGGGGAGCAACACGGCAAGCAACAACGCGACCACCATGCTCGCGCCCAACAAGGTGCCCACGGGCGTCGCTGTGACCAACGGCAACGAGTTCGCGCTGGTGACGGTGTGGGACACCGCGGCGCTGAAGGGCCAGGTTGCCGTGGTGGCGCTGGCGGGCCTGTGCGACGGCTGCGACCCGATGAACTCCGCGCCGCACAAGTCCAATGGTGTCACGTATGCGGCGTGGTACGAATGGTGGCATGAGTGGAAGGGCGTCTACCCCGGCCTGCCCAACATGGGCAACACCGCCTTCATGAAGGTCCTGGGCTATGTGGACATCCCCGGCATGGCGGCGCCGACGGAAATCGCGGTGACCACCAATCTGCACCAGTTCAGCGGCATCCTGGGCGGCGGAAGCTTCATGGGCGAACCCAACTCGCCCTTGACGAGCAATTGGGCGAACTTCGTTCGAGGCGCCGACCACTACGGCCGCTATGCCAAGGGCGGCGTAGCAGTGGTGATTTCCAAGTCGGAACAGAAGGCCGCCTTCATCGACCTGAAGCCGCTCTTCAGCTACTTCAACGACATGTACTTCAGCGCCAACGTGACGAGTACGTCCAACCTCGGGCGGGCCGCCAATCAGTGGCCCTACACCTTCGATCACGTGTCCTCGCAGAAGCCGACGGTGATCAAGACCATGTCGCTGGGCGCACGTCCGACGGCCGTGAGGACCACGGTGACGACCAACAACCCGCGCGCCTGGATCGCCACGCAGGACGGCACGCTGCACATCTACAGCCTGGGTGGCTACGCGCCCGGCGCGACGGTCGCCACGCCATCGCCGAGCGCCATCGCCGAGGTGGGCACCGTGCCCGGCATCGGCCGCAACCCGACCTCGCTGGCCGCGTCGAAGAGCGAACCGAGCGATGCCATCGACGACTCGATCAATCGGCAAGTCATCGTCGGTTCGCGCGGCGACAACAGGATCTCGTGGGTGCGTTTTTCCAAGGACGGCAACAGCGGCAGCGTCGTCCGGACCATTCGACACAACCTGCTGACGGATCTGGTCGCCGTGGAGGACGCGGACAACTTCGCCAACGCGAACAACGTGGTGAGCGTGGCCGACTACGGCGGCAAGGCCATCCGCAACTACCGCTACGGGCCGGTGATCTTCTCTGACGGCGGCGCCTGCCCGCCACCCAAAGGATGCCCGGTCAATGCGATCAACGGCAGCATCGCCGAATACGCTGGCGCACTGCCGCTGCCGGGCAAGCCCTTCCAACTCTCGACAGCCAACGTGCCCTGAGGCAAATCGCCGATGCACTCGTCGTCGAGCGGCAGTTGGCCTACCATCGGCCCATGCACGAAATGCTCCAGCTCACCGTCGGTCTGCCGGAGATTGGGCTTGCGCCCGGCGAGGCCGTCGTGCGCGAAGGCGGCCTGGCGATGGTTTCGGAAGTGCTGGACCAACTGGCGCACCGCCAGGGACCGCCCGCGAGCCCCGGCTCGGCCAGGGACCCGAACCCCGAATACTGAGGGCCTTCTTCTCCGCGCCGTTCGAGACTCAGAAGACCGATCGCGCAGGCGGGCGTTCGGCGTCCAGTTCCAGCGCCTCTTCACCCATCAGCGAGCGCCACGACGCGGTGCCGGCCGCCAGGTCGATCACGATGTGCGCGGGAACCGGCCCGATCTGCCTGCCGGCATTGAACACCCAGGTGGTGCCGAAGCGGTCAGCCCACGCTCCGGCAGGCTTGAAAGGCGGCTCGTGCACATGCCCGGTGAGCACGAGGTCGGGCCGATACTTTGCAATCCAGGCGGCGACATCCGGATCGCCGTACTCCCGCTTGCCGGTCCAGCAGGTGGGCAAGCCGAGCGGCGGCCAGTGATAGATCCAGACCCAGCGTGCGGGTCGCCGCCCAGCGTTCGCGGCCAATCGCAGCTCGAGCTCTGCCCGTCCCTTCGGGCCGTCCCACCACGGACAGATCGTGATCAGGGTGTCGCCGATCGTCACCGAATCGCCATCCGTGGAGACGCCTGCACGCCGGCTCTCCGGCAGCCACAACGCCGCCCTTTCCCCATGCCGGTCCGTGCCCGTCAGGTCGTGATTGCCCGACGCCACCACCAGCGAGTGGCCTGGATTCATCAACGAAAAGTAGCGCAACAGGACGACCGATTGCGCATCGAGCGAAACCGGCGAACTCACATCCAGATGATCGCCGGCGATCACCACGAGATCGTAGGAAGGCGCCAACCGCACCACCCAATCGAGTTGAGGCAGCGTGTAGTGAAGGTCCGAGACAAGAAGGATGCGCACGACATTCCCTGCAGCGGCGGACCTCGCATTGTGACCTGCTGCCTCCGCCACGTACGTGCTGATAGGTGGCGGCCGGGATTTACCCGTCTAGCCACCGGGACAAGAATCGGTTCGCGTCTGCTGGCAGGTCGCATGAGGTATGCGACCCCGCGCGGGCACACCATTTCATCAAGGAGCCCGAAATGAGCAAAATTCTTGCAGCCATGATCACCGCGCTGATTGCGGCAGGTGCTTACGCCCAGAACCCACCGGGTGCTTCGTCGCAGGAGCAGGTCATCACCAACACCAAGCCGCAGCAACGTGCTCAGGCGAAGGACAAGACAAAGTCGCAGAAGGAGGTAGGGAACACCGGCGGCGATGAAGCGGGCTCGGCCATGAACGATGACATCGGTTCCGGCAAGGCAGCGGCGGCCGGCCAGGCGAAAGCCAATGCGCGCATGGCCAAGAATCCAAAGGACAACGCTGGCCAGTTCCCCGCTCCGCCCAATACTCCCGGCATGCCGGCAGCCAAATAGGCCAGGACTTGCCTGAGCGGCTTGGGTCCTCGATCGGAACCGGGGGCTCTTGGAGGACCCAGGATCGCAGATGGAAGAACTGCTGCACACCTCTGCGCACATCCTCTCGCGACTGCTCGAAGCCGCTACGCTGGTGCTTCTTGCGCTGGGTGCGTTGATGGCCATCACAAGGCTGGTCGCCGGCGCGCTCGCACGTCGGCCGGCGAACGAGGTGGCGTTGGACGTGTGGCAGGGCCTGTCACGCTGGACGATGGTGGGCCTCGAGTTCCTCCTGGCCGCGGACCTGGTGTCGACGGTGGTTTCGCCGAGTTGGGACGAACTCGGACGCCTGGCCACCATTGCGGCGATACGGACCGTGCTCGGCTTCTTCCTCGGGCGTGACCTTGAAGCCGCTCGCAGGATCGCACGCGAGAACGCCGAGATGGCCGCCGCGGTCGGCAAGGGCCGAAGTTGACCCAGCGCTCCCAGCTGTCAGCTCGGAACTGTCGCGTCGGTCATCAACCTCGGCAACTCGCCACTCGCGATGAGCTTCTGGAGATCCTCGGCTCCACCGATCAGCGTGCCCCGCACGAACACCATCGGCAGCGTTGGCCAGCCGGTCCACATCTTGAGCGCATTGCGCTGGCGCCATTTCGAGAAATAGCTTCCATAGCCGATGTAGTGGTAGGGCACCCCGGCTTCATCGAGCAGGCGCCGGGCCTTCTTCGGAAATGGGTTGATCCCCATCCCGACCACGACGACCGGATGCGCCGCCACGGCGCCCTGCACCTCGCGGACGATGGCGGACTGGTGCCGGGCAATCTTGTCGCGGACGGCGGGATGAATGTGGGTTTCGGCAAGGACTGCGCGGGGCATGAGTGCCTTCTTTGGCTTTCTTTGAAAGCAAGGCAGCTTACATGCGCCGCACGACTGGGTAAAAGTCTCCTGGGGAATCGAATCGCCCCCGGCGTTCGCTTTGGGGGCTCTTTGATCGGCGATCTCCGTGGACGATGAGCAGATGACTCGCGCGGCGCTCATCTCCGACCGGATCGTCGTCTTCGTCTTCATCGCCGGGGTCGACCAGGCGACCCGGATCGACGTCCAGGCGATCATGAAACGCGTTGAGATGAACCCGCAGCGCGGGCTCGAAGTCTGGCTGGGGCATGGCGAGCGACATGATGGGCACTCCAGTTACGTTTGCGAGGAAGGTATGTCCCTTGGCCCGCACCCGGTGTAGGAGGCCGGGCGCGGCGTAGCGCTCCGCCGGCTAATTCGATGGGTCAATGAGTCCTACGAAATCGCGTCCTTGTCGGCTCTGTCGTACATCGCTTCGTTTCGATTGCGGACGCGCCCTGCCCTGCTCTATCGTCGGGGCTCTTCAGGAGAACACATTCATGGCAACCAACACCGTCCGTCTGCACCGCGTGCTGCGCACCCCGCCGGAGCGGCTCTACCGTGCATTCATCGACCCCGGCGCCTTCGAGCGCTGGCTGCCGCCATTCGGGTTTACCGGCAAAGTCCACAGCATGGAACCTGTGGTCGGGGGCGCCTGGCGCATGTCCTTCACCAACTTCGGCACCGGCCACAGCCACTCGTTCGGCGGAAAGTACCTGGAACTCGTTCCCGGCCAGCGCATTGCATACGACGCGACATTCGACGACCCCAACCTGCCGGGCAGCATGAAGACCACCGTGACGCTGACCCCGGTGTCCTGCGGCACTGAGATGTCCGTCGTGCAGGAAGGCATCCCCGATGTGATTCCGACCGAGATGTGCTACCTGGGCTGGCAGGAGTCGCTTGTCGCGCTGGCCCAGTTGGTCGAGCCGAACATCCCGGGTTGAGCAAGCGAATCTATCGCCCTGCGACGGACCAACCCGCCTGCTGGTTCGTTTTGTCGTTTTCATACTCCCACCGCGTGCCGCAGGCGTCGCAACGGTAGCTGGTGATGGTGACCGTGTGACCGCCGGTGTCGCCATCACTGCGTTCCGCCTTGCGACTGGAAGTCTGAACGAGCTCTGCGTGCCCGGGCGCACGGCGCCAATTGCGCTGGATTCCTGCGCACGAGGTGCAAAGCACCATCTTTTTCTGGTCTTCTCGTCGGTCGGAATCGTTGGTCATACAGTTTCGTCACCCAGTCAGTCGTTTTCGAGCATGGGCCGGGACGCGTTCGACCATGCTTCAGGAAGCACAGATTGTCGGTCCAAGCACCTACGCCATGGAGCATGCCGTGCAGATATCCGCCACCGTCAGGAACTCGCGAGCCCACCACGAAGTCGCCGTGCGCACCGGCGGAAACACGCAATCGCTCGCCGTGCTCTCCAAGCCCTCTGGCAGGGGCTCCGCGATCAATGGCGGCGAGTTCCTCATGCTCGCGCTCGCAACGTGCTACTGCAATGACCTCTACCGGGAGGCTGAGCGTCTGGACATTCCGGTAGAAGGGGTCGCGGTCGAGGCGACGGCAGAGTTCCCGGGCATTGGCTTGGCGGCAACCAACATTCGATACGAGGTCACCGTGTCGTCTCCGGCGCCGCTTGAGGCCATCGCCGCCCTGGTGCGCCAGACGGATGCGGTCGCCGAAGTACACAACACCATTCGTGCAGGAGTTCCGGTCGCTCTTTCAGAGCCTCCCGCCGGCTTGGCAGCAGCTACCGGCTCAATTTGATGAGACTGAATACGATCGCCGCGAGCTGGGCGATGTTGATCAGGATCGCGGTGATGTGAGTCCTGCGGAATCCCGGAATTGCATCCATGTCATTCGACTGGATCTGCGTTCCGAGCGAGTCCATCTTGGGGATGATCATCTTGCGCAGGACGACGGCAATCAACGCCAGCGCTGCAGCACCCGCCGCGATCCCCGGACGACCCGCAGATGCAAAGCTGACCGCTGTTGCACTCGCCGTCAAGAATGCGGCGCGGTAGTAAATGTTGAAGAAGCCCCGCACAAAGCGGGCGTCGAGCGGCGTGTCGTGCTTGAGGATCAACAGCGGAATGGAACCCATGATGAAGTAGGCCGTCGTGACGAGGAGTGCCACCGTAAAGAACAGGGCAAGAATCAAGGCGGCAGACATGACTGTATGGAAGCCTTCATGCGAGCGGCAACTCGCGCATCAGGTTGCTGCGCACCCACGTGAACGCCCCCGACTGGACATTGCTCGCTTGCCAGCGGCGGAATTCGGGATCGGCCGACAACAGATCCGTGACCTTGGCGTACGCCGTCGCGTTCTCGAACTGAACCGTCATGACGTAGTTGCCCAGCTCCCCAGCGGCCACGGCCCACAGTTGGGCGTCGGGCGCTCCGTGCTTCTTCCAGAGCGCCGCGCCCGCCTTCACGGCTTCGATGACGGCTCCGAGATCGGCTCCGGGGTTGGGTCGCAGGACATATCGCGCTTCGTAGGCCATGGAAGTCTCCTTCGATGCAGAAAGAGCCGACATTGAAGCACTTGGGCGGTTGCAGGGCAATCGAGAAAGACTTGCCGCTGGCGATGCTCACCCTTCGGCCTCCACGCAATAGGTCTGGATCGGCTCCGCCTTGCCCTTGACCATTGCCGGCGGCATGGCCCGCAGGCGAAACTGATCGCCCACCGTGAGGCGAATGTCCTCCGTGATCAACAGATCGACTTCGTACTTGCTGGTCAGCCCTTCGACCCGGGAGGCGACGTTGATCGGATCGCCCGTCACGCTGAACTTCGAAAGGCCGGCGGTGCCGATCACGCCCGCCACCACCTCCCCGCCGTGAATGCCGATGCCGAAGCGCAGTTCGGGCAGGCCCTTCTCGCGCAAGGTGGCGTTGTACCGCGCCAGTTCCGATCGCATTTCCAGGGCGGCCAGTACGGCGTCCCGCGCCTGCCAGGGGTTGGCCTCCATGGCGCCGAACAGGGCCAGCAAACCGTCGCCCACGAACTCGGTGACATGACCATGATGACGAGTGATCGCAACCGTCATGTGGCGGAAATAGTCGTTCAGGATGCTCACCGTGACTGCGGGATCGAGCCGGTCGCACAGGGCCGTGAAGCCGCGCAGGTCCGCAAACAACATCGTCACTTGCCGTCGCTCGGGTGCAAAGGCGTCGCCGGTACGGGTGAGCCGCTCCACCACGTCAGCCGGCACGAAACGCTCGAACTGACGTTGCAGTCGCTCCAGCCTGTCATCGGCCGCCAGCAGCAACTTCTCGAGTTGTTCGTTCTGGCGACGGCCGCGCAGAACGAGCACCACGATGCCCGAAAGGACGATGACCCCGACCGCGGCAAGGACCCAGGTCAGCGCCATCACTCCAGCAACATGGCCAGCCGGACGGTTCCATTCGCCAGCGAAGCCACGCCGATGGCTTCGAGCAGCGCGTCATCGGCGCCCAGTTCGGCACCGAGGGCGCGTGTCTTTTGCTGGATCGACGAAGGTTCGTAATACACCGTGTCGCGCGCCCAGGCCAGGAGGCCGACTTCGCGTTGCGCCAGTCGGGGGCAGCGAAGCGTCGACATGGCGTCTGCGATTTCGGCCTGGCTCAGGCCCTCCTGGAGCAACATGCGGGTCGCCGCGCCTTCGCAATACGGGCAGCCCAGCGTTCGCGCGACCACGGCGAACATCAGCGCCTTTGCGTTGCGGCTCAGCACCCCCGACTCGAACGCGCCATCGAGCGCCGCCTTCACGACCCTGCCCGCAGGCAGACCGGCAAGCGGCGCCACCACCACGCCAAAGGGGCCGGTAGCCAGCGCAGCCTGATCCTGCGGCGCTTGCTCCGGCCTGCTCGGCGCGAACTTCTTCATCGTCCGCATCATGAGCGCGAGCAGCCAACGGAAATGTCCGCTGGCCATGCGTTCGAACTTCTGCTCCGGCGGACATGCCAGCAGGGTGCTCACGCGGTTGTAGAAGCAGCCGAGCGAGATCGCAAAGGCGATTTCACCGATTTGCGCCGGGGTGTAGCCAAGTTCGAGCAGCTTGGCACGCTCCGCCGCGGCCGGGCGTGGCCTCGATCGCGCAAGACTGCGGCAGAAGGCGATGTAGGCGCGCTCCTTGTCGTCCAGTTCGGCGGTCTGCACGTCACGCTCGACCTGCTGGATGAAAGACTCGGAATAGCCCAGCACCTTCATGTAGGCGCGGTTCGCGCCATAGCAGTAGCGGCACGAATTCTCCTGGGCCGTCACCATGTTGCCGATGCGAAGCAGCCGCTCCGGCAGCGCGACCCCCACATAGTTCGTCGCCTCATAGGCAGCCTCGCGCAGCCAGCGGCTGGGTGCAACCCGACGGTCGACCTCGAGGACCTGGGCACCGCGACGCTTGAGTTCGGCTTCCCACGCCTTGTCGTGCGCCGCCGGCAGGACCGGCTCGCTCCACTGGATTTCACTCAGCAGTACAGCCATCTGCCGCTCCGGTGTCGGATCGTTTGCACATGGGACAACTCCTCAAGGACGGCTCGAATGCTACCCAATGCGGGCCGCCTCCGCTTGCCTTGCAACGTTCGAAGCAGATTCGCGCGCGGTGGCTTCACGGCATACTTGAAGCAGTCACAACTGTGTTGAATGCTCCCGTATGGACAAAGAAGTCGACCCTGCAGTACTTGCGGTCATCAATGAAAAGCGCCTGACAGGCGAAAAAAGAACGCCCGTCGAGATCATCACCAGGATGGGCGTGTTCGAAGCACGCGAAAAAGCCTCCGAGCACGCCTGGCTGGCAACGGGCGACAACGTCATCGCCACCGTCTGGGCCGAATTCGTGAGCGTCGGCGCCGGCGGGCGGTGGTTCTATCTCGAATCCCTGGACACCCATCATCGGATTGGCGGCGGCGAGCGCAGTGCCCTGCAAATGCAGCGCGCCAAGGACCGGCTCAACCTGCTCAAACGCACGCTGGACGCGGGGCAGGGGTTGAGGGTCGTCCTGCAGACGAACCGTGTCGCCATTCTCGATATGGAGACCGACAGGGCCGCGAGGGTTTCGACGCGGGTGCCGGACGACGAGCACTGGCATATCGCGGCGTGGAATCCCGAACAGAGATTCGCGGTCATGGTTCGCGGCCCGCAAGGCTGGCAGCCGACCGAGGAAGAGATCCAGGCCGCACGGGCGCGAGGAAGCCTCCCCGCAGTGGCCGTGGTGCCGGAGGGCACGTCCGGCCAGGCGTCCCGGGAAGACGTCCAGACGGCCGCGCTGGACTACCTGACGCGTCATTTCGCGGGCTACGGCTACAAGGCCGAGAACGTCGCGAGCCAGAAGCTCGGCTACGACATCGAGGTGTCGGACAAGAAGGGCAACACCTTGCTCAAGCTCGCGGTCAAGGGCACCTCGCCCGGCATGACCAGCTTTCAGCTGACGGGTGAAGAGCGCGCGTGCGCAAAGCGCGGAGATCCGTGGCGCCTCGTGGTGGTGACGGACGCAACCAGCCCTGCGGCGCAGCACAAGCTCTACAAGCCCTCGGAGGTCGAGAGCGCACCGGGTCTCGAACCGCTGCTCGAATAAGGCGTTGCGCCCTCGGCCGCGAGGCTGCCCATGCCGACCAGCGCGGCCTCGACGGCCTGATCCAGCGGCGTATGCGGCTCGTACCCCAGGGCTGCGACGAGCCGTGCGTTGTCCATGCGTATCGGCGTGCGCCACAGGTAGCGCATCTCGCGCATTTCACGGAAAGTCGTCACGAATGGCGAAGCCAGCATCAGCAGCCACCAGGGGAAGGCCGAGACGCGCGGCTCGCTGCCCGTGCGGCGCAGGACCACGCGCCGGATGGCGTCGCTCATCTGCGTGCCGTCCGCGTCCCAGTGGCCTGCCATGTGAAAACTCGCGAAGGTGCCGAGCGAGTCGCGGCGCGCCAATAGCTCCACCATCGTTCGCGCCACGTCGGGCAGGTACGACCATTGGTGCCCGACGCCACGCTCGCCGGGATCGCTCACAGTCTTGACGGGCTGCCCGGCCTTGACCAGCCCCTGCGAGAACCAGTTGTTGGCCGCCTTCGGCCCGAAGAAATCACCGGCCCGCACGATCAGCACGCGCGCGCCGTCCTGGCTGGCTTTCAGCAGGCGCTGTTCCATCTCCACGCGAATCGCACCCTTGCGCGTCAACGGGTGCTGCGGCGAATCTTCATGCAGCACCGGGAAGGCGTCCGGTCCGAAGTTGTAGACCGTGCCCGGCAGCACGATCGTCGCGCCTTCGGCGATGGCAGCGGCAATGGTGTTGTCCAGCATCGGCAGCACCCATTCGGACCACCGGCGATAGCCGGGCGGATTGACCGCGTGGA
Organism: Variovorax sp. 05L425; assembly: GCF_056397705.1. NCBI lineage: Bacteria > Pseudomonadati > Pseudomonadota > Betaproteobacteria > Burkholderiales > Comamonadaceae > Variovorax > Variovorax sp. 05L425. Next base: position 203,609 of record NZ_JBFTNY010000001.1, on the reverse strand, counting down.
CGATGACCGAGCAGCCTTTCGCCGCATTGGCAACGTCTTGCCGATTCAGTGCATCGCCGCGCAACCATGTCAGGCCGTCCTTGCGCTCCACGGCTTGCTCGGCGCCGCGTTTCAGCGCGCGCACCTGCCAGCCTGCGTCTTGCAGTTGGCGGGCAAGTTCGCCGCCGATGCCCCCTGTGGCGCCGAGAACCAGAACCGTTCTGCTGCTGCTCATGACTTTTCTCCATTCGTTGCTGATGGACGAATTCTTGGCGGTATCCCATCGGATTGAAATTGCATGGAACCATCCAGCCGCTATACATTGATGTATGAGAGAAGACATTGGCTGGGAGCTCTACCGCTCATTTCTTGGCGTGCTGAAGGAAGGTTCGCTGTCCGGTGCCGCACGGGCGCTCGGCATCACCCAGCCGACCGTGGGCCGCCATGTGGCGGCGCTCGAAGGGGCGCTCGGCGTCGTGTTGTTCACGCGGTCGCAACTGGGGCTGATGCCCACCGAGCTGGCGCTGGCGCTCCGGTCCTACGCCGAGGCCATGGAAAGCACCGCCGCCTCCCTGGAGCGCGCAGCTTCCAGCCACGGTGAGGGCGTGCGTGGCGTCGTGCGTGTGTCAGCCAGCGAAGTGGTCGGCGTCGAAGTATTGCCGCCCATCGTTGCGCGGCTGCGAGACCGCCACCCGGACCTGAAAGTCGAACTGGTGCTGACCAACCGTGTGCAGGATCTTCTTCAGCGCGAAGCCGACATTGCGGTTCGCATGACGCGCCCACGGCAAGAGCAACTCGTGGCGCGCCGCGTCGCGCAGATCGAACTCGGCCTGCATGCGACCAGGGACTACCTGAGCCGGCACGGCACCCCGCGCAACGTGCGCGATCTGGAAGTCCACTCGATCATTGGCCACGACCAGCCAACCGACTTCATCCGGCGCATGGGCAAGTCCCTGCCAGCCTACAGACGCGAGGGCTTCTCGCTGCGCACCGACAGCGATCTCGCGCAACTGGCGCTGATCCGCTGCGGCGCGGGCATCGGCTTCTGTCAGGTCGCGCTGGCCAGGCGCGACGACTCGCTGCGGCGTGTGCTTGCGAAGTCGTTCTCGCTCCAGCTGGAGACTTGGGTCACGATGCACGAGGACCTGCGCAACAGCCCGCGGTGCCGCGCCACCTTCGATGCGCTGGCCGAAGGAATGCAGGAATACGCCGGAAACGTAACAGGGCCCGCTAATTCTTGCCAGAGGTAACCAGTATTGGCAAATCGTGGGTGTGTCCGGGTCTCGTACGTGGTTGCTACGTGGCCGCCGGGATTTCGCCTCCGTGCGTTGCATTCCATCATGTCCAGCGCCAACAACCAGCCGACAACCGGTAACCACCATGACCTACCTTCCCGTTTCATCGCTCAAGCACCTCGCGGCCGTCGCCTTGATCGCTCTGGCGGCAGGATGTGCCAACAACGCGCTCAACAACGACAACCTGGCCATCGCCTCCGGCTTCAAGGTCGTCACGCCCGTCAAGCCGGAACAGCGCGCCATGCTGGCGAAGCTGCCCAAGGACCAGGTCTCGCCGGTCAATTACCAGGGCAAGACGTACTACGTGATTCCCGATTCGATGAACAATCTGGTCTACGTGGGCGGACCGACGCAATACCAGGACTATCAAAAGCTGCGGGTGGCCAAGCAACTCAGCAACAACAACCTCGAGGCAGCCCAGATCAATCAGATGGACATGGACTGGGGTGGCTGGGGCGGATGGGGTGGTCCGGGATTCATCGGATTTCGCTAGCACGATCGTCGTTGAACGTGCGCTTTTTCCCTCGAGAAAGGCAGTCCCATGAAAAAGATCATCGCCATCGCATGCGCCGTCCTGGCCATGGCGGCTTTGCCAGGGTTCTCGTCGGCACAGGGGGACGGCGGCAGCCAGACATCCTGCGAGTTGCAATTCAGCACTTGCAAGCAGACGGCCCACGCTGACTACCAATTCTGTGTCCAGGCCTCGGAACAGAACTGCAAGCGGAATCTGGACAGGGCACTGCAGCAATGCAGCAACGCGCAGTACCGTTGCAACATGGCCACGGGCAATTACTAGCCATAGCAATAGCGAAGAACAACACTCCCGAACGGCCTATTGCCGTTCGGCAAATCGCGGCGTTAGCATCGGCGCCCTGACAGCAACTGGACGTCGTCGATGGCCGTGCGCCCCTCCGAAGCCTGCGCGACACCGGCTGCCATGCGATTCGCTTCCGATTCGCCGGTGGCCCAGGTGAAAAGGCCAACTCTGGCTTCGGTGCACGACTTGCTGCGCTTCGAGCGCCTCCTGTCGGATCTGTCGGCGACATTCATCGCCCTGCCCTCCCAGGAAATCGATACGGCGATCCAGGACAGCCTGGCGCGCGTCGTATTTGCGCTGAACATCGATCGATCCACCCTCAGTCGGGTCTTCCCCTTGAGCGGACGGATCGAGGTCACCCATTCGTTCGCTCGGGATGGCATCGAGCCGGTGCCCAAGAGCCTTGCGGCGCGCGAAGTCAGCCCCTGGGCGCTCAAGATGGCGATGGCCAACCGGCCGGTGGTTTTCGAGCGCCTCGACGACCTGCCGCCTGAAGCCAGCGTCGACAGGGAAACGCTGCGCAGCATCGGGCTCAAGTCGCATGTGACGATGCCGATCATCGTGGCCGGCGAACTGCATGGCGGCCTGAGCTTCGGTTCCGTCCGTGCGGAACGTAGCTGGTCGGACGAGCTTCTGAGTCGCATGCGGCTGCTGGCGAATGTTTTCGGTAGCGCCCTGGCGCGCAAGCGCACACAGGAACAACTCGACAATGCGATCGGGTTCGAGCGGCTGGCCAGTGGCATCCTGGCCTCCCTGGTACTGGCCGAGCCGGGCCAGACCGAAGCCGCGATCGGGATCGGCCTGCGCCAGATCGGCCAGTTCATGGGAGCCGAACGGGTCGGCCTCTGGGATCGCGTATCCGGTGACGCGACGTTTCGCACCGTCCAGCGCTGGCATGCCGATGGCTTTGAGGCGCCGTTCGCCGTGGGCGACACGCCTGATCTCCCCTGGATCATGCAGCGACTGGCGGCGGGCAACATCGTGCGCCTGCCTCGGGTCGGCGATCTTCCGTCTGCAGCCGAGGTCGACCGGATCGCATTGCAGGCATCCGGGGTGCGCTCCTTGCTGGTGGTGCCGATCTCCGTATCGGGCAGGATCGCCGGTGCCTTGTCGATCGCCAGCACGCAGCTCCAGCACGAGTGGCCGGACGCGCTGATGCCCGGCGTCAGCCTACTGGCCGAAGTGTTCGGCAGCCTTCACGCGCGCGATTCGGCCGAGCGCCGCAAGCTCGCCGCGGAGGTGGAGGCGGCACATTGGCGCGAGCGGCTGGCGCATCTTGTCCGGGTTCATACGGCGGGCGAGATGTCGGTCGCACTCGCCCACGAGATCACCCAACCGCTCGGCGCGATCGAGAACTACGCGCTGGCGGCACGCCGGCGTGCCGGCGAATCCGCGCCTGACCTGCCGCGTGTGTCTGAACTGCTGGACAAGGTCATCGGACAGGCCACACGTGCCGGCGACGTGGTCACGCGCATGCGAAGCATGGTGCAGCGGCATGAACTGGATCCGAAGCTCATCGACATCGAACGCGCGATCGCCGAATGCATCGGGATGGTGAAGATGGACTGCGAGCTGCGCGAGATCGATGTCCGTATGTCGGCAAAGAGCGGGCTGCCGTCGGTCACGGTCGACGAGATCCATTTGCAGCAGGTGGTGCTCAATCTGCTGCGCAACGCGATGGAGGCGATCGAGAATGGCGGCGGTGCGCGCGTGATCAGCGTCTCCATTGCACTCAACCAGCGCGAGGAGATCCAGGTGGAGGTCGCGGACACCGGCAGCGGCATTGCCGAAGGCGATCTGGAGCGGATCTTCGAGTCTTTCTACTCGACCAAGCCGAGCGGCCTGGGGGTTGGCCTGGCGATCTGCCGCAAGCTGCTCGAGGCGCATGGCGGCATGCTGTGGGCGTCGCACAATCCGGAAGGCGGCGCCCTCTTCCGATTCACGATTCCGGTCGCCGCACAGGCGGATTGACGATCAAAGACATGGCCGAACCCACTGTATTCATCATCGACGACGACGAGGGCTATCGCGACTCGGTACAGGAACTCGTGAGTTCGGTCGGCCTGCCCACCGAGACCTTCAGTTCGGCGCTCGAATTCCTCGACGTCTTCGATCCCGCGCGCCCTGGCTGCCTGGTGCTGGACGTTCGCATGGCACGCATGAGCGGCCTGGCGCTGCAGGAGCGACTGCACGCGATGGGCGCCACCATCCCGATCGTCTTCATCAGCGGCCACGGCGACATCGCCATGGCGGTCAAGGCGGTCAAGGAGGGCGCGGTGGATTTCGTGCAGAAACCCTACCGCGAGCAACAGCTGCTCGATGCCATCGACGAAGCGCTGCGCCGCAATGCAGCGCCGCGTCCGTATAGCGGGGACACGCAGCAGGCCCTGGCGAGCCGCATCGCGGCCCTGAGCCCGCGCGAGCGCGAAGTGATGACACTGGCGCTCAGGGGCCTGCCAAGCAAGGTGATCGCGAAGGAACTTGCGATCAGCCATCGCACCGTCGAGCAGCACCGCAGTCGCCTGCTCGAAAAACTGGGCGTGGGCTCGATTACCGAGCTTCTACGCCTCAATCTCCAGGTCTCGCCCGACTAGACCGCCCGCGGGCGCTACGTACGTGGCGCTGCGTGGTCGCCGGGATGGACTGCCCGCGTGCGCGCGTTCACCATGGGTATTCGAAAGGGCCGATCCGGCGGGCGCCGAAGGGCATGCCGCTGCCAAACGGTGGCGTGGCGGTGTCAGTCGAGATGCGTGCCGCCTCGTCGGAATTCATGCCTACACACGTGTATGTCGTCGCCGCCGATTCGCACGATCGCGCATGGATCGAATCGGCGCTCGTGCGCTGGGTGGACTCCTTGGTCTTCCTCGACGATGTCCGCGGGCAGCTCGCGAAAGTACCGCGCGCGCCGGGGCACTGCCTGATCGCCTCTGCCGACGAAGACGAGGCCGCGACGCTACGGCTGGTGCGCGAACTCAGAAGCTCGGGCGCCACCTTGCCGGTCATCGTGCTGGGCCCGCACACGGCGTTTCGGACGGCGGTCGACATCGCGCGGCTGGACGCGACCGATTTTCTCGAACGGCCGGTCAGCGTCCGACAGCTGTGTGCAGCCGTGCGCCGCGCCTGCTCGGAGACGCAGTGACATCGAGCGGCGCGCCCGACCATGGCCGACACGAAGATTGATACCGACCTGCTTCCTGGCGCCCTGTCGACAGCCACGTCGGAACTGTCGAACATCCGCCCCAGCCTGATCGAGAACGCGCTGACCCAGGCGTTGCCTCTGCCCGACATCATGTTCGGAGGCTTTGTGCTGCTGGTGGTGATCATGTTCCACGCGTTCTGGATCCGCATCATCACCAACTCGTTTCTGAAGCGATCGCAAGACCTCCGGATGCGCGAATCGTTGTGGCGGACGGACCTGCTGTTTGCCGCCGCGGTGATGGCGATGCTGGTGCTGCATCTGGCCGAAGTGGTCGTATGGGCGGCCGCGCTGGTCTTCGGCGAGATCGTCGGCAACTGGGCCAGTGCCACCTACTTCGCAGCCAACTGCTACACCGCACTCGGAGAGCCGTTCTCGCTGCCGCGCGCCTGGCGCGTCGTGGCGCCCATCATTGCCATGTCGGGCATCTTTGCCTTCGCCTGGACGGCGAGCGTGCTGGTCAATTTCGTCGCTCGGTACAACGAGCTTCGGGCAGCCACCCTGGCGCCCGGGTCCTAGCCTCCGCGAACGCCATGCCGTTGCCTGCAGTACGTGGCCGCACCTATGTTCTTCCGTGTGCGCACTGCATCCCCAGTCGTGCGCGCCCCGATGTCGGCAGCCTGCGGCCGGACCTAATCTTCCCCCTGCTTCCCAACAGGAATCCTCATGAACGCGTCTCCCCTCTTCGCCGCTTCGCTGGCCTGCGTGGCGATCTGCGCCGCCCAGCTGACAGGTTGTGCCGCGCCAAGCGGCGGCGCCGACGTGGTGGCGTCCGAAAACTCGAAGGACAAGGTCCGCAACGTTGGCTTCCTGAGCGAGCCGGGCCGGCTCAAGGCGGTTTCAGCCGATGGCGGACTGCTGTGCTGGCGCCAGTCCGGCGTCGATTGGAAGCGCTATGACAAGGTGATGATCGAGCGCATCCAGGTCTACATCAAGCCGACGGCCGACCAGCGGCCGATCGACCCCAGCGATCTCAAGACGCTGCTGGACTACTTTCATGCTGCGCTCGTGCGCGATCTGAGCCCGGAAGTGAAGATCGTCGACGCCGCCGGACCGGGCGTGCTGCGGGTCCGGCTGGCATTGACGGCATTGGTGCCGACCAACACCGTCAAGAGCCTCGCAGGCACCGCCGTGCCCTATGGCTTCGTGGCCGAACTGGGGTCGGGCGCCAGTACCGGGCGCCCCGTCGGCTCGACACCCTACATGGGCCAGACCGGCCTCGAAGCGCAGTTTCGCGACGGCGCCACCGGCGCCGTGGTCGGCGAATGCGCCGACACCGAGATCGGACTCAAGTACGCGGCGGACCTGAACAGCGGCGCATCCACGGCGGCGCAGGCGTGGCTGGACGGCTACGCCAGCTCGTTCCAGAGCTGGACCTACGCACAGGATGCTTTCAACAAGTGGTCCGCCGTGTTCGCCCGGCGATTCGCCCAGCTGCGCGCGGGATCCTGATTTTCCTTGCAAGGCCATGGCACGCTCGAACACCCTTTCCATCACGGCGATCGGTCTGGTCTCGCTGCTCGCGGGCCTGCCCGCGGCCGCGCAGAACCTGGCTTCGGCGGACGCATGGCAATTCGAATTCGTCCCCTACCTGTGGTTCGCCGGCATTCGCTCGGACATCAAGCTCGGTCCGCTGCCCGGAAGCACCGTCCATATCAAGAGCAGCAGTGTGCTGGATGCGCTCGACTTCGGCGCGATGGGCACGCTGGAGGCCCGCAAGGGCCCCTGGGGCGGGCTGCTCGACATCATGTACGTGAAGCTCGGCGTATCCAACCAGTTTCTGGGCGGACTGGCGGGTGGCTACAACTTGAAGTACGACCAGACGGTCGTCACCATGGCCGGCTACTACCGGTTCGTCGACAACCCTACGGTGCAGGTGGATGTGCTGGGCGGCGCCCGCTACATCGACGCAAACAGCACGCTCGACGTCCCACCCAGCCTGGTCGGGCCGGGACGGCGGTTCGACAATTCCGCGGCTTGGTGGAACGGAATCATCGGCGTGCGTGCGCTCATGCCGGTTGGCGACAAATGGACCCTGATGGGCTACCTGGATGGCGGCGAAGGCAACTCGACATCGAGCTGGCAGGCGATCCTCGGAACCAGCTATGCGTATTCGCCCACGACTTCGTTCAAGTTCGGCTACCGCCATTTGGCCGTCAAGCTCGACGAGCACGCTCTCAACAAGGTGGCGCTGGGCGGCTTCTATGCGGGCGTCGGATTCAAGTTTTAATTCGACCTCATGAAGATTGAAGAACTCGCATCGAGCAACGCCATTGCTTCTCCCTCTCCCGGCATGCGATGGGTACCCGGCGGCACCTTCCGCATGGGTTCGGATCACCATTACCCCGAGGAAGCGCCAGCCCATCGCGTGACAGTCGACGGTTTCTGGATGGACGCGACCCCGGTGACCAACGCGCAGTTCCGGTCCTTCGTGGAGGCGACCGGCCATGTCACCTTCTGCGAGTTGCCGCCCAATCCCGGGGACTACCCCGGCGCGCTGCCGGAGATGCTCAAGGCTGCCTCATCGGTCTTCGTGCCGCCGCCTCATCGCGTGAGCCTGCACGATCATTACCAGTGGTGGCAATTCGTCGCCGATGCCAACTGGCGCCAGCCGCAGGGCCCGGGCAGCACCATCGCGGACAAGGACGACCATCCCGTCGTGCACCTCGCCTTGAGCGATGTGGAGGCCTATGCGAAGTGGGCCGGCAAGCAGCTCCCCACCGAGGCCGAATGGGAGTTCGCCGCCCGCGGCGGGCTGGATGGCGCCGAGTACGCGTGGGGTGACCAGTTCACCCCCGGCGGTCGGCACCAGGCCAACACGTGGCAGGGCGAGTTTCCGTGGCAGAACCTGGCCGAGGACGGCTTCGTGGGCACCTCGCCCGTGCGCAGCTTCGAGGCCAACGCATACGGTCTCCACGACATGATCGGCAACGTCTGGGAGTGGACCGACAGCTGGTATGCGCCACGCCACCCGGACGAGCAGCGCAAGGCCTGCTGCATTCCACTGAACCCGCGTGGCGCATCGATGGCGCAGAGCTTTGATCCGGGCATGCCGCAGCTGCCGATCCCGCGCAAGGTGATGAAGGGCGGCTCGCACCTGTGCGCGCCGAACTACTGCCGCCGCTACCGGCCCGCCGCCCGCATGGCGCAGCCGGTCGACACCTCGACCTCGCACCTCGGCTTCCGATGCATCGTGCGCACCGCGCCGGCGGCGGTCGAGACCCCTGCGAATTCGCGTCAGGGCGCCGGGTAGCCCCGCTCGACCACCGACGCGCGTTGCGCAAAGCGCTCCGTCAACAGGGGCCCGACGATGGACGTGAACAGAACCATGATCAACACGCCATCGAACATCCGCCCGTCGAGCAAGGGCTGTCCGGCTGCGTTGAACGTTTGCTTGGCGACCAGTGCGGCTGCGAGCGTCGCGGCCACCTGCGGCAACGTCAACGACCACATCGTCATCCGCGCATCGGAAAGATAGCCGAACGCCCGCCCGCAGCCCTCCGACGCGGCCAGCTTGCCGACGAAAAGCGCACCGATGATGCCGGCCGCGAGGACCCCATCCGCCGACAGGCTTCGCAGCAACGCCAGCGGGTCGATCAGAAAGCCCGTGACGACGAAGAAGACCGGGATGAACAAGGTGGTGCCCATGAATTCGAGCTTGTTCTTGGCGGGCTTGTCCTTCACCGCGGCATTGACCGCCAGGCCTGCCATGAAGGTACCCACGATGCCCGGCAGGTTGATGGCCTGAGCCAGCAGCGCCGTGATCGCGAGGATGGCCAGCATGATCACGAAGTAGGTTTCCTCGTCATGCTCCACCCTCTTCAGGATGTAGGCCGCCGCGCGACTCAGTCCAGCCAGCACGAAGGCGACGAACGCGACGATCTCGAAGACCTGCAACGCCAGGCCCGATGCCGAGAACCCGCTCACGAACATCGGGACGCAGGCGGCGAAGACCAGCAGGGACAAGGTGTCCGACACCATCGTGGCGCCGATCGTGACGACCACCGGCTCCGTTCGCGTCAACCCGCGTTGCGTGACGATGGGCAGCGCGAGCAAGGTGTGGGAAGCCAGCAGCGACCCGACCACGATGGCGGGCAGGAGCTGGTATCCCAGCCAACTGGCCACGAGCGCACCCAGCACCAGCGGAACGGTGGTCGTGACCACGCCGAAGATGATCGATCGCGCGAGCTTCTGACGGAACAGTTCCAGATCGATCTCGAGGCCGGCAAAGAACATCAGCAGCAGCATGCCGAGTTCCGAGAAGAACTGTGCGATCGGATGATCCCTGGGAAAGACATCGAGCATGTGCGGCCCGAGCACCACGCCACTCAACAGCAGCCCGACCACCACCGGCACACGAAGGAGGCGCGCGATGTGTGGCATCACCAGGATCAGCGCCATGAAGATCGCCATCCTCGCAAGGACAGGAAGCAACTCGAGCGCCCGATGTACGACTTCAAGGAACACCATGTCGAACTCCCGGTGGTTGGCTGACGGCGCGACGATTCCCTCGCGATTTTGGATGCAGCGGGCTGCGCTGCCTATGCCTGCGCGTACTGACCACCACGTACGTGATGAAGCCGTGTCCGCCACGATTCTCCCGGCGTCGATCAGCGCCTAGTCTTCCTCTCGCACTTCAATCTGTCCCGGCGGCCTTCCATGAGCTCCTCATCACGACGTCCATCGATCCCGAGTCGGGCACCGCCGCCACCGTCGACCCCTGCCTCTGCCTCTGCCTCGGCGGCGCAGACGAACACGGACCTGGCGGTTTCTCGCACCGTCATGGCGGCGGATCGGACCTTGATGGCGTGGACGCGGACCGCGCTCTCGATGATCAGCTTCGGCTTCACGATCTACAAGGTTCTGGAGGCGCTCATCAGCCAGAGCACCCTGCCGACGAGAGCGGGTCTGCCACGCGACGCAGGCCTTTTCCTGTCGGGGCTCGGCACCTTGGCGATGTTGATGGGCGTGATCGAGTACTGGGTCCACATCAAGGAGCTGCAGCAACTCAAGCGTTTGCGGCTCTTTCAGCCTTCATTCGTCATGGCGCTGATCATGCTCGTGGTGGGGGTATCGATCTTCTTCAGCATCGTGTTCAGGACGCTCTGAGCACGAGAGAAAAAATCACGTACGTGGTGCTGCGTGTGCACTCGGATGGCATTCGCGGACCCGTGTCATGAGAATTTTGACCGGTGCAATTCCGGGGTGATCCGACACCTCTTCACTAGCGAGGACTAACCATGACGACGACGAAGAAGCCCAACATCCTGATCCTCTGGGGCGACGACGTGGGCTGGTGGAACATCAGCTACAACAGTCGAGGCCAGATGGGTTTCCGCACACCCAACATCGACCGCGTCGCCAACGAGGGCGTCGCCTTCACCGACTACTACGCCCAGCAGAGCTGCACGGCCGGTCGCGCGGCCTTCATCACCGGCCAGAACCCGATCCGGACCGGCTTGACGAAGGTCGGAATGCCGGGTGCCGCCGTAGGTCTGCACGCGGAAGACCCGACCATCGCCGAGATGTTGAAGCCGCACGGCTACGCAACAGGCCAGTTCGGCAAGAACCACTTCGGCGACAAGGACGAGTACCTGCCCACGCTGCATGGCTTCGACGAATTCTTCGGCAACCTCTACCACCTCAACGCCGAGGAGGAGCCCGAGGACCCGGACTACCCGAAGGACCCCGAGTTCAAGAAGCGCTTCGGTCCGCGCGGCGTGCTGCACTGCCTGGCCGACGGCAAGGGCGGACAGACGATCGAGAACACCGGCGCGTTGACGAAGAAGCGCATGGAAACCATCGACGACGAAACGACCGAAAGGGCGCTCAAGTTCATCGACAAGTGCCACGCCGACGGCAAGCCTTTCTTCCTCTGGTACAACACCACGGCCATGCACTTCCGCACCCATTGCGCGGAAAAGCACAAGGGCAAGAGCGGCGGGCAGGGCGACTACAACGACGTGATGGTCGCGCATGACGAACACATCGGAGAGATGCTCGACAAGCTGGACCAGCTCGGCATCGCCGACGACACGATCGTCATGTACTCCACCGACAACGGCCCGCACTACAACAGCTGGCCCGATGCAGGGATCACGCCCTTCAGGGCCGAGAAGAACACCAACTGGGAAGGCGGCTGGCGCGTGCCGTGCTTCGTTCGCTGGCCCGGCAAGTTCAAGGCCGGGACGGTCATCAACGGCATCGTGTCCCACCAGGACTGGCTGCCGACGCTGCTGGCTGCGGTCGGCGAAGACGACGTGAAGGAGAAGCTCCTCAAGGGCTGCAAGATCGGCGAGAAGAGCTTCAAGGTGCACATCGACGGCTACAACATGCTGCCGTACCTGACCGGGCAGGTGCAGGAAAGCCCGAGGCAGTTCTTCTTCTACATCAGCGACGACGGGGACATCATGGCCATCCGCATGAAAGACTGGAAGGTCGTGCTGATGGAGCAGCGGGCGAAGACCCTGCAATGCTGGTTCGAGCCCTTTGTCAGATATCGGGCACCGAAGATATTCAACTTGCGCCGTGATCCGTTCGAGCGCGCTGACGAGAATTCGAACAGCTACTGGGACTGGGTCATCTCGCACGCCTACATCATCTACGCGATGCAGGGTGCCGTCGCGAATCAGATGGAAGCGTTCGAGAAGTTCCCGCCGCGCCAGAAGCCCGGTTCGTTCAACCTCGATGAACTCATGCGCAAACTCCAGGAAGCGAACAGCGCTGCGCATTGACCGCGCGCCGCATCCCGCGATGAACCACTGGCCCATCCGGATCGGCAAGCCGACCCGGATGGGACGCAGAGACTAGATCGGCGTCGACTGCGGGGCCGCCGGCAGCGGCACGCCGCCCGGGCCGTTCACATACGTGCGCGGCGAGACGGGCGCTTGCTGGCCGACCCCCGGCTTCGTGTAGTCGCAAACGCCGGTGCTGAACACCGTCTGCAGACGGCTCTGCTGCGACCCCGTGAAAGTGATGCCGGTGTAGTCGCTGAAATCCAGCGGCTTCAGCGTGCACTTCAGGATGTTCTCCGCGCGCGGGCCACCGGCGACCTGCCGCGGCGAAGCGTGGATCGCGAGCTTGGGGTCCGCATCGCATGTTGCCTGGTCAGTCACCTTGGTCGAGAAGGTCGTGTCCGTGCTCAGGTAGCAGAAGTCGAATGCCGCCGCCGGCTTGGACGCGAGAACCTGGGCCGGTGTGCGCTCGCTGTTCAGCGTGGCCTTCGGGGCGGCCGTGACCAGACTGGAAAGCCAGGTGTCCATGGTCAGGAAGGACTGGAGCGTCAGCGGTGCCGGTGCAACCAAGCCGGTCCCGAAGCGCCACATCACCTGATTGGCATGACCACCGCCATCCTGGTCGAGGCGGTCGCGCTCGGCGAAGCTGCGCCAGATGTAGTGAATGCCGGTTTCGTCGTAGCCCCGCAGATCGATGATCGGGAGCTTCGCCAACTGCGCGCCGCTCGACAGGATTCCACTCTGGTAGGCAATCGGTAGTGCAGCCGCATCCGCCACCGAGCGGGACGTCGTCAAATTGGAGTCCGCGTCGCTGCCGCCGACCCCTTCGTTCAGCGTGACGAATTCCTCGGCATTGATGGCGCCGGAGAGCAGCGCCTTCAGGCCGTACTGAACGCCGACGTTGTCGTTCGTCTGGTTCGCGCGCGTCGTCCCCGGCGCGAGGCCCCACACCGCGACTGCGAGATCGGGGTCGCCGCAACGTGGCCCGGTCGGATTCGTCAACAGGTCGTAGACCTGGCTTGCCGGCAGCTTGCAATTGTTGGTTGGCCCACTCGGCGACGGCGCGAGAGTACCGTCGGCTTTGACGAGATTCGGCGTGTAGTTGCCCGGCTTGTTGTTGTATCCGAATGAGTTGACCCAGGACTGGCAGCTCGTTTGATCGATGTGGCCATTGATGGCGGTTTTCTTGGCGTTGATCTGTGTCGGCGTAAGGCCTTCACTACTCGTGAGAGTCCCCCAAGCACTACCGGCGTAGAAATTCACAAGCTGCACGCAGTCCGCCACTTCGATGCCTGTCGTGATCGAATCGGAAAAGTCGCATTGCACCTGAATGCCGTCGAGCAGACCGGGGAATGTCGAGGACACAGTGTTCTGCCCGATCGATCCGCCGGAACACCCGTTCCCCATCGTGTACTTGATCTCGCCGTAGGACTTGGTGATGTATTCCTTCATCATCATCACGGTCTCGCCGGCCAGGATGCGACTCGAGTTGTAGAGTGAATCGGTCATGCTGTTGTCGACGACCATCACCCCTCGGGAAAGCGCGCTGTCGTCCGCCCAATTCTGTTCAGAGCGGAACTGCAGGCGCGGCTGGCCCGTGCTGGCGCCGAAGGAATAGACAACCTTGCCGGTCCACTGCGCCTGGGGCGCGTTGGCAGTCCACGGCTTGGTGGGATCGAACAGCACGGCGATGTCGAAGATGCCGCGGTTCACCGTGCCGCGCTCGACCCTGACGATATAGGGCACTGGTGCCGTCGCCCCAAGCGGCGTGGTGGTTGCGACCGATGCCATCGGCGTCGTGCCCGGCACATAGGGCTGCAGGCAGGAGGTCGCTGGGGTCGTCGGATTCGGGTTGGCGATCGTCGGTGAGGGATCTGGCAGTTGCGAGAACGTGCAGCCGCCGTCGTTGGCGGCCACGCTCAGTGGAGTGAGTGTTCGATAGAACAGCTTGGTCTCGGTCTTGATATTGCATTGCGCATCGATCGCGGTCGTGGAGAGCCCACTCGCATTGGTCGCAGCAGACGACGCCGTTGCGGCTGTCGGCGCTGGCGTCGCGCAAACCCACGGCATCACCTGCGTGCTCAAAAGCACAGGACCGCCGATCGGATGGTTCGTCAGCTTGAGTGACGCGCCGCGGAACGAGTCGTCCGTGGCCGTCACCTTGAGTGTGTTGTCGCCATTGGCGAGCCCCGTCACGAGGCCGACGGTCCGTCCGTCGCTACGGGTTTGCTTGAACGCACTCGTCACGTCTGCAGAGCCGAGTGAGACTTTCAATGCGGAAGTCTTGCCCCCCGACGGCAACTTGATCTCGACCAATGCCGATCCGCCCGAAACCATATCGGCCCGCGTTGACAGGGACTGCACTTGGACTTGCTGCGCAGTCGGAATGGGGAGCCCTCCTCCCCCACCGCCGCCGCAGGCGACCAGAAAGACGCACAAGGTCGAGCCCGCGGCACAAGCCGCCACCTTTCGATAGAGCCTCATAGGTTGTCTCCGTTTTTGGCGTTGGAAGCCGGCTCATGCTATGGATCACTCAATGGCGGATAGACGAGGTTTTCCCTAGTCCGGAGTCCGCGCATGTGACTGAGAGTCGCATTGGAGACACTTGAATAGTTCGGTCTTAAAGGGTTACCCCAATGTGCCGGCCACACCCTCGATCAGGTAGTCCATCTTCTCGAGGATCGGGTCGTAGTTGCCGTAGCCCTTGTCCAGCACCACCGCGCCGGTGTTGCTCTTTACGGGCGCGGTCCAGATCGGCTTGCCGGCCTTCAGGTCGGCGATCGCAAGGCGGGAGTACAGCTCAGGTGTAGCGCTTTTCCAGCGCATCCCACTCGGGCTTGCCGACCAGGCGCTGGCGTTCAGCGAACGGCGTCACCAGCGCCGGGTCCTCGTCGATGCGCCTGGTGTCGCGCAGCACCGTCAGCGCCTTTTGCATGCCAGCCACGGCGCCTTGCAGCGCAGCGTTGGCATACAGCACGATGCCGTAGCCCAGTCCGCCCAGTTCCTCGGCACCGAAGATCGGCGTCCGGCCACCGATCACCATGTTCATCAGTTGAGGCTTCGCCAGCCGCTGGGGCAATGCGCGGATCTCCTCGGCCGTGGTCACGGCTTCGACGAACAGGATGTCTGCACCGGCCTCGGCGAACTTCCGGGCGCGCTCGACGGCAGCCTCGAAGCCTTGCATCGCGCAGGCGTCGGTGCGCGCCAGGATGAGAAAGTCCGGGTCGTGCCGGGCATCGACCGCCGCCTTGATCTTGCTGACCGCCTCCTCGGTCGAAATGACCTCCTTGCCCGAGAAATGCCCGCAGCGCTTGGGCGCGACCTGGTCTTCGAGCTGAATGCAATCGGCGCCGGCACGCTCGAGCACGCGCACCGTGTGACGCACGTTCAATGCGTTGCCGAAGCCGGTGTCCGCGTCGACGATCAGCGGCACGCTCACCGCATCGCGAATGCGCGCCGTGTGGTCGGCGATCTCGTGCAGGCCCATGAAGCCCTGGTCCGGCATGCCGAACCACATGTTGGTGACGCCGGCTCCGGTGACGTAGATGGCTTCGTAGCCGAGGTCTTCGATAACCTTGGCCGACAGCGCGTTGAACGCGCCGGGCACGATCACGCCACGGCGGGCTTCGGCCAGGGTCTTGAGTTGTTTGCGGGTGGACATTCGAGATTCCTTTGAGATTCAATAATTGTCGCCAGGCACGTCTTGAGGGCGGAAGAAGACGCCCTTGCTGGTGCCGCCGCGCATGGACGTGGCGGGGACCTTGATCTGTGGAGCGTGTGGCATCAGGCAGATTGTGCAGATGCAAAGAAGTCTTGCGCAAGACGTTGCAGCACGCCGCCGGCCTCCTAGATCGAGACCTCGTCGGCCGTGGTCGCTCAGGCTGTCGCGCGCAGGGTCCTGGCGGCTTCCACCATGTGGGTCAGCGCGGGAATCACTTCCGCCCACTGGCGCGTCTTCAATCCGCAGTCCGGATTCACCCACAGCCGCTCGGCCGGAATGCGCTCGGCGGCCTTCCTCATCAGTTGCACGATGTGCGCCTGCGTCGGAATGTTGGGCGAGTGGATGTCGTAGACGCCGGGGCCGATTTCATTCGGGTAGTTGAAATTGTCGAACGCATCGAGCAACTCCATGTCCGAGCGCGAGGTCTCGATCGTGATGACGTCCGCATCCATGTCGGCGATCGACGCGATGATGTCGTTGAATTCCGAATAGCACATGTGCGTGTGAATCTGCGTCTCGTCGTCCACGCCGTTGGCGGTGATGCGGAAGGACTCGACGGCCCAGTCGAGATAGGCCTTCCACTGCGCCTTGCGCAACGGCAGGCCTTCGCGCAAGGCTGCCTCGTCGATCTGGATCACGCGCACGCCGGCCTTCTCCAGATCGAGCACTTCCTCGCGGATGGCGAGCGCCAATTGCCTGCAGGACACCGAGCGCGGCTGGTCGTCGCGCACGAAGGACCAGTTCAGGATCGTGACCGGTCCGGTCAGCATGCCCTTCACCGGCTTGTCGGTCAGCGACTGCGCATAGCGGATCCACTCCACCGTCATCGCCCTGGGGCGCATGATGTCGCCGAACAGGATCGGCGGCTTCACGCACCGCGAGCCATAGGATTGGACCCAGCCGAATTGGCTGAAGGCATAGCCATCGAGTTGCTCGCCGAAGTACTCGACCATGTCGTTGCGCTCGGCTTCGCCATGCACCAGCACATCCAGGCCCAACGCCTCCTGCTCGCGCACGCTGCGGGCTATTTCCGCCTGCATCGCGGCCTTGTAGGCCGCTTCATCGAGTTCACCGGCCTTGAACTGGCTCCGCGCCTGACGGATCTCCGCGGTCTGCGGAAACGATCCGATGGTGGTGGTCGGGAAGGCGGGAAGCTTCAGCCGGGCCGCTTGCAGCGGGGCACGTTGTGCGTAACCGCTCTTGCGCTGTCCAAGCTTTGCATCGAGCCGGGCCATCGCTGCCTTGACCGCCGGGTTGTTGACGCGCGGCGAAGAGCGACGCGTCGCGATGGCGGCATGGTTGGCTGCCAGCGCATCCTTGACTGCATCGCGGCCCTGATTGAGGGCTGTCGACAGCACCTTCAGTTCGTCCAGCTTCTGCAGTGCATAGGCAAGCCATGGCTTGACTTCCGGGTCGAGCTTCTGCTCGCTTGCCAAGTCGACAGGCACATGCAGCAGCGAACACGATGGGGCAATCCACAAACGGTCGCCCAACTGCTGCGCGATCGGCTCGATCCAGTCAAGGACCGCGGTCAGATCGGTCTTCCAGATGTTGCGGCCATCGATCACGCCCAGCGACAGTACCTTGTGGGATGGCAACAGGTTCAGCAATGGCTTCACGTCGTCGCGCCCATTGATCGCGTCGATGTGCAGACCTGCCACTGGCAGGTTGACCGCGAGATAGCGGTTGTCCAGCAACTCTCCGAAGTAAGTAGCCAGCAGCAGCTTGATCCGACCGCCCTTGAGTTGGTGATAGGCGACGTTGAAGGCATGCTGCCAGTCGGCATCGAGCTCGGTGACCAGCAAAGGCTCGTCGATCTGCACCCATTCGACGCCCTGGGCAGCGAGCGTGGCGAGCAAGTCGGCGTAGACCGTGAGAAGGCGCGGCAGCAGGGCCAGCTTGTCCGATCCGTCCTTCGCCTTGCCGATGGCCAGGTAAGTGACGGGCCCGATGATCACCGGCTTGGCCTTGACGCCTTGTGCCTTGGCTTCTGCCAGTTGTTCAAGCAGGCGGGCGGCATCGAGTTTGAACTCGGTCTGCGCAGTGAACTCCGGCACGATGTAGTGGTAGTTGGTGTCGAACCACTTGGTCATCTCGCCGGCGGCGACCCCGCCGCAGCATGCGCTGTGGTCGTCGGCGCCTTGCGCCGAGCGTCCGCGAGCGACCCGGAAATAGTTGTCGAGCGCGTCGCCGTGGAACCCCCGCACGCGCTCGGGCAGATTGCCCAACGTGAAGCTCATGTCCAGCACCTGGTCATAGAAGGCGAAATCGCCGACCGGGGCGAGATCGAGGCCCGCTTGGTGCTGCCAGTGACGCTGGCGCAACTGTGCGCCCAAGGCTTTCAGTTCGTCGCGTGACGATGTGCCCTTCCAATAGGACTCGAGCGCGAACTTGAGTTCGCGCTTCGCGCCGATGCGGGGAAAACCAAGACTGTGCGTATGGACCATGAGACTGCTTCGAATGCTTCGGATTGCGGGAAGACGCGATCCTAGGTTCCGAGGTCCATGAAGTAAAATGGTCTTATTTCAACGATCGATTAATTTCATTCATACCAAATGCTGGAGCGAATTCATCTGTCCATCGTGCAGGAAGTCGCCAGGCAAGGCTCCCTCACCGCAGCTTCGGCCACGCTTTGCCTCACCCAGTCGGCCCTGAGCCATGCGATGAAGAAACTCGAGCAGCAGCTGGGCACTGCGATCTGGCATCGTGAAGGCCGCAGCCTTCGGCCCACGCAGGCCGGCGAATATTTGCTCGCCGTGGCCAACCGGGTTCTGCCTCAGCTCGACGTCGCGGAAGAACGTCTCCGGCAATACGCCCAGGGCGAGCGTGGCACGCTGCGCATCGGCATGGAGTGCCACCCCTGCTACCAGTGGCTGCTCAAGGTGGTGGCGCCGTATCTGGCCGGGTGGCCCGACGTCGATGTCGACGTCAAGCAGAAATTCCAGTTCGGCGGCATCGGCGCGCTGTTCGGTTTCGAGATCGACCTGCTGGTAACGCCCGACCCGCTGTTCAAGCCGGGTCTGCGCTTCGAGCCGGTGTTCGACTATGAACAGGTCCTGGTGGTCGGTGCCAGCCATCCGCTGGCGTCAGCCCCCTATGTCAAGCCGAGGCAACTGACATCGGAGGTCCTGATCACCTATCCGGTGGCGGCCGAACGGCTCGACGTCTACAACCAATTCCTGATGCCGGCCGGCATCACTCCCAGGCGCCACAAGACCATCGAGACGACGGACATCATGCTGCAGATGGTGGCCAGCGGCCGAGGTGTGGCGGCCCTCCCCCGTTGGTTGGTCGAGGAGTACGCGGGAAAGCTGGAGATCGTTCCTGTCCGGCTCGGCCGCCATGGAATCGCCAAGCAAATCTTTCTCGGAGCACGCGAGTCCGACCTGGAAGTGGACTACCTGAAGGCCTTCATCGAACTGGCGCGCCACGTGCCCGCACAACAAAAGGCATGACCCGCCCGCGACGTATCAGCGAATCGTCGAGAGGCGCCCGGGCGCGGATCCCCCCGCACCGCAATCCCTCAGCAGTTCGGCCGACTGGGTGACCTGATCGGCCATCCGGTCGTTCAGCGAGCCCCACACGCGGTACACAGGGCGAATCACGAGAAGCCACCCGAGACCGGCGGCAAACGCAATGAAGGCGGACACGAACAACCAGTGCATCGATTCCATCCGAGATTCCTCTTGTTCTTGTTGATCCCGGAGTTTCTTGCCTGTGTCCATGGAAAAGCATCCTCAATTTTGGTGAGGAAGGGCCAGCGTATCCGAGGCCAGACTGGCGACGGCGCGCTCCATGCCTCCACGGCCGAAGGGAATGCCCTGTACCGTCATCGCCGCCTCGACACCTGCGAGGCAGCCGAGGATCATTGCCGGGTTCATGTCGCCCAGATGGCCAATGCGGAACGCGCGGCCCGAGAGCGGACCCAAACCACCAGCGATCGCGACCTGGAAACGCTCGCGCGCGACGCCGCGCATCGCTTCCGGGTCGATGCCTGGCTCGACTGCGATGGTTGTGACGGACACCGAGCGCGATGCCGGCGTGCGGGCAAAGTAGCGCAGCGCACCCGCCTCGCTCCAGCAATCGACCGCCGCATGCACCGCGTCAGCGATGCGTCGGTGACGCGCGATGACTTCGTCAAGGCCTTCGCGGAAGATCAACTCCAGCGATGCCTCCAGGCCGGCCAGCAGGCTCTGCGGCGGCGTGCCGCAGAACTTGCGATACGACTGCGGGCTTTGCCGCCGCCGCCAGTCCCAATAGAAGCGAGGCGCTGGATTGCGGTGAGAGACTTCCATCGCTTGCGCATCGACCGCGACGAATGCGAGCCCCGGTGGCACCATCAGCCCCTTCTGGCTGGCGCCGAGCGCGACATTGATGCGCAACGCATCCATCGCGAACGGTGCGGCCGCGAGCGATGCGACCACGTCGACCACCAGGAGCGCCGGATGTCCGCTTCGATCGATCGCCGCTCGCAACGCGGCCAGATCGCTGGTGATGCCGCTGGCCGTGTCGGTGTGGACGACGAAGACCGCGGCGATCTCATGTTCCGCGTCATTGCGCAGCGCAGCCTCGACATCGGCCGGATCGATCGGCAACCCTTCGACCCACGGCGTGCGAATCACGCGGCCGCCCATGCCTTCGGTCTGCAGTGCCCAGGATTCCGAGAAGTGCCCGGTGCCGGCCACCAGCACCGCCTGCCCCGGCGCTATCAGATTGGCGATCACCGCCTCCCAGGCGCCGTGGCCGTTCGCGGCATAAAGGTACACCTCTGATTGCTCGGTTCCGAGCAGGCGCTTCAGTCCGGTCTCACAAGACGCTATGCATCGGTCAAGGCGCGGGTCGCCCAGATCCATCGGCTGGCGGCTCATGGCGTGCAGGACCTCGTCGGGCACCCGAGTCGGGCCGGGGGAATGCAGGAATCGGTGGCCTGGCAGGCGGGTGGAGTCGTTCATGCTGGGATGGCTCGAGGCAATGGAGCGCCGATGCTAACGCTCGGCGGAGCGTGCCAGTAGTCACGTCCTGCGACTGTGGAGCATCCAGGCACCCATGCCGAGGGCGGGGTCAAGAATCGCAAAGGCTCCAAACGTATGTGGAAATATGCCAGCGATCACCAACGGCACGAGCACCAATGGAACGAGGATCACCCGGTCGAGCACCGAAGCGGGGCCGAAATTCCGCCCCCCGGAACGACCACCGAACACATAGAGCCAGCCGATGACGGCGACCGTCATCCCGAGCACCCGGAAGAGCGCCCCTTCGTTTCCAACGAAAGGTGGATCGAACAAGAGCGTCTGCACCGCGCCCGGCCACACAACGAGCAGGCCTCCGGCCCCGAGGTAGATATAGCCGTTCATCACCGAGTACTTCGATGCCATGGACAAGTTGGCTGGCTGGGCGAGAAGATCACTCATGAACGACATACCGTGCTCCTTGGCTGAATTCGCTGGTACCAACGCGCGCACGACGACTCAGCTCACGCACCGACACTAGCAACCGCTGCCCAGCGCCGTCTTGCTTTCGTCCAGAGGCTTGACGCCACGCTCCATGAGCGGACGCGCGACCCGGCCCGCAAATTTCTCCAGGTCGGCGGCGGTGTCCTCCCCATTCCAGGACACCTCGATGGAGAGCGCCCCCTTGGGCAGGCTCCAGCGTTCGATCTTGATGCCTTTCGACTGCGCGCGCAGCACGTGGCTGGTGCAGCCGAGAGGCTTTGCCATGAACCGTGCCGGCAAGAGAAGCTCGACCTCGCCGTCGACCTGGCAGCTGAGCGAGTAGCTCTTCCTCGTTCCGCCGTCGGCCGTCCAACCGACATCGACTTCACTTTTGGCCTTCGCGCTCGCCTGGGTCGGAAATGGGCACGTCCAACCGGCCAGCGCATCGGCACCCGGGAACGGTTGGGCGCTTCGTTCCTTGTACATGGATTCGTGCGCATGCCCGGAGGACCGCTGCCGGACGATGGCGGTGTACCCACCGGCCGCATCGGAAGGCTGCTTGATCGAGAAATACCGGACCTTGAAAGCCTTGTGTTTCCCGCCAGGCAACTGAAGCAGGTCGGCCACCTCTTCGATCGTCTTCGGCCCGCCTTCGGCCGGGTCCCAGCGAATGGCGAACTCCGCAGGAGCGGCTGCAAGCGCGGTGCTGGCCAGCGAGAGCCACGCCGCGGCCGCGAGGACCGCGCGAGCGCAAGTGCGCACCTTCATCGAGTTCAGCCTTCAGCCTTTGCCCTTGTGCTTCTTTGGCTGGCTCGAGCTTCCGTCGAGCACGAGATGACTCGGATCGAGTTCGCGCTTCTTGAGATCCTGCAGCAGACCTGCATCGCTGAGATCGATCTTGTGCGAGGACTCCCAGTCGCGCTGCGCGGTTTCCTCCAGCCGTTGCACGGTGCCGGGATCGTCGGTCTCGATCGCGAGTTCGCGCCGGCCATCGAAGCTGCCGGGCGCCAGGTTGATCGACCCGACGATGGCGCGCTTGCCGTCGGCCAGCATCATCTTCGCGTGCAGCTTCAGATGCTTCATCGTGTGCACCTTGACGCCGACATCCTGAAGGATCCGAAGGCCGCCGACGCCCTCGATCAGCTTGTCGACCTTCAGCGAATGGGGTGGCTTGGTCAGGATGTGGACCTTCACTCCGCGCACGGCCGCGCGCACCAGTCGTTCGATGATCACCATGTCCTGGTAGCGTTCGTTCTGCACCCAGAGCGTGCTTTGTGCCGAATCGACGAAAGCGGCCACGCGCTCACGGCCGTTGTCAGGGCACCAGATCAGCCGCGACTCGGCGTGAGGCGCGAAGTCCTCGTGCGCCCAGTCGGCGTCGAAGCAGGCGACCATTTCGCGCGTCTCGAGGTCGTGGGTGGTGATGACCGCGTAGTCGCGCGTCTCGGTCAAGTCCCTCGGTTCCCAGTTCAGCGACTCGACGAAGCCGGTCTGATGGTCGACCACCATCGACTTCTGGTGGGTCAGGCTGAACTTCGGATTGCTGTCGCGCACCTCGATGCCTGCGGCGACCAGCTTGTCGCGTGATTCCTCGTTCTCGCTTTCGCCGCTGCGGCGCGCCGGGTTCAGCATCACGCGGACCTTGACGCCGCGTTGCTTGGCAGCAATGACTGCCTGGAGCAGCGTCTCGTCGGTGAACAGGAACATCCGGATGTTCAGCGCGATCTTCGCCGCGTTGATCGCATCGAGGATGGGCTTCGCCGTATCGTCGGGCAGGACAATCAATTTGTGCGACATGGTGGGCCTCATGCGGATACGGCAACGGTGGACGGCTCGGATTCGTACTGGATGCGGTGCAGTTCGGCGTACACGCCGCCGAGCGCGACCAGTTCGTCATTGGATCCTTCTTCGACCACGACGCCGTCCTTCAGGACGATGATCTTGTCGGCGTCGCGAATGGTGCTGAGCCGGTGCGCGATCATGATCACGGTCCGCCCCTTCATCAGCCGTGTCAGACCCTCGATCACGAGGCGCTCCGATTCGGTGTCGAGCGCGGCGGTCGGCTCGTCGAGAATCATGATCGGGCTGTTGCGGATCACCGCGCGCGCGATGCCGATGCGCTGGCGCTGCCCGCCGGACAAGGTGTCGCCGCGCTCACCCACCACCGATTCGTAGCCGTGGGGCATGCGGCTGATGAATTCATCGGCATTCGCAAGCTTGGCCGCGGCGACGATTTCTTCCTTGCTGGCGCCCGGCTTTCCATAGGCGATGTTTTCAGCGATGGTGCCGCGGAACAGCACGGTTTCCTGCAGCACGAAGCCGATCTGCGAACGCAGCGCGGCGAGCTTGTACTTGCTGATGTCGTGGCCGTCGATCAGCACGCGCCCGCCGGTGGGATCGTAGAAGCGCGGCATCAGGCTGACCACGGTCGACTTGCCGCTGCCGGTGGGCCCGACAATGCCCACGACCTGGCCGGGCTCGATGGTGAACGAAACGTCGCGCAGCACCTGCGGCTCGTCGGCACCGTAGCCGAAGGCCACGTGCTCGAAGGTAATCTTGCCCTCGGCCCGACCCGGATCGACAGCGTCGGGTCGCTCATGGATGACCTCGTCGGCGCCAAGGATCTTCTGGATCCGCTCGAGTGCCACCGTCGTCTGCGCGATCGTGCTGGCCATGCTGGCGAGGTCTTTCACCGGCTTGAAGAACTTGTTGAGATAGGCGAGATACACGGTCAACGCGCCCGCGGTCATCGCGCCGGCGATGATGAGCGAAGTGCCTTTCCACAGCACGATGCCGGTGCAGAACGCAACCACGACGGCAACCACCGGCGACAACAGCGACTTGACCTTCCGCGCCCGCAACGCGGTTTCGACCGTGGCGTGGCTTGCGGCTTCCATGTGGGTCACTTCGAGGTCCTGGCGACCAAAGGCCTTGACCGCGCGCACCGAGCCGAGGCCTTCCTGGACGACGGCGACGACCTCGCTCTGCCGCGCGCGAACGTCGCGCGTGACTTCCTTCACCGCCTTCTTGAAGCGGAACACGAACAGCAGCAGGAAGGGCATCACCGCCACCGCGATCAGCGTGAAGTCCCAGTCCAGCCAGATCATCAAGCCCAACATGAAGATGATGGTCAGGAGGTCGATGGTGATGCCCAGCGTCGACGATGAAGCGAAGTTCTGCACCGTCCCCACATCGCTGGTGATCGTCGACATCAAGGTCCCTGTCTTGGCGCTGTCGTAGAACGCGAGGGACAGCCGATGCAGGTGCTCGTAGATGCGCAGGCGCAGGTCGTTCGCGACCCACTGGCCGATGCTGGCGGTGTAGTAGTTGTCGATGTAGGTCGCGATGCCGCCGATGACCGCGATCACCAGGGTCGCGATACCGGCGAACAATGCGACGCCGAGGGTGTGGCGGCCAATGCCAAGCTGGTGCGCCCATTCCAGCCACGACGGCAAATGGTGCTTGCCGAGCGCGTCGTCGAGCACCAGCTTGAGCGGCCAGGGTGCCGCCAGGCTCATCAGGACTTCGATCAGCATCGCGATCAGCACGATCACCAGCCAGGCGTGATAAGGCTTCATCAAGGCCAGCACGAGGTGCGTCATGTCCTGCCTCTGCGCCTTGGCGGCGCGGGTGGCGACAACGGTCGCTGAATCCAACGGCGCCGCCGGCGGTTCAGGTGCAACCGTCGCTTCGGAGGGAATCGGTATTGACATGGCGAATGGCCCAAGGGCTGGCTTGCCTGGATTTTCGATTCGAATGTGCCGACGGCACATCCCGGGGGCCACCTACTGACACGTACGTGATGCCTCGCGATTTGATGCACTCACCCGTGGCCACCGGGATTGACCCGTCGTATGCGCGGTTCGACGATGTCGACCTTCGATGTCGACCTTCGATGGCGGCGCCGGTCTCTCGCCTATCTGCAACAGGAGCCCATCAACATGTCATCTCCCGACTTCGCCCCACTCGTCGCCAGCCAGAGAGCCTTCTTCCTGGAAGGCCATACCCGACCCGCGGCGTGGCGCAAGACCCAGCTGGAAGCGGTCAAGGCCTTGTTCACCGACCATCACGACGAACTGTGCGACGCGCTCTGGAAAGACCTGAGGCGCAACCCGAACGACGCCGACCTGATGGACGTCGACTATTGCGCGAAGGAGGCCGCCTACGCGCTCGAGCACATCGACACCTGGATGAAGCCGATTCACGAACCGATGCCGCTGGTGTTCGAGCCCGGCTACATCCGGGTGAATCGCGACCCCTTGGGCGTCGCGCTGATCATCGGCGCGTGGAACGAACCTTTCATGCTCGTCTTCGGGCCGCTGGTGGCTGCACTGGCCGCAGGTAACACGGCCGTGCTGAAGCCCTCCGAGATCGCCACGCACTGCGCGGCCGCCGCGGCGCGCCTGGTGCCGAAGTACTTCGACCCGCGCGCGGTCGCGGTCGTCGAAGGCGCCGTGCCCGAGACCACGGCACTCCTTGCGCAGAAGTGGGACATGATCTTCTTCACCGGCAGTCCGCCGGTCGGCAAGATCATCCATCAGGCCGCGGCCAAAAACCTGACGCCGTGCGTGCTCGAGCTCGGCGGCAAGAGCCCCACCATCGTCCATTCGTCGGCCAACCTGAAATCGGCCGCGCGGCGCATTGCCTATGGGCGCTTCCTGAATTCGGGCCAGATCTGCACCGCGCCCGATCACGTGCTGGCATGGCCGGAAGTCAAGGACGAATTCGTGCAGCACATGAAGGACACGATCCGCGAGTTCTACGGCGATGACCCGAAGCAGAGCCCGGACTATGGACGCGTCATCAACCGCCGCAGTTTCGATCGCCTCGCCGGCCTGCTTGGGAGCGGCAAGGCGGTCGCCGGCGGTCAGTCCGACCCTGATGAGCTGTACATTGCGCCGACCGTGCTGGTGGACGTTGCAATCGACTCTCCGATCATGAAGGAAGAAGTCTTCGGACCGATCCTGCCCGTGCTCGAGATCGACTCGGTCGAGGCGGTCATTGAATGGGTCAACAGCCGTCCGAGCCCGCTCGGCCTCTACATATTCGCCGAGGACAAGCATGTGGCCGACAAGATCCTGTCGGCTACGCGCTCCGGCGACGCGGAAGTGAACGACTGCGCCATCCATCCGCTTTTTCCGGAGCTCCCGTTCGGTGGCGTGGGCAACTCCGGCATGGGCAAATACCACGGGCGATGGGGTTTCGAAGCCTTCACCAATGCGCGCGGCGTGCTCCATCACAGCAGCAGTGTCGACCCTGGCGTGCGCTATCCGCCTTACGAGAAGCATGGCCTCGAGCGCACCGTCGTGAACAAGCTGATGCCGTAGTCGCTGCGGCTTCATGACCCTCGCACTGCCACATCTTCAAGGCTTTAAACGCACGCCGGCGTAGCGCAAAGGTCGGTTATCGTTCGCTCGTTCATCCCTTTGTACAGAGAGAAAGAGCTTTCCCCCATGTTCCGTACGCTGCTCAAGTCCAAGATCCACCGTGTCGCGGTCACTGATTGCGAACTGCACTACGAAGGCTCCTGCGCCATCGACGAAGACCTGCTGGACGCCGCCGGCCTGACGGAGAACGAGCAGGTCCATATCTGGAACATCAACAACGGCGAGCGCTTCGTGACCTACGCGATCCGCGGCGAGCGTGGAAGCGGCATCATCTCGGTCAACGGCTCGGCCGCAAGGCGCGCCGCCGTGGGCGACCTGATCATCATCGCGGCCTTCGGACTGGTGCTGGAGGAGCAGGTGGCCACGCATCGGCCGAAGCTGGTGTTCGTCGACGACGCCAACCGCATCAAGGAAGAGCGCGCGCACGTCCCCGTGCAAGCAGCCTCGAGCGAGGCTGTCGCGGTCTGATGCCCCAGGCACCTGGCCGCTCTCAGTGCGACCGCGTACGCCAAATCGACAGCACGACCCACACGCTGTTCACGAATGCGAGCAGATAGCCAAACGAGCCAAGCACCGTGAAGATCGGGATGCCGAAGACTTGCGGACCGGAGGTGACCGTCATCACGATCGATGAGCCGATGACGACCGAGGCGGTCATGATGCCGATGGTGATGCGGTTGATCGTACGGTCGAGCTTGTGCACGAAGATGTCGAGCCGCTTCAGATCGAAATCCATTCGCAGGCGGCCGCGGCGCGCATCCTTGAGCAACCGCGCAAGGTCGCGCGGCATGGCTCGCATCAGATCGAGAAACTGGCCGATTCCCGCGCCACCACGGCGCCCCAATTCCGTCGGCGCGTAGCGCGCGGCGAGCGCGCGCTCGACATAGGGCTTCAGCCGGTCGGCGAGCACAAACTCCGGATCGTATTTTCGTCCGGAGCCTTCCAGTGTGATCAGCGCCTTGAACATCAGCGTGAGGTCGGGTGGCAGCACGATGCCGTGCGTTCGCAG
This sequence comes from Variovorax sp. 05L425, assembly GCF_056397705.1. Lineage (NCBI taxonomy): Bacteria > Pseudomonadati > Pseudomonadota > Betaproteobacteria > Burkholderiales > Comamonadaceae > Variovorax > Variovorax sp. 05L425. The sequence goes on along the minus strand of NZ_JBFTNY010000001.1, from coordinate 176,039 downwards.
CATCGCCGTGATTCGACCGATCAATTCGCCGATGCGCATGTCCTTGACTGGCAGATCGCCGTAATCGGCCACGAGTTCGTCGACGTCGGCGGCGAGCCCTTCTTCATCGACCGCCTCTGCACCGGCCCAGTCGAGCAGCACGTCGACCATCGGCTCGCTGTCGCGGCGCGTGATCCCGGCCAGCAAATCCATGATCTGATTGCGGCGCCCAAGCGACAGCCTGCCGGTCATTCCGAAGTCGATCATCGCGATGCGATTGCCCGGCAGGTAGATCACGTTGCCGGGGTGCGGGTCGGCCTGGAAGAAGCCATCCTCGAGAATCATCTTGAGCACGTTGTCAACGCCGCGCTCCGCGAGCAACTTGAGATCGAGTCCGGCACGCTCCACCGCGGCCAAGTCCTCGCCGCTGATGCCGTCGATGTGCTCCTGCACGTTCATCACTTCGCTGGTCCACTGCGGGAAGACGTGCGGGATGAGGACGTGTGGCTCGCCCCGGAAGTTGCGTTCAAAGCGCTCGATGTTGTGCGCCTCGGTGGCGAGATCCAGCTCGCGCATTGTCGAGCGGCGAAACTCTTCGACGACGTGCACCGGCTGATAGCGGCGCATGTCGGGTACTTCCTTTTCGACGAACTGCGCGAGACGCGACAGAAGCCGCAGGTCGGCCTCTACCTTGGCTTCGATGCCAGGGCGGCGGACCTTCAACACGACCGCGCGGCCGTCGTGCAATCGCGCACGATGTACTTGCGCGATAGAGGCGGCCCCCGTCGGTTCCTCTTCGAGATCGACGAAGGCTTCCGCGTGCGGCATGCCGAGCGACCGCTCGATCACCGGCAGGATCTGTTCGAACGGCACCGGCGCCGCGTTACTGCGCAGGCGCGCGAGTTCCGTTGTCCACTTCGGTGGAAGCAGGTCCTCGCGCAGCGAGAGCATCTGCCCCAGCTTGATGAAGGTGGGGCCGAGCTCTTCGAGAGCGAGACGCAGACGCTGTTGCGGTTCGAGCTGCGCACTGTGCGTCACTTGGCCCCAATGGAGTATTTCGCCAGCGCGCTCCAGGAGCGAGGCGACGCCGAGCCGCCGCACGAGATCGCCGAGTCCGTGGCGGATGAATACCAGGCTGATCTCGTGGAGGCGCGGCAGGTCACGCACCGCACTGGCCTCGCGCACGACCTACTTCGCTTTCTTGATTTCTGACTGCTGGCGCAGCGCGTCTGCGAATCCGGCAAGCAGCCCGCTGGTGAGCATCGTCATGTGGGCGCCGTATTGGCGCACGGAGTCGATCCCTGGCGCCGAACCCGCGCGATACGAGCCGATGCGATTGGCGAATTCGCTCATCACCTGCGCGAAGCGCACGCTGGCATCTGCGCCGACACGCTGCGCATGCAGCGAGAGATCGACGAGTTCACGGCGCAGGTTGCCGGTGGTGGCATCGGCAATCCGGTCGGCGACCGCGACGTAGTCCTGCTGCAGTATCTGCAGGGCCGCGAACGCATTCTTCAGATCGTTGTCGGAAAACTCCTTGCCGCGCGCCACCAGCGCCTGCAGTGCCGCGTGGGTCGCCAGCGATGAAGCGTGCAGCGCCTCATCAAGGCCGCGGATCGCCTCCGAGAAGGCCTCGCGTGCCTGCGCGCCCTCGAGCGGCGGCTTCGACACGCCGCCGCTCATGGTCCGCACGACTTCCTTGACGCCCTCGGTGTCGAGGCGACCGCCCGCCAGCATCTGCGCGGTCAGTTCGCGCACCCGCTCGCGGATCGCCTGTTCTTCGGCCTGCGCTTCAGCCGGCGCGGAGGCAGCGTTCCCCGCCGGCGCTGTGGGATCGGTCATTTCGCGCCCTCCTGTGAAACGATGGGGAGGAGAGGATAGACCAATTCGCGCCTTCACGGCCGCCACCAGCGGCTCGATCGACGAAGGCGGGAAAGGCGAGACACTACTGACGTTGATCTCGCAGAGCACGAAGCGTTCGGGTTGATCGGCAGTCGACTCGCCGAGCATGAAGTCGCAGTCCCACAGCATCGGCAGCTGCGCGCGCGTCAACCCGAGGCGTTGTTGCAGTTGCGCGATCCATTGCGTTTCCAGTTGGCGCTTCAGCGTCTGGAATCGCGGCAGATCGGCGCCGTGGTAGACACGTGGCCCGGGCGTGGGTGCCGCTTCGCCCAAGCGTGCCGGGTACAGGGCATTGATCGCCTGGTGGCCGAAGCCGGTCACGCGGTCCTCGACCAAATAGGCGCGCACCATGCCGTCGACCAGACGCGGTTGCCAAGCCTGGTCGATCATGTGGCCGCCATCAGCAGGTTCGAAATACGGCGCCATGCGCTGGAGCAATGTCGGCAGGTCGATGTGCTCCTCCTCGCTGCCGCGTTGCGCATGCCGCACGCGCAGCAGCGGCGAGTCTTCGATGCGCTCGACCCGCCACACGCCGATCCCGCCATGCCCCCGATATTGCTTGAGCACGCGCGCTCCGTGGCACAGGCGATCGGGCAGGCCGGCTGCGAGCTCGTCGAGGCTGTCGACGTGGACCGCATCGCTGCCGAAGGACAGGTCGCGTGTTTCGACCAGCACGTCCTTGGTCCCGAGGCGCAGGATGGTGTCCGGATGCGTGCTGACGAAGACGCCGACGTGCGCGGCTTCACGCAAGACGGCGTCGAGCCGGTCACGGCGGCGGCCGGCCTCTACCGGGTTGCACCAGACGAGCACGGCGTCGACGCCTCGCAACTGCACGGCGACCTCATCGGCGAAGTCATCGTGGTAGACGGCGGGTTCGGCGGCCACGTCGGCGGCTGCGAATGCGGTGAATAGCGGCGCAAAGCGGCTTTCGCCAGGGTCGCTTCGGTCGCGTGCCGCGCGGTCCCCCGGGTAGAGCAAGGCCACTGAAACGGGGCGTGCTGTGGTCATGGCGCGGGCTCGTCATTGTTCCGCTGGGCATAGTCCTCGCTGCGATCGAAAAGCTGACGGTAGGTCGTGGCCACCTCGGCGGAGCGTGGCTGAACAGCCATCAACCAGGCTGTGCCACCTTCGCGCAGGCATTCGAAGTTGTTGAACGGCACTTGCGCCACGGTACCTATCCTCTCAAACAAAGTGCGCGCAACCAGGCATCTACCTGACCGAAAGCATCCTGCTGCCACTGCTCGGGGCTGCGTTCACCGAGCACTTTCGTTTCCTCGACAAAGCGACGCACACAGGTCGGTCCGAAACCATCAACGGTGTCGAACTTGCCAGCAATGAATCCGTAGCCTGCCGCGCCACTGTCATGATTGAGCAAAGGCCGGCATTCCTCGGCCAACGCCTCCGGCCCTCCGGGGTAGTTCCGGACGCAGTAGTAGATGTCATAGGCGTCTTTCTGCTTGTAGCGCCCCTCGATCGCATGCCCCTTCATAGCCAGAAGGGCCGGTATCGAACTAACCGCGATCTCGACGCGGTTCGTACCACCGGCGGGCATCGAGCCGGTGATCGCCACCAGTTGATAGAAGCGAAGGGCCAGATCAGCGCCGTCCGCTCTTTGCACCGCGAAGTCGCTGATCAGCGGCGGCACGTTCTTGGCGATCTCGGCATTGCGAGGCATCAAGAAGTCGACAACGATGTCGATCGGAGCACCGCCATCTTCGGTCGCGATCTGGCGAACGAGCTGAAAACGCCGAAGGTCATGACGCTGCTGGTAGCCGTGCCTCTGCAGAGCCTCGACCAGCGTGGCGTATTCGCCGTCACCCAAGGCCTCGGAATCCAGACCGAGATCCACATCGAGCGTGCCGACGTGCGGCATGTCCTCATTGCCAAGCAGCAGCCACGGTACGGCACCGCCGACGATGGCGAACTTGCCCTTGAAACTTCCGAGGATCTGGCCGATTTCGATCAGCACCGTTTTGACGGCCGCCGTGGTGCGGTCGTCGTAGTCGGCGGCGGACTGTGGCTCGCCTGGGGTCATTTCTGCCATTTCAACCTTTCTTGTCGTAGATAGTCGGCCGCCTCTCGCCCCCGCTCCCCGGCCGCGGCGAGATCCAGGTACGTCTGGACAGGGCTGGTGCAGATCACGCCAGGTGCTGGCTCCACCGTGTCGCGGAATACGCCGAGATCCTTGAGCAAGGTCACCGTCACGTTCTCGCCTTTCGAGGCGGAAGAAAGCTTCAGGCCCGACCGTAGCTGGTCAAGACCAGCATCGTCCGCATAGAAGTACTGCGTACCGGTGCGGCCATACGGCGCAAGCCAGTGCGCCGCCGAGAAGGATGCCATTGCCAAAAGTCCCGTTTCACGCTCCGCGCTCATCACTCGCCGCGCAGCCTCCTCGAACCAACTGCCGTGCAACGTCGTGTAGAAACTCATATGCCGGCCAACTGGCGGCTCGTAGGCGTCGCGCCATTCATCGAGAAGCGCGTCGGGCTCGGACAGGTACAGGCCCTCGCCGGACACTTGCGCCCACTCGCGATCCAACAAGCCAACGCGCACATTGCTTACATGGCCCAGGCTGACCTCGGCGGCCTCTGCAAGTTCGGTGACGCGCCATGCTCGCTGCGGATCCCGAAGCATCACGCGCAACACCTGGGCGGACTTCGGCTTAAAAAGCGACCTGAGTTCACGCCGCTCCGCCGCAGGCTTGCTCGCAACCTGGCGCTCGATGAAAACACTGCCGAAGGCCAACCTCGCGTTGCCTTCCAGGTCGAGGTAGCCCACCTCGTGCTCGCGGCACAGCGCCTGGGCTTCAGGCGACAGGTAGGGAGCGATGAAGACGGGCGCGGCATCCTTAGCTTGATCCGCGACGAACTCCCGTAGCTGCAGAAGCGCCAGCCGGACGTGGCGCGGCTGGCCACTGGACTTCACTTCGCAGACCAACGCCTGTCGCCTGCCATACACCTCGAGGTGCGCCACGATATCGACCCCGTGATCGGGGGACAGCGCCTCGTGCTCGATGTCCAGAAGCTTGATCGCGGGCACCTGCTCCAGGAGCAGGCGAAGAGCACTCGCTGCCTGGCGTTCCAAGTCTTTCATCAAATCAGCGGCTTTCAACATTCGTTGAAATTACCATTTTCGATGAAATCGTCAAGAGTATTTCACCAACGGTGCATATTTCAGCATTTGCTGAAATATGTCAAACTGGTGAAATACATCGATTTTAGGGACCGAGGGCAGTGCCGCCTCATCGATGTTCTGGACAGGCCCGCTGAGGTGCAGACAACCCAGTGCGGTCCAGCCTGGCTCCAACAATTGCCGTGATCTGGTGCCACGGCCATGCGTCATCGGCTCATACGCTGCGTACATCGCACAACGCATGAACCGAAACCCGCACGGAGACACACGCATGACCACCCTGCACGCCACCCCGCCCGACGCGCGATTCCTGCGAGCGTTCGCAGACGCCTGGAACGCACACGACATCGACGCACTGATGTCCTTCATGACCGACACCTGCGAGTTCCATGCCGTCGGCGGCCCCGAACTCCTCGGCCGCAGTTTCATCGGCCGCCAGGCCGTGCGGGAAGGCTTCGAACTCGCCTGGAAGAACTTCCCCGATGCCGCCTGGCTCGACGGCGACCATTTCGTCTGCGGCGACCGAGGCGTGTCGGAATCCACCTTCCGCGGTACCAAGGCGGATGGCTCGCGCATCGAGGCGCGCATGGTCGATGTCTTCACTTTCCGCGATGGCCGCATCGCCGTGAAGAACGCCTATCGCAAGGATCGCCCGGCCGTACCGGCCGTGTGATCGCTGGAGTCCATCATGGAAATGAGCGCCCGGCACCTCTCGCCTCTCACCCCCTACGACCCGCAGTACGACCCGCTGGTGGCATCGAACCCGGGCCGGGGACGCAACTACGCGCCGACCTACTGGGTCGGCACGGCCGGCACGCCGCCGCCGGACGATGGCCCCATCCTGGGCGACACTGACGCCGACGTGGTCATCGTCGGCTCGGGATTCACCGGCCTCGCCACTGCCCTCTTCCTGGCGCGCGAGCACGGTATTCGCGCAACGGTGCTGGAAGCCAACCAGAGCATCTGGGGCTGCACCAGCCGCAACGGCGGCCAGGGCCAGAACGCCAGCGGGCGGTTGTACCGCTCGCAATGGATCGAGCGCTGGGGCAAGCCAACGGCGCTCGCGCTCGACGCGGAGATCCGCGAAGGCTTCGAGACCTTCAAGAGCCTGGTGGCCCAGGTGCCCTGCGACGCGCAGCCCGGCGGCCACTTCTACGTGGCGCACCGCGAACACAAGATGGAGTTCCTGCGCAACGAGGCCAAGGTGATGCGCGAGGTGTTCGGCTACGACACGCGCATGCTCAGCGCCGAGGAATTGCGCGCCAGCTACTTCAACGAAGCCGAGGCTTGCGGCGCCATGCTCGAACCCGATGGCGTCGGTGTGCATCCGCTCAAGCTCGCGCACGGCTACCTGCGCATGGCGCGTGCCCTGGGCGTCAAGGTGCATCCGGCCAGCCCGGTGATCGGCATGGAAACGCGCAACGGCGTTCATTATCTGAAGACGCCCGCCGGCACCGTGCGCTCCCGCGCCGTCGGCCTGGCCACGGGCGGCTACACGAGCAACGGCCTGCACAAGAGCCTGGACTCGAAGATCATGCCGATCCTGTCGAACTCGCTGGTGACGCGTCCGCTCACGCCCGAGGAACTGGAAGCGACCAACTTCCGCACCACGACCTTCATCACCGACACGCGCACGCTGCGCTTCTACTACCGCAAGCTGCCCGACAACCGTGTGCAGATCGGCAGCCGCAGCGCCATCACCGGTGCGGACGCGCCCGATCCCCGCCACATGCAGATGCTCGTGTCCGGCTTGCATCGCAAGTTCCCGGCCTTGAAGGGCATCGACATCGACTACTCCTGGTGGGGCTGGGTGGATGTGAGCCACGACATGATGCCGCGCGTGATGCAGCCCGATCCGAAGGAAAGCGTGTTCTACGCACTGGGCTACGGCGGAAACGGCGTGAGCTTTTCCGCCCACGCCGGCCGTCGAATGGCCGAGCGCATCGCAGGCAAAAAGAGCAAAGTATTCGAGTTGCCGATCTACAACTCGCCGCTGCCCTATCCCAATGTGCTCAACCTGGTCGAGTCGCGCGCCTTTGCACCGTTTCGCCGGCTTGGCCAGCGCGCGCTCTACCACTGGTACCACGCCCGCGACGAGCGGCTGTAGCAGGAGACATTCATGCAAGCGCACAAGGATTCGAAGTCTTCCTCGGGGCTGCAGTGCAGCCTCAAGCAAAGACACATGACGATGATCGCCCTGGGTGGCGTCATCGGAGCCGGCCTGTTCGTCGGCAGTTCCGTGGTCATCCGGTCGGCTGGCCCGGCCGCCATCCTCTCGTTCCTGATCACCGGCGGACTCGTCGTGCTGGTCATGCGGATGCTGGGCGAAATGGCGGTCGCCATGCCGGCCGTCGGCTCGTTCTACGAGTACGCGCGGCTCGCCTTTTCCGACCGGCCGTCGGGCGGCGCGCTGGCGGGCTTTCTCACCGGGTGGATGTACTGGTATTTCTGGGTGATCGTGGTGGCAGTGGAGACCGTGGCCGGCGCCAAGCTGCTCTCCTTCTGGCTGCCAGACGTGCCGCAGTGGATGCTGGGGCTGGGCCTGATCGTCCTGCTCACGATGACCAACCTGGCCTCTGTGAAGTCCTACGGCGAGTTCGAATTCTGGTTCGCCTCGATCAAGGTCGCGGCCATCATCGTGTTTCTCTTCCTGGGTACGCTCTTCGTGCTGGGGATGTGGCCCACGCATGTGACAGGCACCGTGTCGCCCGGCCTCTTCAACTTCACGGCGCACGGCGGCTTTGCGCCCAACGGCATCGTGCCGATCCTCACCGGCGCAGTGGCCGCCACCGGCTTCTACTTCGGCGCGGAGATCGTGACGATCGCGGCCGCCGAAGCGGCTGAGCCCGAGAAGGCCGTCGCCAAGGCCACCCATTCGGTGATCACCCGCGTGCTGGTCTTCTACGTCGGCTCGATCCTGCTGGTGGTCGCCATCGTGCCGTGGAACTCGCCTGCGATGGCGACGCCGTATGTCAGCGCACTGGCCGCCATGGGCATCCCCGGCGCAGCAACGGTGATGAACGCCATCGTGCTCACGGCCGTGCTCTCGGCGCTGAACTGCGGCCTCTATGCCTCGTCGCGCATGCTGTTCGCACTGACCAAGCGCGGCGATGCGCCCAAGGCCTTGACCAAGCTGAGCGGCAACGGCGTGCCGGTGCGCGCCATCCTGGTGGGCACGGTGTTCGGCTACGCCTCCGTCGTCATGTCGTATGTGTCGCCCGACCGCGTCTTCCAGTTCCTGGTCGACTCCTACGGCACCGTGGCCATCTTCGTCTACCTGCTGATTGCCGTCTCGCAATTGCGCCTGCGTGCCAGGCTGGAGCGCGAGAGCCCGGAGCGCCTGCGTGTGCGGATGTGGTGCTACCCCTATCTGACCTGGGTCGCCATCGTCGGCATGGTCGGCATCGTGGTGGCGATGGCCTTCATTCCCGAGCAGCGCCAGCCCTTGCTGCTGGGTGTCGCCAGCCTGGGCGTGCTCCTTGTCGCCTTCGGCGTGCGAGCCGTGTTCTGCCGCCGCCCCACGGCGGCCGTGCCGATCGTCCCGGCGCTCGAGCGCTGAAACGCCCGGGGCCGACCCCGGCCTTGGCTCCATCGAAGGTTGCGCCCTGGCTCCACAGCGCCAGGGGAGGCCTCCCTAGCATCCAAGAACCAACCCGCGCTTCCCTTTCCTGGCGCGTCAGGCGCCGCTTTTCCCCAACCGACCCCGAGACCCATTGGAGACTTCAACATGACCAAGCAAGCACCCCGTGTCGACATCCGCAACGTTGCTGTCGGCCCCCAGAAAATGACGCCCTCCGAGGCCTTCGTCGAGACGATGGTCGCCAACGGCGTGACCGACATGTTCGGCATCATGGGCTCGGCCTTCATGGACGCGATGGACATCTTCGCGCCAGCCGGCATCCGCCTGATTCCCGTCGTGCACGAGCAGGGCGCCGGCCACATGGCCGACGGCTATGCCCGCGTCAGCGGCCGTCACGGCATGGTCATCGGCCAGAACGGCCCCGGCATCAGCAATTGCGTGACAGCTATTGCGGCGGCCTACTGGGCGCACAGCCCGGTCGTGATCGTCACGCCCGAAACCGGCACCATGGGCATGGGCCTTGGCGGCTTCCAGGAATGCAACCAGCTGCCGATGTTCCAGGAGTTCACCAAGTATCAGGGCCACGTGACGCACCCGGCGCGCATGGCCGAATACACCGGTCGCTGCTTCGACCGCGCCATGTCCGAGATGGGCCCGACGCAACTCAACATTCCGCGCGACTACTTCTACGGCGAGATCACCGCCGAGATCCCGAAGCCCCAGCGCCTGGACCGCGGCCCCGGCGGCGAGAAGACCTTGAATGAAGCGGCCGAGCTGCTGGCCACCGCGAAGTTCCCCGTCATCATTTCCGGTGGCGGCGTGGTGATGGCCGATGCCGTCGAAGAGTGCAAGGCCCTGGCCGAGCGCCTGGGCGCGCCGGTGGTCAACAGCTACCTGCACAACGACTCCTTCCCCGCGAGCCATCCGCTGTGGTGCGGCCCGCTGGGCTACCAGGGCTCCAAGGCTGCGATGAAGCTCATCGCGCAGGCTGACGTGGTGGTGGCGCTCGGATCGCGCCTGGGCCCCTTCGGCACGCTACCGCAGCACGGCATGGACTACTGGCCCAAGACCGCGAAAATCATCCAGATCGACGCGGACAACAAGATGCTCGGGCTGGTCAAGAAGATCTCCGTGGGCATCTGCGGCGACGCCAAGGCCGCGGCCATTGCGCTGACCGAGCGGCTCGCGGACAAGACCCTGGCCTGCGACGCCACCAAGGCCCAACGCGCCGACAGGATCGCCAGCGAAAAGGCCGCGTGGGAAAAGGAACTCGACGCGTGGACCCATGAGAAGGACGCCTTCAGCCTCGACATGATCGAGGAACAGAAGAAGGAAAAGACGCCCTTCGGCGGCAACTACCTGCACCCGCGCCAGGTGCTGCGCGAGCTGGAGAAGGCCATGCCCAAGGATGTGATGGTGTCCACCGACATCGGCAACATCAACTCGGTGGCCAACAGCTACCTGCGTTTCGAAAAGCCGCGCAGCTTCTTCGCCGCCATGAGCTTCGGCAACTGCGGATACGCCTTCCCGACCATCATCGGCGCCAAGGTGGCCGCGCCGCATCGGCCAGCGGTGTCCTATGCCGGTGACGGCGCCTGGGGCATGAGCCTGATGGAAACCATGACCTGCGTGCGCCACAACATCCCGGTGACGGCCGTCGTGTTCCACAACCGCCAGTGGGGCGCGGAGAAGAAGAACCAGGTCGACTTCTACAACCGCCGCTTCGTGGCGGGCGAGCTCGAGAACCAGAGCTTCGCGGAAATTGCCCGGGCCATGGGCGCCGAGGGCATCACCGTCGACAAGCTGGAAGACGTGGGCCCGGCGCTCAAGAAGGCCATCGACATGCAGATGAACGAAGGCAAGACCTGCATCGTCGAGATCATGTGCACGCGCGAACTGGGCGACCCATTCCGTCGCGATGCCCTGGCCAAGCCGGCGCGCCTGCTCGAGAAGTACAAGGACTACGTCTGACGCCGCAGGCACGCCCCAACGAAGCCCAAGATGTTCAATTCCTTCCTTCTGGACAGCGCAGCCGAGCCATTGGCCACATCGGCCACCGCGCCTGCCCATCCGCATCTTGCGGCGCTCGTCGCGCAGGCACGTGAACGCGGCCCCATCGCGGTGGCGGTGGCCTACCCCTGCGACGTGGCGTCGATCGAAGCGGCGCATGCTGCCGCGCAGGCCGGGCTGATCGAACCTTTGCTGGTGGGCCCGCGCACCCGCATCGAGGCCGCCGCCGCCAAGGCCGGTGTTTCGATCGCCGGCTACGCGCTGCAGGACACCTCCGACGATCCGAACGCGGCCGCCACTCAGGCCGCGCACCTGTGCCGCGACGGCCGTGCGGCGGCGCTCATGAAGGGCGCTCTGCACACCGACGAACTCCTCGGCGCGGCCGTCAGCCGCGATGCGGGGTTGCGCTCCGGCCGCCGTGCAAGCCATGTGTTCGTGATGGATGTGCCCGGCCTTGTGCGCCCGCTCCTCATGACGGACTGCGTGGTCAACATCGCGCCCGCGCTGATGGACAAGCGCGACATCGCCCAGAACGCCATCGACCTCGCCGTCGCGCTCGGCATCGAGGTGCCGCGCGTGGCGATCCTGTCGGCCGTCGAGACCGTGAACCCCGCCATCCCGGGCACCATCGACGCGGCGGCGCTTTGCAAGATGGCCGATCGCGGCCAGATCCGTGGTGGCCTGGTCGACGGGCCCCTCGCGTTCGACAACGCGATTTCGCTGGAGTCGGCGCGCAACAAGGGCATCGCGTCGCAGGTGGCCGGCCGGCCCGACGTGCTGCTGGTGCCAAGCCTCGAGGCCGGCAACATGATCTACAAGGAACTCGTCTACCTGGCCGGGGCCGAATGCGCGGGCCTGGTGCTGGGCATGCGCGTTCCCATCATTCTCACCAGCCGCTCGGATTCCGTGGCCAGCCGCGTCGCCTCGTGCGCGCTGGCGGTGTTGACGAGCCGTGAGTCGGCGCCCAGTCGGCTGGCCTCGATGGAGCAAGCCGCATGACCATCCATCCGGGGAACCCGCCATGACCGAACCGAGCGCCGCCCGACCCGACCGAATGATCTCCGTGCGCGAGGTGTTCGGCATCGACACCGATCTGCGCGTGCCGGCCTTTGCCGAGGGCGAAGATCACGTGCCCGAGATCGACCGCGCCTACCGCTTCAACCCCGACGTCACGCTGGCGCTGCTTGCCGGCTTTTCGCGCGACCGGCGCGTGATGGTGCAGGGGTTGCATGGCACGGGCAAGTCCAGCCACATCGAGCAGGTGGCGGCGCGCCTGAACTGGCCGTGCGTGCGCGTCAACCTCGACGGTCATGTGAGCCGGCTGGACCTGGTCGGCAAGGACGCGGTCGTGCTGCGCGACGGACAGCAAGTCACCGAGTTCCAGGAAGGCATCGTGCCATGGGCCTTGCAGCGCCCGGTGGCGCTCATCTTCGACGAGTACGACGCGGGCCGGCCCGAAGTGATGTTCGTCATCCAGCGTATCCTGGAGCGCGACGGAAAGCTGACGCTGATGGACCAGAACCGCGTCATCAGTCCGCATCCGGGCTTTCGGCTCTTTGCCACGGCCAACACGGTGGGGCTGGGCAACCTGAGTGGCCTCTATCACGGCGCGCAACGACTCAACCACGCGCAGATCGATCGCTGGAACATCGTCGCGACGCTGAACTACCTGCCGCGCGCCGAAGAGATCGCCATCGTCCAAGCGCGCGTGCCGAAGTTTGCCGACGCCACCGGCCGCAAGCTCATCGATTCGATGGTGGCCGTGGCCGATCTCACGCGCAAGGGATTTGCCGCGGGCGACCTCTCGACGCTGATGTCGCCGCGCACCGTCATCACGTGGGCGGAAAACATCGAGATCTTCCGCGACCCGGCGCTGGCGTTCCGGCTGTCCTTCGTCAACAAGTGCGATGAGGCAGAGCGTGCCATCGTGGCCGAGTATTTCCAGCGCTGCTTCGATGGCGAGCTTGACGAGTCGCACCAGCTTGCGAGTCAGGCGGGATGATCCGGTGAGCGGGACGCGGGCGGCGGCTCGGCACCAGCAGAAGGTCGATGAACTCTGTGCGGCATCGATACGGGCAGTGAGCGGCGACGCGGCATTGCACTTTCGCGGACGTCGGCTGTTTCGTGGGAACAAGGCGTTGCCTGTGCATGCGGCGCACCTGCATCCCTCGCCCGAACACGACGACTTCGGATCCTTCCGTGGCGCTGCGGACGGCATGGCGCTGCGCCTCGCGTTGTCCGATGCCGTCTTGCACAAGCACCTGTGTCCCGTCGACGCGGTCGCGCGGATGGTGTTCGAACTGCTGGAGCAGATTCGCGTGGAGGCGCTGGCGCCCGCGGACATGCCGGGCCTTGTGCGCAACCTGCGGCACCGCCATGAGCAGTGGTCGCTGGCCTTTCACCAGAGCGGCCTGACAGAGACGGCCAAGGGCATTCTGATCTACACGGTGGCACAGGTCTGTCGTGCACGCGTGACGGCACAACCCGTGGTCGACGCCACCGAAGGCGTGATCGAGACCACGCGCATGGCCTTGGCGCCGGTGCTGGGCCATGAGCTCGCGGGCCTTCGCCGTCATCGTGCCGATCAGGCCGCCTATGCGCAGCATGCGCTGGCCATCGCCCATGCGGTCGCGCAGGCCATCCATGAAGCCCGTGCCACCGACGAAGACAACGAAGCATCCGACCTCGATGGCGAAAAGGACGAGCGCAAACTCTTCGGCCTCTGGATGGACTTCGAAGGCGAACCCGACGATGGCGTGACGGCGGCGAGCAGCGGCCACAGCCGCGTGCTCGAGGAAGCCGACGACGGCTACTGCGTCTTCACCACCGCCTACGACGTCGAAGTGAGCGCAGCGACGCTGGTGCGCGCCGCGCTCTTGAAGGAATACCGGGCGCGACTCGATCGCCGCATCGCGGCCCAGGGACTCAACGTTGCACGGCTGGTACGCCAAATCAAGGCCGTGCTTGCCGTCGACTCACGCAACGAATGGGAAGGCTCGCAGGAAGAAGGCAGCATCGACGGCCGGCGGTTGTCGCAACTCGTCGCATCGCCGACCGAGCGGCGCCTGTTCCGCATCGAGCGTCAGGAACCGGCGACCGATTGCGTGGTGAGCTTCCTCATCGACTGCTCGGGCTCGATGAAGCAGCACGTCGAAACGGTGGCCATGTTGGTCGACGTGTTCGCGCGCGCCCTCGAACAAGCGGGCGTCTCCAGCGAGGTGCTCGGCTTCACCACCGGCGCGTGGAACGGCGGCCGCGCACTGCGCGATTGGCAGCGTGCGCGCCGACCCCCGCATCCGGGCCGGCTCAACGAGGCGTGCCACATGGTCTTCAAGGACGCCGACACGCCGTGGCGCCGTGCGCGGCCCGACATCGCCGCGCTGCTGAAGTCCGACCTTTTCCGCGAAGGAATCGATGGTGAGGCGGTCGACTGGGCGTGTGCGCGATGGCAAGGCCGCAGCGAGGGACGGCGCCTCCTGATCGTGATCTCCGACGGCAGCCCGATGGACAGCGCGACCCAGTTGGTCAACGACGCGCACTACCTCGATCACCATTTGGTCGAAGTGGTCACCCGGCATGAGAAGCAGGGCGACACGGAGATCTACGGCGTGGGCGTGGGTCTGGACCTGAGCCCTTACTACCGCCGTAGCCTGGTGATCGACACGGCTGCCCCGCTGCGCAATGAAGTGTTCAGCGAAATCGTCGCCATGATCGCGCCGCGTTGAGTTTCAGCGCCTGTGCTCGAAGCCGCGCACCAGTTCGGCCAGCAGCTTGACCCCCGGTTCGATGGCCGCCGGAACGATGGACGAGTAGCCCATCCGAAAGTGTTGCCGGGGCGGCGGGTCGGCCATGAAGAACACCTCACCCGGCTCGATCAGCACGCCACGCTCGCGCGACTGCGCGGCCAGTTCCGAGGCATCGAAGCGCTGCGGCAAGGAGACCCAGCAGGAACCGCCGCCCGAGGCCGGCATCACCGTGCATTGCGGCATGTACCGGGCGAGCGCCGCGCGCAGCAGGTCGGAGCGCTCACGTTGCGCCGTGGCGAGCCGTCGCTGCAGCGCGTCGTAGTGCCCCAGCGATAGAAACAGGGCGAACGCGCGCTGGATCAGGGCGGGAGGATGGCGCAACATCAACCGGCGCAGTGCGCGCAGTTCGGCGATCAGTTCCGCCGGGCCGACCACGTAGCCCATGCGCAGACCGGGTGCCAGCGTCTTCGACAGGCTGCCCACATAAATGACGCGGTTGCTGCGGTCCAGGCTCTTGAGCGCGGGAATCGGCTCGCCGTCGAAGCGGTTCTCGCTCTCGTAGTCGTCCTCGATGATGATGAAGTCGGCGTCGTCGGCCATCTTCAGCAAGGCCTCGCGGCGCGCGAGCGGCATCGTCACCGTGCTGGGGCACTGGTGGTTGGGCGTGGCGTAGACGAAATCAAGGTCGCGCAGCGCTTCCGTCACCGGCAGCCCTTCCGCATCAACCGCCAGCGGCTTCAGCGCCGACGTGCGGCTCGCGAAGATGTTGCGCGCATCGGGGTAGCCGGGTTCCTCCATGCCCACGCGCGTGCCTTCGCGCACCAGCAGGTCGGCAATCATGTAGAGCGCGTGCTGCGCGCCGACCGTGATGACGATCTCGTCGGCCGACGCCCACACGCCGCGCCGGGGCAGCACGCGGGTGCGAATCTGCTGCACCAGCGATTCGTCGTCGCGCGAGATCTGGTCAGGCGCCCAGTCGCGGATGTCGAGCACGCTCAGGCTCTTGATGCAGCACTCGCGCCAGTCGGCCGTGGGGAAGAGCGCGGCGTCGAACTGGCCGTACAGAAAGGGATGCGGGTACTTCTGCCAATCCGAGGGCTTGACGATGCTGCGCTGCCGCGAAGGACGCAGCCGGAAGCGCCCGGCCCAGTCCGTCGCCTGGGTCTCGTCCTGCGCAGGCCGCGCACGCAAGCCGAGCCGGGCGGCCACCATGTCGGTGTTCACGAAATGGCCGCTGCGCTGGCGCGATACCAGGTAGCCCTCGTCCGCCAGTTGCTGGTAGGCCAGCACCACCGTGTTGCGCGCAACGCCAAGCTGCTCGGCCATCTCCCGGCTCGATGGAATCGGCACGCCGGCGGGCAGTTGCCCGTCGAGGATCGACGCCACCAGCATCTCGCGGATCTGCCCCTGCAGGCTCATGTTTTCGCGCGCCGAGCGTTGCAGCAACTGCTTCCACATGACGTCTTTCAGGTGTTGTGCCATTCCTTCGCCCCATTTCGTTCAAGGGTGCATGGTGCCTTGGTATCAGCGATTAGGCGCATCTGGCACCACTGGCCGCAAGCCCTGGTGAAGACACTGCCGTTGACCCCTCACCACAACGGAGACATCGATGCGAACCCTCAAGCAACTTTTCAGCCGGTGCGCCCTCGCCATCGGCATGGTATCGGCCGTGGGCGGCGCCGGCCCCGCGCTCGCGCAAACCCGCGAAGTGACCGTCGCCTACCAGCAGATCGCCGGCCCGATGATCGTGGCCATGACCAGCGGCACGATCGAGAAATCGACCGGCTACAAGATCAACTGGCGGCAGTTCGAATCGGGCGCCAAAGTGGCCACCGCCATGGCTTCGGGCGACGTGCAGATCGGCGTCATCGGCTCCAGTCCGCTGGCGGCGGCGGTGAGCCGCGGGCTGGACCTGCAGCTCTTCTGGATCCTCGACGACATCAACGAGGCCGAGGCACTGGTCGTGCGGAACGGCTCGGGCATCGACAAGCCCGCCGACCTCAAGGGCAAGAAGCTGGGCGTGCCCTTTGTGTCGACGACGCATTTCCACACCATGTTTGCGCTGGAGCAATGGGGACTCAAGCCCAGCGATGTGCAATTGCTCAACATGCAGCCCAACCAGGTCGCGGCGGCCTGGGAGCGCGGCGACATCGACGCGGCCTTCGTGTGGGACCCGGCGCTGGCGCGAATCAAGCAGACGGGCAAGGTGCTCATCACCTCGGGCGAGCTGAGCAAGAAGGGCAAGGCCACCTTCGACGGCATGGCCGTGAGCCGTCCCTTCGCCGAGGCGAATGCCGACTTCATGGCGAAGTTCGTCAAGGCCGTGGCCGATGCGGACGCAGCCTACCGCGCCAATCCGGCCGCGTGGGGCCCTGACTCGGCGCCCGCCAAGGCGATTGCCGGCAAGATCGGCGGCGATGCCAAGGCGAGCGCCGACGCGCTCAAGCTCTACGCCTATCCGAGCGCGGAACAACAAGCGTCGCCCGCGTGGCTCGGCGGCGGACAGGCTGGCGGTGCCGCCAAGGCCCTGAAGGCGACGGCGGACTTCCTGCTCGAACAAAAGCGCATCGACGCGGTGTCCGGCGACTACAGCAAGTTCGTTACCGCGAAGTACGCCGAAGCGGCGCTGCGGCTCAAGTAAGCGGACCCCGCAAGGAGACATCCCATGGCAATGGAACAACTCCAGGTCAAGGACGTGAGCGTCACCTACCCGGGGCGCACGCGCACCGAGCAGGTTCACGCGCTCGACCACATCGACCTGACCATCAACCGCGGTGATTTCGTCGTGGCGCTCGGCGCATCGGGCTGCGGCAAGACAACACTGCTCAGCCTGATGGCGGGCTTCATCTCGGCGTCGAGCGGCGATCTGCTCCTGGGCGGCAAGGCGATTCAGGGGCCGGGTTCCGATCGCGGCGTGGTCTTCCAGAAGCATGCGCTGCTGCCCTGGCTCAGCGTGATGGAGAACACCGAATTCGGGCTCAAGCTGCAGGGCGTGCCCAAGGCCGAGCGGCGCGACCGGGCTGCGCGCAATCTTGCGCTCGTGGGGCTGCAGGACTTCCACAAGCACATGATCTACCAGCTCTCGGGTGGCATGCAGCAACGCGTGGGCATTGCACGCGCGTTGACATGCAACCCGGCCATGCTGCTGATGGACGAGCCGATGGCTGCGCTCGATGCGCTGACGCGCGAGACCATTCAGGAACTGTTGCTGGACGTGTGGCAGAAGACGCAAAAGATGTTCTTCTTCATCACGCACAGCGTGGAAGAGGCGCTGTTCCTCGCCAGCCACCTGATCGTGATGTCGCCGCGTCCCGGTCGCATCACGCACCGCTACGAACTCGACTTCAACAAGCGCTTCCTGCAAACGCGAGATGCGCGGGCCGTGAAGTCCAGCCCTGATTTCATCCAGATGCGCGAGACGGTGCTCGGCATCATCTACGGCGACGAACGTGCCGGCGAAGCACACAAGGAGTTGAGCCATGTCTGACATTGCCATCAAGGCGCCGCACGGCGGCAGCTTCATCACGCGCACCTTTGCCAAGCGTTCGGTGCGCCCTGGTGAGCAGTTCGGCGCACCGGGACAAGGCCGGGCCGGCGCCATCGCCACGGGCACGGTGATCGTCACGCTCGCCCTGTGGGTGCTCGTCACCAACATGGGCTGGGTCAAGCCACTCTTCCTGCCGTCGCCGCAGGCGGTGTTCGCGAAGTTCATCCAGGTGGCGACCGAGGGTTTTGCGGGCGCCACCCTGTTCGAGCACACATGGACGAGCCTGTATCGCGTGTTCGGTGCCTTCTCGCTGGCCTGTCTCACCGCAATCCCGATCGGCGTGATGATGGGCGTGAGCCGGGTCGCGCGCGGCATCTTCGATCCGCTGATCGAGTTCTACCGGCCGCTGCCGCCGCTGGCTTACCTGCCGATGGTCATCATCTGGTTCGGCATCGGCGAGTTCTCCAAGCTCTACCTGATCTTCCTGGCCATCTTCGCGCCGTTGGCGATTGCCGCGCGCTCCGGCGTGCGCTCGGTATCCACCGAACAGATCCACGCGGCCTACTCGATGGGCGCGACGCGTTCGCAGGTGATCTGGCATGTGATCCTGAAGTCGGCCCTGCCCGAGATCTTCACCGGCATGCGCATCGGCATCGGCGTGGGCTGGACCACGCTGGTGGCGGGCGAGATGGTGGCTTCGAACCGCGGGCTGGGCTTCATGGTGCTCAACGCGGCGGAGTTCCTGGCAAGCGACGTGGTCATCATGGGGATCATCGTGATCGGCCTGTTTGCCTTTGGCTTCGATGCGCTGATGCGTCATCTCGAAAAGGTGCTGGTGCCCTGGAAGGGCAAGGTGTAGGGCAGCCCCGACCCAATCGCACAGGAGCAGCAATATGGACACGGTGCAGGTGGTGCTGTTCCTGGCGTGCGTGGGCGTTGCGACCTGCGCGCAATCGCTCACGGGCTTTGCCTTCGGCTTGATCCTGCTGGGGCTTGTCGGGGTGCTTCAACTCGCGCCCCTGCCCGATGCGGCCAACGTTGCCAGCGTGCTGACGCTGGTGCAGGCTTCGGTTGTGCTCAGGGGATCGCGCAAGTCCATCGACCTGGCGGCACTGCGCGACACGGCGGTGGGCAGCGGCATCGGCGTGGTGATCGGGGTGTTCCTGCTGGGCTGGCTCAGCGGCAATGTCGTGCTGCTGTTGCGCGTGCTGCTCGGGATCACGATCCTCGCCTGCGCCACGGTTCTCGTGGTGCGTTCGGCGCCCCTGCGCGAGCGTTCGTCGCGCGCGAGCTTTCGTGCGTTTGGCCTGGCGTCCGGGCTGATGAGCGGGCTTTTTTCAAGTGCCGGTCCGCCGCTTGTTTACCAGTTCTATCGGCAACCCATGAATCCACTCGCCGTACGGCAAACGCTCGTCATGATCTTCGCCTTCAATGCGCTGTTACGCCTGGCGCTGACGGTGCCGACGGGCCAGTTCAGCATTCATGCGACAGGGCTCAGCCTGTTGGCGATGCCAGTGGTGCTGGGCCTGACCTGGCTCATGAAGCGGCACCCGCCTGACTGGTCACCGCGTACCGTGCGCGGGTTGGTGTGTACGCTGCTGGTGCTGGCCGGGCTCAGCCTGGTCGTGCCGGTTGCTGCGATCTATGCGCGCAGTCTGAGCTGAATTCGCGGAAGCGTGGACAAGCGCCCTACGCCTGATATCTTCGAATCTCAAGATTTCCGGGAGACATTCATGTCCTTGTTTTCGCTGGCCGGCAAGGTAGCCATCATCACGGGTTCCTCGCGCGGCATCGGGCGCGCCATCGCCGAGCGCATGGCCGAACATGGCGCCAAGGTCGTCATCTCGTCGCGCAAGCCCGAGCCCTGCGCCGAAGTCCGCGACGCGATCAACCGCAAGCACGGTGACGGCAGTGCCATCTCGATCCCGGCGAACATCTCGTCCAGGCAGGATCTGCAGCATCTGGTGAAAGACACGACGCGGCAGCTCGGAAAGGTGGACGTGGTCGTCTGCAACGCGGCTTCCAACCCCTACTACGGCCCGCTGGGCGGCATCGAAGACGACCAGTTCCGCAAGATTCTCGAGAACAACGTGATCGCCAATCACTGGCTGATCAACTTCGCCGTGCCGCAGATGATCGAGCGCAAGGAGGGTTCGATCATCATCGTCTCGTCGATCGGCGGACTGCGCGGATCGCCGGTGATCGGCGCCTACTGCGTCTCGAAGGCCGCCGACTTCCAGCTCGCGCGCAACCTGGCCGTCGAGTATGGGCCGCACAACGTGCGCGTGAACTGCATCGCGCCCGGCCTCATCAAGACCGACTTCGCACGCGCTCTGTGGGAAGACGCCGAGAACCTCAGGCACCGCACGGCCACCACACCGCTGCGGCGCATCGGCGAACCCGACGAGATCGCGGGCGCCGCCGTCTTCCTCGCTTCGCAGGCGGGCGCCTTCATGACGGGCCAGAGCCTCGTCATCGATGGCGGCGTCACCTGTTGAGCGAGAGCTCTGCTAACGTTCGAACTGACCAACCTCGAATACGCGGTATGCGCCGAGGAGATGGGCAAGGTCAACTTCGCTTCCGAGGTCTTCAACTGCTCGGCGCCCGACACCGGCAACATGGAAGTGCTCATCCGCTACGGCAGCGACGCGCACAAGGCACGCTGGCTGCAGCCGCTGCTGGCCGGCGAGATCCGCTCGGCCTTCCTGATGACGGAGCCCGACGTGGCTTCGTCCGACGCGACCAACATCCAGACCGAGATCCGCCGCGACGGCGACCACTACGTCATCAACGGGCGCAAGTGGTGGTCTTCGGGCGTGGGTGATCCGCGCTGCCAGATCGCGATCGTGATGGGCAAGACCGACCCCGACGCGCCGCGACATTCGCAGCAGTCGCAGATCCTGGTGCCGCTGGACACGCCCGGCATCGAGATCGTGCGCATGCTGCCGGTGTTCGGCTTCGACGATGCGCCGCATGGCCATGCCGAAGTGGTGTTCCGCAACGTGCGCGTGCCAGCGTCGAACCTGCTGCTGGGCGAAGGCCGCGGCTTCGAGATCGCGCAAGGGCGACTCGGTCCCGGACGCATCCACCATTGCATGCGCACCATCGGCAGCGCCGAAGTCGCCCTGGAGAAGATGGTCAAGCGCCTGCAGTCGCGCGTGGCCTTCGGCAAGCGCATTTCAGAGCAGTCGGTGTGGGAGCAGCGCGTGGCAGAAGCCCGCATCGACATCGAGATGACGCGCCTGCTGTGCCTGAAGGCGGCCGACATGATGGACCGGGTGGGCAACAAGGTCGCGCGGCTCGAGATCGCGATGATCAAGGTGGCCGCGCCGCGCATGGCGCTGAGGATCATCGACGACGCGATCCAGGCGCATGGCGCAGGCGGCGTGACCACCGATTTCGGGCTCGCCAAACAGTACGCGAGCATGCGCACGATGCGCCTGGCCGACGGGCCCGATGAAGTGCACAACCGCGCGATTGCCCGGATGGAATACGGCAAGCATCGCCCGGCCTGACGATCCAAGGAAGACGGTGAATCCATGAGCGAAGCAGAAGGACGCGCAGCGTGAGGGCGATGGCGCAGCGCCTGGGTTGAGGGTTGCGCGCTCAGCCGCCACCGCTTCGACCTGCCCGGATGCATTGGCCGGCACCCGCAGGTAGTGCGCTGTGCATACGGCGGCGCTTGGCACCACCGGCAAGGCGCTCATCGCATGAGGGTGAAAGCCCAGATGCGGCACACGCTGCGTGGCACCGGTCTCGTCGAGCCGCGCCACATCGACAAGCCGGGCATACCTGGAATTCTTTTCAGACCGATGCGCTCAGGGCTTGACGAACTTGAGCACGAACTCGTCCTTGGGTTGCGGCGGCTCCGGCGTGTTGCGATCACGCGGGTCCGAAGGATTGCGCATGAAGTTGCCTTCGGCCGCGAGCTTGAACCCAGCTCGCTCGACCTCGGCGCGCAGGAACGCTTCCTCGATGCGGTGAAGCGTTCCCGATTCGGAGATGCCCGTGCCCGGTCGCCCCGAATGGTCCGCGATGACATACATGCCGCCCGGCTTCAGCGCTGCGAACACCGCGCGGTTCACGGCGGCGCGGTCGACGCCAAGATGGCCGAAGTCGTGATAGTTGAACATCAGCGTGACAAGGTCGAGGCAGTTCGATGCGCATTCGGGCGGCGCCGGATCCTCGAAGGGCCGCACGACAGCGATGATGTTGCCCGCGTTCGGATTCTTCGCGCGTTCGGCCAGCGCGACGGGCGATGGCCGCGGGCCGGTGGCGGGACGAGCGGGCGCCGGAGCGCCCATCGGCGCGGGCGCCGCGGCGCCTTCCGGCTGCGCAGGCCGGCTCGTCGCCGGGCGCGGCGGGCTCTGCCCGTATACGCGGCCCGCCGGGCCGGTCGCGCGTGCGATCAACTCTGTCGTGTAGCCGCCGGCTGCGCTCACATCGAGAGCCACCATGCCCGGACGCACGCCAATGAATGCCAACATCTCCTGCGGCTTGCGCCGCACGTCGTTCACACGGTCGGCTTCGCTGCGATCCGGGCTCGTGACGATTTCTGCAATGCGGGCGGGCGGCAGCACGGGCGGCTCGGGTGCGCGCGGGCCCGGGGCCGTGCATGCGGCGAGCGTCAGCGTGATGCCGGCAGCAATGGCTGCGCGCGCAGCCCATCGACGGAGAAAAACGATTCGGCGGATGGGCATGGGTCGGCCTCGCTGGCAACTGGATGATGGACTGCGTCCCGCGCGAAAGCACGGACGCCCGGTCGCCAGTCTATGCGCGCACCGCTCAGGCCGGCGCCGCGGGATTTCCGCTCCAGCGTGTCGCCGGCGGAATACTCTCCCCTTTCATGACCAGCGTCATGGGCCCAAGTTGCGCCCCGTCGTTCACGGTCGCGCCGTACAGCACGATGCTGCGCGGCCCGACGTTCACCCGCGCGCCGATGTTCACGTGATGGATCTTCATCACGCGGTCCTCGAACAGATGGGTCTGCGGACAGGTCATTGCATTGAGCTCGCTGTAGTCGCCGATGCGCACGCAGTCGAACTCCGTGAAGTCGGTGGTGTCCAGATACACGCCGCGGCCGATGCGCGCACCCAGCAGATTGAAGGCGATCGGCAGCCAGGGCGTGCCGCGCAGGTAGTGCATGAAGTTGGGCACTGCGAGGCCTTCGTACAGGTTCGTCGCGGCTTCGGAGAGCCAGACGAAGGGCGTCCACATCGGCACCGCGAGCGGCCGGTAGCGCCGCAGGAAGAGCCACTTGAAGATCGCCACGAACACGAAGGTGGACAGGCCGAAGATCAATCCGTCGATGGTGAGGTACCAGACCACCGAGCCCCAGTGTTCGGCCGCCGCCGAGGGCATCACCGCGAGCACGATGCTGTAGCCCGCCGCGATCACCATGGCGTGCGGCGCGACGATGCGAAAGGCTTCGACGATGCCGCGCCCCACGCGGCGCATCAGCGAAGGATTGAAGGTCAGCGATTCGGGGTGACCGGTGACAACTTCACGCGCCGGCAAGCGCAAGGCGGGCGAGCCGATCCAGGTGTCCCCGCTGCGAATCGCCCCCGGATCGGGCGCGCGACCGAGCACGCCGATCAGCACGTTCTCGGGCAAGGTCGTGCCGTCGGGAAGGTAGGCCCCGTTGCCGACGAAGCTACGCCGCGAAATGACGGTCGGCCGCATCGACATCCAGCCGCCGTCGATCTCCTCGTCGCCCAGGAGCACTGCATCGGCGATGAAGGTGTCGTCGCCGAGCGTGAGCATGTCGGGCACCACGCCGAGCGCGGTCGATATCTCCGCGTTGCGGCCCACCTTGGCCCCCAGCAAGCGGTACCACATCGGTGCGAAAAGCGTCGCGTAGACGCCATGCAGCACCTGCAGGCTCGATTCCTGGATCTGGTTGACCAGCCATTTGCCGCAGTAGACATTGCTGTGCACAGGCCAACTGCCGCTCTTCAGCCGCGGCAGCACGCTCCAGCGGATGCCCGCGGAGATCAGGGCCGTGAGCACGATCATCACCGCGCCCGCCGGCAGCGCCAGCACGAAGTACTTGAACAACTGCAATACGGTGGAGCTGGTTTCGAGCCAGGGGAACCGTTCGGTGTCGTCCAGCACGTCGATCAGCATGAAGGTCGGGAACACCGGCAGGAAGAACAAGGCCGCCACCAGCATGGCGCCGCCGAAGAAGAACAGGGCTTCGCCTGCAAGTCGACGTTTGCTGACCGGCGGGCGTGGCCGCAGCGTGGCGGTGTCGAAGGCACCCGTGTCACGCGCCGGCGAGCCGCTCCAGATGCGCCCGGCCGGCACGGCCTGGCCGTCGCTGAGCGCCGACTGGCCGTCGAGGTGGCCCCAGTTCCCGACACGTGTGTTGCCTTCGAGCACAGCGTAGGAACCGATGTGGGCCTCTGCGCCGATTTCGATGCGACCGATGAGCAGTTCGCCACGCTGCACGCGCACGTTCTCGAAGTTCACCGCGTTGCCGATGCTTGCGCCGTCACCGACCGTGAACAGATCGGGCGCGCGCAGTTTGATCGAGCCGATGCTCACGTCGCTGCCGATGCGCGCGCCCAGCGCGCGCAGCCACCAGGCGTGCAGCGAGGAACCGCTGATGAAGTAGGTCGGCGCCGCATCGACCAGCCGATCGGCCAGCCACCAGCGGAAATAGGTCAGGCCCCAAAGCGGATAGCGGCCAGGCGCCAGCCGGCCCGCGATCAGCCACTTGCCGGCGATCGCCAGCACGAATTCGAGCAAGGTCGCCACGAGGAACACGACCATCGACATCGCGACCGCATACGGGATCGAATCCCCTGCCCCACCGGTGTAGAAGTGATAGGTGAAGAACGGCGCGAGCCACTGCATCATGCGGATGGCCACCAGCGCCGGGATCGCCGCGGCCTGCGCGAGCCCGCAGCGCCAGCGGCGCCACGCCGAAGGCGGCGTCCAGTCGGGCACCGGCGTCGCCTGCCGGGCGCCACAGGCATCCAGTGCGGCGGCGATGCCGCCCACAGTGCGGCGCTGATAGATCTCGCGCACCGTGATCTGGGCGAACCGCGGGTCGGCACGCAGCAAGGACGCGAGCCGCGCCGCCAACAGCGAATGGCCGCCGAGTTCGTCGAAGAAGTCCGAAGCGCGTCGGATCGCGAGGCCGGGAAAGAGTCCGGCCAGGGCCGCGAACAACACGATCTCGGCCGGCGTCTCCGGGACATCCGATCCTTCGGACGGACCCGTCGCCTCGGCCAGCGGGCACGACTTGAGCGTCTTTCGGTCGATCTTGCCGGAACTCAGGCGCGGCATCTGCGGCAGCACCTCGAAGCGGCCGGGCACCATGTAGGGCGGGAGCCGAGCGCCAAGCGCGGAGCGCAATGAAGACGCCGATACGCCAGCAGAGCTCTCGGCCACCAGAAAGGCGATCAACTGGTCGACACCCTCGACCTGGCGCAGCACCACGGCTGCGGTGCCGACGCCCGGCTGCTGCGCCAGCACGGCCTCGATCTCGCCGAGTTCGACCCGAAAGCCACGAATCTTGATCTGGTCGTCGGTGCGCCCGAGGCACTGCACGCACCCGGCTTCGTCGATGCGCGCAAGATCGCCGGTGCGGTAGAGCCGATCGTCGTGCGTGCCGCTCGACCACGGGTTGCGAAGGAATTTCTCGGCCGTCAGATCGGGCCGCCCGAGGTAGCCCGACGCGACGCCGGGGCCGGCAATGCACAGTTCGCCGACCTCGCCGCACGGCAGCAGTCTGAGGCCCTGCTCGACATCGGGCGCGATGACCAGCAGCGCGTAGTTGGGCAACGGCCGGCCGATGGTCACGGCCTCGCCCGCTTGCAGCTCGGCCATGCTGGCCGACACGGTCGCCTCGGTCGGGCCGTAGCTGTTGAAGACCTGCCGGCCGGCAACCGCCCAGCGTTCAACCAGCGATGCGGGGCACATTTCGCCGCCGAGGTTGATCAGGCGCAGCCCCGGCACATCGCGATCGAAAAGGGCCAGCAGCGTCGGCACGGCGTGCAATACGCTGATGCGCTGTTCGATCAGCGCCTTCGGCAGTGCTTCGGGATCGGATGCGATGGCCTTCGGTGCGATCCACAGCGTGGCGCCGACCAGATAGCTCAGCCAGATCTCTTCGAAAGACATGTCGAAGGCGGCCGAGAAGCCCTGATAGACGCGGTCGTCCTCCCGCACGCCCAGCACGGCGTTCTCGCTGCGAAGGAAGTGGCAGATGCTGCGCTGGGTGATGGCGATGCCCTTGGGCTTGCCGGTCGAGCCGGAGGTGTAGATCACGTAGGCAGGGTGATCGGGCAGCGCGCCTTCGCGGCGGCGCAGCGGCGCTTCGGGGTCGCCACCCAGGAGCGCCTCGACAGTCCAGAGGGTCCGTTCGATCGCCAACCGCTGCAGTCCGAGCGCTGCACATCCGACGATGCCGATGGCATCCGCGTCGTCCAGGCACGCGGCAATGCGTTCGGGCGGTGTATCGGCATCGAACGGCAGCCAGGCGGCACCCGTCTTGGCGATGGCGAGCTGCATGACCAGGAGCTCGATGCCGCGCGGCAGCCACAGACCGACGATGTGACCCGGGCGAGCGCCGGCTTCGATCAGTTTCGAAGCGGCCCGATTCGCCTGCGCATCCAGTTCGCCGTAACCGATCTCGCGCTCGCCGAAGATCAGCGCGGTCTGGGCGGGAACCCTTTCGGCGGTGGCCTCGAACAGGTCGGCGAGGATTTCAGATTGAAGCAGGTCCGGCCGATCAGGGCCGTGAATGATGTCGGGGGAGTCGGAGGGGGCGGCGGGGGAATTGGCGTCGGGGTTCGGGCGAAACATCGGCAGTGCGGGGTTGGCAGCGCGGCGATGGAGTAGCCGGCGGCCGAGTGCCCGATTGTCCCCCAAGCGTGGACGAGGCGCCGTCCGAGCCCAGGCCGATACACATGAAACCTATGGCAACGCGTCGAATAGTTGACGGTCGACCTTCCAGTCAGGGCCGTAGGTCGCATCCGCATAGGCATACACGACGGCCGAGCCCAGCATCCCGTGGAGAACATCGCCCTGGGCGGCGCGCCGGCTGATGACCGCCGTCAGCGCGCCCTTGCGTGCCAGGTCCTGCAGGGCCAGGTCCACCCAGCGTTTCAATTGGGCAGGCTCCAGGGCAGCGACTTCCCTCTTCATGGCCTGGATCTGTTCGCGAAGCCAGGCGGCGTTGTCCACGTTCGGGGTCACTGGCGCGACGGGGGGAACGTCCGCGGGCGGCGCGTGCTGGCCGACCGGCGCAGCGGTCGGCCGAGGACCTTCGGTCGCGCTGTCTTGCACAGGCTCGTTGCGCAGCAATGAACGAAGGTAGGAGAAGGCGTTCTCGATCGTCCGCAACGACTTGTTGGCGGCGCGCCGCTCGAGCACCTCGATCTGCGAGCGCACGCGCTCGTCGCCGAACTCCTTGATGAGGCCTTCGAGCTTGATTTCGCGAATGCCGAGCGTCTCGGCCCGTAGCACCAGGGTGGCATCGACCGGCTCGCCCGCAAGCGGCCGGGGCGCCGCCGCCTGGCGCTTCTTGCGGACCGCGAACTGAACTTCGGTGATCACCCTGCCCTGCTTGTGTTCGATGAGATCGATGTCGAGGTCCGTCTCGGCATTGATCTCCACGATCGCATCCTTGACGCGCTCGTTCTTGAACTTTCGCCATTCGCGGCGGTCGGGACCCGGCCCGTTGCTCAGGGCATCGACCCACCAGTTCACGGGCTTGCGGCTGGTCACGCCGCTCGGATTCTCGCGATAGCGCGCACAGATCTCGTAGAGCGCGACCGCCGTGTAGGAGCCCAGCTTGGCCAGGACGTCGAGGTCGATCCTGGCCCAGCGCTGCGGCTCCCTGAGCGCCGCCATGATCGTCGGCGGATAGGACCAGCTCACCCAGTTTTCGCCGCGGCGCTGTTCCAGCGCCACTTCGGACAGCATGGAGAACCCGCGCCACTTGACGCCGTCACCGGGTGCGGTCGACTCCCAGTCGACTTCCAGGCTGCGCATCTCGATCAAGTATTTCTTCGCCGCGGTGCGTTCGCTGCCGCTGGAGCCAGTGGTCCTCAGGATGGCGGCGAGCGGCGCCTCGAACATGAAGTCGGCTGCAGGCATGGCCGGCAAGGCGACAAGTCGCGTCTGGGCGACCTGGAGCAACGCGCTATAGATACGCCGGCCAGTGAGGGTCACGCGCGCCGAGCGCGGCATCATCACGATCATCTCGTGCGGCTTGCGCAGTTCGAGGACCTCGTCCACGCCGGGGCCGAGGGCCGGCTTGTCGACGGGGTTGGCGGCGGGCGTGCTCATGAGGGCTCGATCTTATGTCCAAGGTCGTTTGGACACAAGGCCGCCACGTGAAGCGAAGGGACGGCGATGAAAAGCTGGACAGTTCGGCCTCGACGAGCCCAGCATGGCCGATTAAATGCTGGACGTTTCGCGGTTGAACCATGCGGCGACAGCTTCAGCGCGGCGATCAAAACCCGGACATATGCACCGAAAGCTCTATTTCGGCGCCCTTCCAAGGCCCCCAAGACCCGATGAAACCCTGGACAGTTGCCTTATTTGCACCGCGAGGGTGCGGATCGAGCGCTGTGGATAACCTTTTGTCCGGCCCGATGAGGATGCGGACATCCGGCGATGGAAAGCTGGACGGATGCGATGGAAACCCGGACACAAGCGATGGAAGACTGGACATTCGAGATCGGGTTTACCTTATAACTTATTGATTTCATTGAAGAAAATTCAATTCATCGGCGGCTTAATCTCTTGAATGTATTCAAGATCCTCTCTTAATCTCGGAGGATTTCTGATCAAAAAGAGATCCCCAGGCGCCGATGGAGAGGACGGTTTTTGCAGTGTCGACTGAATTCTTCGTTTTTTGCGGAGTGATGGGCATAATCGCAAGACCGCAAAACTTTCAGGGTACACACGCGTGGACATCAAGCAAACCATCCGACGACAGAATCTCGAAGATATCGAACAGCAAGCGCAGAAGATAGCCGGCATGATGGACCGTATCCGCGCGGCGATGCTGGCGCCGACCGCCGTGAAGTCTGCTCCGACGCTGAAGGCAGTGCAACTGGCGGATCTGTGTGGCGTCGACAAGTCGAAGATCTCCTACCGGCTGACCCGTGGCGACCTGCCCGCCGGTGGGATCCATGGGAACAGCCGCGAATGGTCGATGGCCGACGCGCAGCATTGGGCGCGCGAGCTGCGATCCGAGCACCTGCGGCCGAGCGGCGCGGCCGGCATCACCATCACCGTCGCCAACTTCAAGGGGGGCGTTGCGAAGACCACTTCGGCCGTCACCCTGGCGCAGGGGTTGTCGATGCGGGGGCACAGGGTGTTGCTGGTCGACCTCGATCCCCAGGGCTCGGCCACCACGCTGTTCGGCGTCCTGCCGGATGCGGAGGTCGAGACGGAGCACACGGCCATGTCGCTGTTCACCGGTGAACAGGAAAACCTGAAGTACGCGGTTCGATCGACTTACTGGCCGAACATTGATCTGGTATGTGCTGCGCCGCTGCTCTACGGCGCCGAATTCCATTTGCCCGCACGCCAGGCCAGGGACCCGGGTTTCGAGTTCTGGCGCGTGCTGGATCGCGGTCTGGACCTGCCGCGGGAGGAGTACGACGTCATCGTGATCGACACACCTCCTTCGCTGAGCTACGTGACCATCAACGCGCTGATGGCGGCGGACGGGGTCATCATGCCGTTGCCGCCCTCGGCCCTGGACTTTGCCAGCTCGGCCCAGTTCTGGGATCTGTTCTCGGACCTCTGCAACCAACTGGTTCGCAGCCGCGGCAAGGACAAGAGTTTTGAGTTCATCGACGTGCTGCTGTCGCGGGTGGAGGCGTCGGACACGGCGAGCTCGGTCGTGCGGCAGTGGGTGCTCGAAGGCTATGGCGACAAGGTGCTGCCGATCGAGATTCCGAAGACGGCGATCGCCGCCACGGCCAGCGCCGAGTTCGGCACTGTCTACGACCTGCCTCGAGGATCAGTGAACTCGAAGACTTTTTCGCGTGCCCGGGTCGCCTACGACCGGATGTGCGAATTGATCGAACAGCAAATCGAAGCCGTCTGGGCGCGCCAGGTGGCTGAGCGGCAAGTTCTGGAAACGGCGGTCTGACATGGGACTCAAGGACAAAGCATCCAAGATCGACTTTGCATCGCTGATGCCGGTGTCGCCGCCGAACCCGGAAGCCGCGAAACCCAAGACCGCGCCGGGCGCGATGATGGCGCTGGCGAACGACCAGCGCTCGGAGCTCTTGCGCGAAAACGATGCGCTGCGTCAGCAAGCCGCGAAGGCTGTCGAACTTGAAGGACGTCTCAGCGAGGCGGTGACCGAGCTCAGCGCCTGGGACGGCGCCAAGGCCACGCGCTTGCTCGACCCGCATCTGATCCGGCGCAGCGATTACGCGAACCGTCATGAATCGAGTTTCCAGAGCAGGGCGTTCGAGGATCTGAAGCGCGAGATCAAGGAGGCGGGCGGCAACATCCAGCCGATCAAGGTGCGGGCGATCGCCAGCCCGGGCGAGGGCCCGAAGTACGAGATCGTGTTCGGTCACCGCCGCCATGAGGCTTGCCTGCAACTGGGACTTCAGGTGCTGGTGTTCGTCGACAACCTGGACGACCGTGCGCTGTTCGAGGAAATGGAGCGTGAGAACCGCGAGCGTGCGGATCTGTCGGCTTGGGAGCAGGGCGTGATGTATGCGCGGGCGCTGGACCGCGGGCTCTATCCGTCCTTGCGTCAGATGGCCGCAGCGATCGGTGTTGATCCGACCAATCTGTCCAAGGCACTGGTGCTGGCGCGATTGCCTGAGGGCGTGCTTCGCGCCTTCGCATCGCCGCTGGATCTGCAATTCCGGTGGTCGACGGCATTCAAGGCGGCGATGGAACGTGATGCGGCGGGCGTCGAGGCTCGTGCTGCCGAGATTGCTGTCGATCGAGGGGCGATGGGCGCGAAGGAGATTTTCGCGCGGTTGACGTCGCCGAACGAGACGGTGATGCGCACGCCGTCGCATCCTTCCATCCAATCCTTTGACAAAGGCGGGACCACGGTTGCCACGATGAAAGTCGACAAGGATGGGCGCGCTTCGATTCGGATCCACGTCTCGCTGAACGCCGCTCGCCAACTTGAGCTTGCGGGATTCTTGGAGCGCTTTGCGGCTGCCGGCTGAAGGAACTTCCCAGTTCAAAAAGAAAGGCGCCCTCGTGGCGCCTTTTTTTTTTGAGGGACGGACCGCCCTGTAGTACGGTACTACGGGCAAGTTGCAGCAGTCCTGGTCTCCATCGCAGATCATTTCTGCCCGTGTGCAGGTGTCGATGGGCGGGCCGTAGTACCGTACTACACCGCCGATCACCTTGATCGACCGGTCGCCTCCATCCGCTCCAACGCCGACAGGATCTGATCGATCGTCGACTTGAGAACGCCCATATCCCTGTCTCGTCGGGCTTCGACGATCGGATCGTTCGCTCCAGCTTCACTCCGCGACGCTGCGAGCAACGATTCCCTTGAACGGGCAACAACCTCATCAAGCCGCGTGATCAGGTTGTTCCGCAGGGCTGTGAATTGGGCCATCTCGCGCCTCAAATCTTTCACGTCCAGGCTCAATGTCAAAAGCATCTGCTCGACGCGCTGCTGCCATTTCTCGTGTGGACCGTGGGTCGTGGTGACAGGCTCGGAGGCGATTGCCGCGGATGAGGATGCGTGCGTCGGCGGCGATTCATGCATCAACGGTCGAATTGCAGCCGTGAGTTGGCGCGCGGTCCGAGCGACTGCCTGTTCAAAGACGGCCTTGGGGTCCGAATCCGCCAATTGTGGCCAGAGTTCATAGACCCGTGCAATGGCCTTGTCAGTGACCAGCTGCAGACCCGGGCGACCCGGCTTGGCATGCGTCGGCGCTCCTTTGCGCGTCACTCGTTCGGGACAACCTTCATCTTCAGGTATCGGGTTTTCGCCGATCAGACATTCTCTGAACTCGCCGCTCGCGCTCCACTTCTTCAGCGTGGCGTCGGATGGGGCACTGGCGCCGTGCAGGATGACAAGAATGCGCCCGAGATCGGCAACGCTGCTGACCCGAGGCCACAAGACTTCCCTCGACGCAGCGTCTTCGTCAGGAAGCTGCCAAGCCTCCTCGTTT
The DNA here is from genome assembly GCF_056397705.1 of Variovorax sp. 05L425. Taxonomy (NCBI): domain Bacteria; kingdom Pseudomonadati; phylum Pseudomonadota; class Betaproteobacteria; order Burkholderiales; family Comamonadaceae; genus Variovorax; species Variovorax sp. 05L425. Next base: position 144,065 of record NZ_JBFTNY010000001.1, on the reverse strand, counting down.
TCGGATGACATGAATGAAGATGTTTAGTTACTCAATAACCAAATTATGACCTCGACCCGGAAATTGGAGTGCGGAGAAGCCACTTGCGTGAAACATTTCTGGCGTTGAATCAATATTGATTCATAACGTGTTGTTTTCATTGAAAAAATCTGAACATCGACCACAACTCCTTCGGAAAGAAGATGTTTCACGGCGCGCGCTTCACAGGACTGCGGCGTGACTTGCCGTGCGACAACATTTCCCCGCATCGCGAAATCTGCAGCTTTAGGGGTGGGCCGGTCGCCTGAATAACCGTGAGGACGGCTCGCGCCGCCATCTTTGCACTCAGCGGATGAGGCGACCCTGACATCCATGTATCTGGGACTTGGCTGTCTTGGCCCTCAGAGTTCAGCGCGGCTCGAAGCAGAAGACTCGAGCGCCGCACGCATGAAACTCTCGCTGACGCAGATCAGGCTAGGAGCCCGCGACCCTCTTTCCACAGCCTTGGGACCTTCAGCCTGCGCTGACACGTGTGCTGGCAAAGCAATCAACTGTCCAGCTTTTAATCGGCTATCTTTGCTGTCGATGACCAGCCTGCCCACGCCGTCCCAGCTTGCCAGTGTCGACGACGAGCGCCTGGAGCAACTCGCCGCGGCTTGGCGCGCGCAGGCGCTGCGCGGCGACAAAAGCGCGTTTGGCGTTGCGCACGCATTCGAAGTCGAACGCCGTCGGCGCCTGCGCGCGAGCGAACTGCAACAGTTAGAGCCGCTGCAACCCATCGCGCCGTCCAAGCCGTGGTGGAAGTTCTGGTGACCAGGCAAGACTGGTCGGGACAAATCCCAAGAAGCCTTTCCGAAAACGGAGCAGATTGGGGTCAATGAGGCGCCGGCCGCCCGGGACCCTGGGGACGGTTGAAACGTAGCGTCGATAAGTTATCGACACCATGTTTTTGGAATTTGACGAGGCGGCAGAGATGTAGATACATTAATAGCTACATCGGGAGCGCGCTTCCCGCCAATGAAGGGATCACCATGCACACCGCGACGGCCAAACTCTTTGCCAGCGGCGGTAGCCAAGCCGTGCGACTGCCGGCGGAGTTCCGCTTTGAAGACGCCACAGAGGTCTACGTTCGCCGTGACGAGACCACGGGAGACGTGATCCTGTCTGCTCATCCTCCTGCGGACTGGGCCGCTTTCATGCGCCGACGCGCTGAGATCGGTCCTGTCGTACCCAGTGACTTCCTCGATGAAGCGGAGCGAGGGCAGGGCAGGGAGGCGCGCGACCCCTTCGAGGGCTGGAAGGAATGACCCTCTACATGCTCGACACCAATGCAGCCAGCGAAGCCATGCGCGGCCATCCGGCGTTTGATGAGCGGCTGCAGGCCTTGGCGCCGGGCCAGTGGTGCATCTCGGCCGTGACCCGGTCCGAGATCCGCTATGGCGCTGCGCGCCGGCCCGAAGCCGTCCGGTTGCATCGTTTGGTCAGCGAATTCTTGGACATTGCGCCGGTCGTGCCGTGGGATGCCAAAGCCGCCGACAGCCATGGCACGTTGCGCGCCCACCTCAAAAACCAGGGTCTGCCGATCGGTGATTTCGACGAGATGATCGCCGCCCACGCGCTGGCACTTGGCGCTGTCGTGGTTACCGACAACACGCGACACTTTGCGCGCGTGCCAGGCCTGGCACTCGAAAATTGGCTTCGCGCCGGGCACAAGAATTGAAATCACAGCGCCCATGCCTCGCAATGGCCCAGATATCGATGCACTGCGCACACTTGGCGGCAACTACCTGACCGTCTGGGAGCCTGACCTTCGTTCCGGCGGTGACGTAAAGACCAGCCTCTACGATGCATTCGTCACCCAGCGAGATTTCGATGTGAATGCATACCTCGGCATTCGGTGCGGCATCGCGCCGAAGCGTGACCTCCGGTGGCGTGAAATCGGTTCGACCCGGCCCGGGCCGGCAAACCGGTGCAGTCACTAGCTGCGCACCCGGCGGAAATGTCCAGCTTTTAATCGCCTGCGCCCAGAAAAAAACGTCCTCAAAATCCGAGCGTCGGAGACCCTCGCGTCAACTTGCTAAAGTTCGCGTCAGTTCGCAACCCCGTTTGCCATGCTGGCGGGTGGCATTGCGCTGTTTTTCAACCCCTCTTGAGGCCGCTATGACCGCCGGAAAACCCCAGATCATCTACACCCTGACCGACGAGGCACCCCGCCTTGCGACCGCCTCGCTGTTGCCCATTCTCAAGGCCTTCGCCGCACCGGCGGGCATCGACGTCACGACCAGCGACATCTCGGTGGCCAGCCGCATCCTGGGGCAGTTTGCGGAGGTGCTGACCGAAGCGCAGCGCGTGCCCGACAACCTGGCTGAACTGGGCAAGCTGACGTTTCGGCCCGAAGCCAACATCGTCAAGCTACCCAACATCAGCGCTTCCGTGGCCCAACTCAAGGCCGCCATCAAGGAACTGCAGGACAAGGGCTACAAGATCCCGGACTACCCCGAGAGCCCGAAGACGGATGAGGAAAAGAACATCCGTGCGCGCTACAACAAGTGCATCGGCAGCGCGGTGAATCCTGTCCTTCGCGAAGGCAATTCCGACCGCCGTGCACCCAAGGCCGTGAAGGAATTCGCGCGCAAGAACCCTCACAGCATGGCCGAGTGGAGCCAGGCATCGCGCTCGCACGTCTCGCACATGCACCACGGCGACTTCTATCACGGCGAAAAGTCGATCACGCTGGACAAGGCCCGCGACGTGAAGATGGAACTGATCACCAAGAGCGGCAAGGCCATCGTGCTCAAGCCGAAGGTCTCGCTGCTCGAGCGCGAGGTGATCGACTCCATGTTCATGAGCAAGAAGGAACTGGTCGATTTCTACGAGCAGCAGATCCAGGACGCCCACAAGACCGGCGTGATGTTCTCGCTGCACGTGAAGGCCACCATGATGAAGGTGTCGCATCCGATCGTGTTCGGCCACTGCGTCAAGATCTTCTACCGCGAGGCCTTCGAGAAGCACGCCAAGCTGTTCGAGGAACTGGGCGTGAACGTCAACAACGGGATGGTCGACCTCTACAACAAGATCGCCGCCTTGCCCGAAAGCACGCAGGACGAGATCAAGCGCGACCTGCATGCCTGCCACGAGCACCGCCCCGAACTGGCCATGGTGGATTCCGCAAAGGGCATCACCAACTTCCATTCGCCCAACGACATCATCGTGGACGCCTCCATGCCGGCGATGATCCGCAACGGCGGCAAGATGTATGGCGCCGACGGCCGCCTGAAGGACGTGAAGGCCGTCATGCCCGAGAGCACCTTCGCCCGCATCTACCAGGAGATCATCAACTTCTGCAAGTGGCACGGCGCCTTCGATCCCAAGACCATGGGCACCGTGCCCAACGTGGGCCTCATGGCGCAACAGGCCGAGGAATACGGCTCGCACGACAAGACCTTCGAGATCACCGAGGATGGCGTCGCCAACATCACCGACCTCAACACGGGCGAGGTGCTGCTCAGCCAGAACGTGGAAGCAGGCGACATCTGGCGCATGTGCCAGGTCAAGGACGCTGCCATCCGCGACTGGGTCAAGCTCGCCGTCACGCGCGCGCGCAACTCCGGCATGCCCGTGGTGTTCTGGCTGGACGCCTACCGCCCGCACGAGGCGCAACTCATCACCAAGGTCAAGATGTACCTGCACGAGCACGACACCACCGGGCTCGACATCCAGATCATGAGCCAGGTGCGCGCCATGCGTTACACGCTGGAGCGAGTGATCCGTGGCCAGGACACCATCAGCGCCACCGGCAACATCCTGCGCGACTACCTGACCGACCTGTTCCCCATCATGGAGCTCGGCACCTCGGCCAAGATGCTGTCCATCGTGCCGCTGATGGCTGGCGGCGGCATGTACGAAACGGGCGCCGGCGGCTCGGCACCCAAGCATGTGCAGCAACTGGTGGAGGAGAACCACCTGCGCTGGGATTCGCTGGGCGAGTTCCTCGCCCTGGCCGTGAGCCTGGAGGACTTGGGGCTCAAGAACAACAACGTCAAGGCCAAGGTGCTGGCCAAGACGCTCGATGCCGCCACGGGCAAGCTGCTCGACAACAACAAGGGCCCGTCGCCCAAGACCGGCCAGCTCGACAATCGCGGCAGCCACTTCTACCTGGCGCTCTATTGGGCCCAGGCCCTGGCCGAGCAGACCGAAGACAAGGAATTGGCCGCTCACTTCAGGCCGCTCGCCGAGGCGCTGGCTGCCAACGAGAAGAAGATCGTCGACGAGTTGGCCGCCGTGCAAGGCAAACCGGCCGACATCGGCGGCTACTACCTGCCGGACCCGGCCAAGACCGATGCGGTGATGCGACCCAGCGCGACGCTCAACGCGACGCTGGCGGCTGCGGCGGGCTGAGGGCCACCCTCGCAGGTGGTTGACTCAGCTTCGCAGTCACTCTGCCGCGTACTCCAGCGAGTACAGCGGCACGTCTGATCGCTGGCTGAGCCACACGCCGCCGCCAATCTCCTTGAACTGCCGAGACAGCCCGCGCCGATACACCTCGGCGCGATGGCGGAAGAGGTGCGGGTCGGCGAGGTCTTCGTCCACGATGCCGCGTTCGTAGTCCTCACGCACCGCGACCTCCATGTACAGGGCACCGCTGCATAACACCCCCAGATTGCGCAGCGCGCGCTTCAGATCCGGCGGGCTCAGGTAAGCCAGCACGCCCTGGCAGATGACGAAGTCGAACGGCTCTCCAGCCTGGTAGTCCACGACCGAACCGCGTTCCCACCCGTAGCGTTTGCACAGGTACCCGCTGAACTCCACGCCGCGAAAGCTGGCTTGCGGGAAATGCTGCGCCACGATGTCGCGCCACAGCCCGACGCCGCAGCCCACGTCCAGCACCCGACGCACGGGGACGCGCAGGTATTTCAGATAGGCGCAGACAAAGGCCCCCAGGCGTTCGATGTGCTGCGGGTCCGCGACCTTCGTCTTCTTGTCGAAGTAATAGCGCTGGTAGTAGGACTCGTCGAAAGTGGCGGCACGGGCTGATTCCATGTGGGGATCCTTTTTGAACTGGCGGTGGCACCCGCTCATCGTCGCTGATGCCCGACCGCATGATCCAGCCGGTGGCGACGGGGAGCCTTGCCGCGGGCAGCGGCAAAGGCACGACTGAGGGCGCTGGCGCTCGCATAGCCGCACTCGCTCGCCACGTGCGCGAGCGGCAGCCGGGTCGAGGTCAGCAGATGGTCCGCACGTTCAAGCCGCAGGTTCGCGACGTACTGGCGCACGTTGAAACCGACGGCGTCGGCGAATCGGCGTGACAGGCTGCGCTCGCTCAAGCCGACATGATGCGCCAGCGCGGCGAGGCTCGGTACCGGATCGATCTCGCGCTCGAGCATTTCCTGCACCGCCAGGACCTGCGTGTCGCCGTGTCCCTTGTGAGGGGCGCTCCACAGTGCGAGCTTGTTGTCGGCGGGCAGCGCCTCGGTGCTGGTGTGGCGCAGAAAGCGACGTGCGCGCTGCATGCCGAAGAATCGCTCGATCAGGTGCGCACAGGCGTCCACCGTCGGGCCGATGCCGCACACCGTGACGATGTCGGCGGCGGCGACGATCCTGCGCGAGGACTGGTAGCGGACCTCCGGAAAGCGGCGCTGGATGATCGCTCGCTCGCTCAGCAGACCGGTGGCCTCGCGCCCATCGAGCAGGCCCGACTTGGCCAGCAGAAGCGTGCCGCCGAAACTCATCAGCAATGCGCCACCCGCGTGCTGCTTGCGCAGCCATCGGCCGTACGCCGCGTCGTCTTCGGTCGTCTCTGACGCGGGCGCAAACTGGGCAGGCACGACCACCACGCCGAAGACGCCGGCTCGCTTCAGTGTCAGGTCCGGCGCCAGTGGCAGGCCGCCGAAACTGATGACCGGCGCTCTGCTGCGCGCCACCAGGCGCACGTCGAACAGCGCGCTCGCGGCGATGTCGTCATTGCGCGTCGCCAAGGTCCCCGCGGCCTGAAGCAGGTCGCGCACCAGGAGCACCGAGCCTGCCCACGGACGGTGGGGAAGCACGATGGCAACGCGCACCGGCGCGGCGGCCGTGCGTGCTTTCATGTCATGTATCTGGCGCTTCATGACAACAGATTCTGCGCTTGCTTTGCTTCAATCAGGGCATCGAAATCAAGACCGGATGTTCCCCATGAATGACGTACGCAGATTGCTGGCACGCGAAGAACTGCAGGCGCTGCAGCGCAAGTCCAACTGGAAGGCGGCCTGGATGCTGCTGGTCAACTGGAGCCTGATCGCGGCCAGCTTCGCCCTTGTCATCGCCAGCCCGGGCGTCGTCACCGTGGCGCTCGCCATGCTGGTGTTGGCAGGGCGCCAGTTGGGACTGGGCATCCTGATGCACGAGTGCGCACATCGCTCCTTCACGCCCTCACGCGCGTTGAACGACTGGATCGGCCAGTGGCTGTGCGCCGCGCCGGTGTTTGCCGACCTGACGATCTATCGCAGCTACCACATGACCCACCATGTCAAGACCGGCACGGCGGACGATCCGGATCTGCCCAACTACCGTGGCTATCCCGTCAGCCTGGGGTCGTTGGCTCGCAAGGTCTTGCGCGACCTGGTGGGCATCACCGGCCTGAAGGCGGCTGCCACGCTGGCCGTGCTCTATGCGCATGCGGAGCCCGAGAAGCTGCGTTTTGGCTACGCCTACAAGAAGCAGAGCGCCGACACTGTGGCAGAGGGTGGCGATGGTCCCGGAAAGCGCAATGTGCGCTACCTGCTGTGGAATGCCCGCCGCATTCTGCTGGTGCACGCGATGGCATTCGGCCTGTTGTGGGCTTGTGGCCACGCGATGGCCTACCTGCTGTGGCCCGCGACGTGGCTGACCACCTACATGCTGGTCAGCCGCATCCGCAATGCCGCCGAGCACGGCGCGCTGCCCGGCACCATGAGCCAGGACATCTGGTCCAACACGCGCACCGTTCGTGCAGGGTGGTGGGAGCGCCTGCTGTTCGCGCCCAATTTCGTCAATTACCACGTCGAGCATCATCTGGCGCCCACCGTGCCCTCATACAACCTCCGCGGCATGCACGGTCTCTTGAAAGAGAAGGGCGCCTTGAAGCAAGCCCAAGTCGCCGGAGGCTATGTGGAGGTCTTGGGCAGCCTCATCGGCAAACGTTGAGCCGACTCCTCACTGCGCAACGGCAAACAACCGCCACTCGTCGGGGACTCCCTTCAGGCGCTGTATCCCCCGATCCTGGAACGACAGTCCGGATCCCGCCACCAGATCCTTGACGGTGCTCGAAACAAGCACTTCGCCCGTTTGCGCATGCGTCGCCACACGCGCGCCGGTATGCACGGCAATGCCCCCAACCTTCCCGTCTATCACCTCACACTCGCCGGTGTGCAGCCCGGCACGGATCTCGAGCCCGAGCGCACGCACCTCTCGAGAAATAGTGCAGGCACAGCGTACTGCGCGAGCTGGCCCATCGAAGGTGGCCAGGAAGCCGTCACCCGCGGTGTCGATCTCGCGGCCCCTGAAGCGCTCCAACTCGCGGCGAACCAATGCATGGTGACTCTCGAGCAAGTCGTGCCAGCCGCGATCGCCGAGGAAAGCGGCGCGTTCCGTGGACTTCACGATGTCGGTGAACATGACAGTGACCAAAAGCCGCTCGGGTTCACCGCCGAATCGAGTTCCAGTGAGGAACTCTTCAATCTCATCGAGAATGATGTCCCTGTCGCAGCCCCACGGGATGTGATCGATGCCGTGCAGTTCGACCAGCTTCGCTCCGGTGATGTGCTGGCTCATGTATTGGCTGGCACCGAAATCAATGACGAGATCGTTTCGGCTGTGCAGAAGCAGAGTGGGCACGCGCACGGCGGGCAGCACCTGACGGATGTCGATGTCCATGTTCATGCGCAACACCGCCGCTGCGGCCGCCGGGCTCGCACTGGAGCGCAGCCAACGCGCCCACCATTGACGGCATCGCTCGTCCTGGGCTTGGCTCGGCCACCGTTGCTCGATACCGAGAGGGCCGCCCCAGTCACGTTCCACCTCCTCGGCAAAGGCGAGGGATTGTTCCCTCGTCCGTCCCCAGGGGTAGTCGGGCGCCTGTATGCGTCTCGCGAAAGCGCCGCCCATGATGAGTGCCGAGGCGCGAGACGGATAGGTGGCGGCGAACAGCGCGCACATCGCACCGCCCTCCGAGTAGCCGAACAACGCCGCTTGCTGCGATCCGGCGGCGTCCATCACCGCACGCACGTCGTCCATGCGAACTTCAAGGCTGGGCATGTCGGTGACGCGGTCGGACAGACCCGTCCCCCTCTTGTCGAACAGGATGAGCCGGGAGAACGAGGCCAGCCGCTCCAGCATCCGCGCCAGCCCTGGCTCCTCCCAGAAGACATCGAGGTTCGAGACCCACCCCGGAACCAGCACGAGGTCTCGCGGGCCGCTGCCGACCGTCTGATAGGCGATGTTGACGCCACCGCTTTTCGCGTAACGGGTCGTAGGAAGCATGGCGGTTGCACCCTCGGAGCGCCGCCCTTGCGGCGTGTCCGCGGAAGCTTGCCACAAATCGCCGCAGCGGCAAACATGCAACCTGGCCTAGTCCTGGCCTAGTACTTGATGGTCACTCCGGCCTTCACGCCAGCGTTGTTCTTTCCGTCGGAAGTCGCGCCGGCGGAAAACGAAGTCTTGCCGCCGGTGCTCGCGCCCAGCGAATAGCTCGGCCGCGGTCCGGTGGTATCGACACCTCCGTAGGCGCCGGCACCGTCCTTCTTCTCGACGCCAACGGTCATGCCGTTGGTTTCGGCCGAGCGCTCCGTGGATTGGACGTTGGGCGCCACATAGACCGTGCCCTTGTCGTCGCTTTCCACGGGAACCTTGACGGGGTCCGCGAGGGCATTGGTACAGCAGGCGATCAAAGCCAGGGCAGTCACGATGGGGCTGTTCATCGTGTGGGAAGTTAACACCACGCCCGGGCTGGCGCATTCCCGGGATTCCGTTGGGTGATGTAAGGCTGCTCCTACGATTCAGCCGGCGCTGGTTTTCAAGGCATCACCTGCCCGGCGTTGACCTCGATCACCTGCCCGGTGACGTAGCTGCTGGCGGCTGCACTGGCGAGGAACTGGACGATCGCGCAGCCGCGCAACTTGCACTCCGAGAGAGCCCATTCGAACATCTGTCGGCCGATGCCCGCATTGCCAGGGGTGAGGCCGGTCGGAGAGGAAGCGGAGGCGCAAGAAGAGGCCCAGCGGTGTTGCGCCGCTGGGCCAGGACTCCCTTTCATGCTGCATTTGCCTACGAGAGGCCGCGATTGCCTACGTGAGAGGCGCACAGGAAAGTCCCGCTTCAACTCTACGCTTCGAGGCCCGGCCTGTTGCAGGATTGATTGAATCGTTTCGTTTCAGCAAACACAAGGTGTTCGCCTCGTCCGCGGCCCGGGCCCGCCTTCGGCGTGCGCTTTCTCAGGCAGCGACGTCGCCGCTGGGTTCTCGCGGCCGGCTCGACATCCTTTGGGCAACCCAGCGCGCCAGCCGCGGCCCGAAGGCGATGACGACGAACAGCCGCACGGTCTGCAGGCACATCACGAAGGGCAGGTCCACCGGGCTCGAAGCCGCGATGATCGCCACGGTGTCCATGCCGCCGGGACTCATCGCCAGGTAGGCGGTGAGCGCATCGACATGCGCGACGCGCGCAAGCACCCACGAGAGCGCGCCGCAGATCGCGATCAGCGCCGCGATCGAGCCCAGGATGGCGGGCAAAGCGCGCAGTGAATAGCGCAAGGCCTCGCGTGTGAAGCGCAGGCCGATCGTCCAGCCGACCAGCGCGTAGGTTGCCACGAGCAGCAGCGGCGGCAGTTCGATGCGCAGCCAGCCGGCGAGGTGGAGCGCGGCGACGGCAAAGGCCGGCAGCAGCAGCGCGCCGGCCTGCACGCGCAGGCGCAAGCCCAGCCACGCGGCGGCGCCGAGCACGACCAGGGTTTCAGCGCACGCCACGATGTCCACGGGTGCCAGCAGCGCGGGCATGGGCCGCGCCACATTGCCCAAGTGCAACATGAAGTGCGCGATGCCCGCGGCAAACATGGCCACGCAGATCACCCGCAGGTACTGCATGAACGCGACCAGGCGCGCATCGGCGCCCCAGGACTCGGCCATCACCACCATCGCAGTCGCGGCGCCCGGTGTCACGCCCCAGATGGCCGTCGTGCCCGGCAGCACGCGCAGGCGGCTCAAGCCCACGCCGAGCATGCCGCTCGCCAGCAGCGTCGTCAGGATCGCGGCGAGGAAGATCGGCCAGTGGCCGAGAAAGGTCTGCGCGATCTCTGGTGTGATCGTCGTCGCGATCATGCCGCCGATCAGGGCCTGCGCGGCGATGTAGCCGGAAGGGGGTACGCGCACGGCGGCGCCATGCGTGCCCAGCGCGATGCCGGCGAACATCGGCCCCAGCAACAGGGCCGCCGGCAGGCGCAGCGCGAGCAGGGCGGCGGAGATCGCGAGCGACAGCGTCGCGAGCAGCGCCCACTGCGCAGCGCGCGGCCAGCGGTGAAGGACGGAAGGCACGCCCGGCCTTCAGGCGAGGCGGAGGTCTGTCATCTTCACGATACGGCCGAGGCGCGGAAAGATATTCTTGAACGCGAACTCGTGCATCTCGGCTGAAGAGCCCGAGGTCGCGTCCTCGACGAGCACCACGTCGTAGCTGTGCTCGTGCGCGCTGCGTGCCGTCGATTCGACGCCGATGTTGGTCGCGATGCCGCCGATCACGACGGTGCGCACCCCGCGCCGGCGCAGCAACAAGTCGAGATCGGTGCCATGGAATGCGCCCCAGTGGCGCTTGGTGACGACGAGGTCGCCCTGGGCGGCAGGGTCGTCCGGGAAGTCGGCGAAGTCGGGTGGCAGCGGTCCGCGCGTGTGCACGGCGTCGACCTTGCCCGGTGGGGCGTAGGCGCCGCCCGGACCAAAGTCCACGCGCACGCGGACCACGGTTGCCGCGGCCGCGCGGAATCGCTCGGAGAGTTCGATGCCGCGCGCGAACACCTCGGCGCCCGAGTGCGGCGCGACAGGCAGGGCGACAATGCCCTTCTGCAGATCGATGAGGATGAGCGCGGTGGTTTTGGGGTCGAGTTCCAGCATGGGGGCTCCGGATTGGATGGACAGGAGGGGCCGTTCATGGAAACATGAGGAAGCCCTCGTGAAATAATAATATGAGAAATGCCTCACAAATGTCAAGTACACAGGAAGCCCTAGGTGCGCCGCGCGCCCCGCGGCGCAAGCGCGGCGAGCTTCGCGTTGCCTCGTTGCTCGAAGCGGCGGCGGCGGTGTTCGCCGAACGCGGCTATGCGGCGGCGACGATGACCGAGATCGCGGCGCGCGCGCAGGCGCCGATCGGCTCGCTCTACCAGTTCTTCCCGAGCAAGGAAGCACTGGGCACGGCGATGATGCAGCGCTACCTCCAACTTGCCGTGGCGGCGCTCGAGGCCATCGAGACGCAGGCGGCGGCCCTGTCGACCGAAGCGCTGGCCGACGCGCTGCTGCGGGTCTTCACCGATCTCAGGGAGGAACGCGCGGCGGCGATCTCGATGCTCGACGTCAAGCCCGGCCACCGGCAGACAGGCACGGACACATTCCGCACTACCGTGTTGGCGCATATCGTCCGCATCCTGAAGGTGCGCCGGCCTCGGCTGATGCCGCTGCGTGCCAGCGCGATGGCACTGGCCGTGCTGCTGCAGCTCAAGGCTGCAGTGGCGGTGGAATCACACGCTGCCGACGCGAAGGCGGCCACGGCAGCCCTGCGCGAGTTGCGCACGATGCTGGCGCTGTACCTGGACGCGGCCTGACGCCGGTGCAGGCGATGGGCGGACCTGACCAGAGCCTGAACGCGGCCGCAAGCGGTAATTTGCCCTAGTGCTCTTCAGGGCAAAGAGTGCGAGAAATGGTGTGACGCCGATGCACTCGCACGTGTGCAGGCCAAAGAAAGAGACAACCAAGATGACGATGCACGCCCGTTCGCGCCGTTCCTTTGTTCTGCACGCGGTTGCCGCCAGCGTGATTCTGATGGCCTCCGGCGCACCCGCGCTGGCGCAGACCTATCCCGCTCGGCCCGTCACGCTCATCGTGCCTTGGGGTGCGGGCGGCGGCACCGACGCCACCGCGCGCATCGTTGCGAGCCTGCTCGAGAAGGAGTTGAACCAGCCAGTCACCGTCGTGAACCGCACCGGCGGCAGCGGCGTGGTCGGCCATGCCGCCATCGCCTCGGCGCCGCCGGATGGCTACACCATCGGGCTTGCGACGGTCGAGATCGGCATGATGCATTGGCAGGGCCTGACCGAACTCAGCGGCGCGTCGTACACGCCCATCGGATTGGTCAACGCCGATCCGGCCGCGATCCAGGTCCGCGCCGATGCACCTTACAAGAGCGTCACCGAACTGCTGGCAGCCATCAAGGCCAACCCGGGAAAGCTCAAGGCATCGGGCACGGGGCAGGGCGGCATCTGGCATCTCGCGATCGCCGGACTCTTGCGCGACCAGAAGATCGATCCCGCGGCGGTTCCATGGGTACCCAGCAATGGCGCGGCGCCGGGCCTGCAGGACATGGTGGCCGGCGGCGTCGACATCGCGCCGGTGTCCCTTCCCGAGGCGCGGTCGTTGATCGATGCCGGCAAGGTCAAGAGCCTGGCCATCATGAACGACAAGCCATCCTCGCTGTACCCGAACATCCCGACCCTCAAGTCCGTGACCGGCAGCGACTGGACGATGGCCGCGTGGCGCGGCATCGTCGCTCCCAAAGGGATTCCGCCCGAAGTGCGTGACCGATTGGGAGCCGCAGTCAAGAAAGTGGCTGCGAGCAAGGAATACACCGAGTTCATGGCCTCACGCGGATTTGGCGTGGTCTATGCAGACCCGGAGGCGTTTGGAAAATACATGGCCAAGTCCGACGCCGAACTGGGTGCGACGATGAAGGCCGTCGGCATCGCGAAATGACCTGTTCGCGCTTCTGCCGGGTCGTCTCGTGAAGCTGAACGACGCGGTTTTCGGCTGCGTCCTTCTGGCGCTGGGCATTGCCGTGCTGCTGGTGGTGCAGGGCTATCCGCGAATTCCCGGCCAACAGGTCGGACCGGCCCTGTTTCCCGGGATCATCGCCGCCGCCCTGTGCGCGTGCGGCGCGGCCTTGACGATCAATGGCTGGCGCACGCGCCATGACAGTGCCTGGTTTCGCCCGGGCGAATGGGTGAAGTCGCCCAGGCACTTGCTGGCGTTCTGTGCTGTCATCGGGAGCGTCGTGTTCTACATGGTGGCCGTCGACAAGCTCGGCTTCCTGATCACCGCGACCGTGCTGCTGACCGCGGTGATGTGGGCGCTGCAGGTGTCGCTGTGGCGCTCATTGTGGGTCGCGGTCGTCGCGACACTGCTCATTCACGCGGCGTTCTACAAGCTGCTGCGTGTTCCGCTGCCGTGGGGCCTGCTCACCCCGTACGCCTGGTAGCCGGGCCACTTCAACGCCGAAGATCGAACGCACATGTCGACAGCTCTCGGGCAAGCCTTCGCGATGGTGTTCGATCCATACACCCTGGTGGTCATGATCGTGGCTTCGCTCTACGGTCTCTTCGTCGGCGCGGTGCCGGGACTGTCTGCCACCATGGCCGTGGCGCTGCTGGTGCCGGTCACCTTCTTCATGGCGCCGATTCCCGCGATCGCAGCGATGGTGACCGCCACCGCGATGGCGATCTTCTCCGGCGACATTCCGGGCTGCCTGCTTCGCATTCCCGGCACGCCTGCCTCGGCCGCCTACACCGACGAAGCCTTTGCCATGACGCGCAAGGGCCAGGCCGAGGTTGCACTCGGCGCGGGGCTGGTGTTCTCGGCGGTGGGGGGTCTTTTCGGCACGGCGGTGCTGATCGTCGCCTCTCCTGCACTGGCCGACTTCGCACTCAACTTCAGCTCGTTCGAATACTTCTGGCTCGTGCTGCTGGGCCTCACCTGCGCCGTCTTCATCACGTCGGACCGCCCGCTCAAGGGCGTCGTGACCCTCATGCTCGGATTGCTCGTGGCATGCGTGGGCCTGGGCAATCCGGCCGGCTTTCCGCGCTTCACCTTCGGCAACACCGAGATGACAGGCGGCATCGGCATGATCCCGATGATGATCGGAATGTTCGCGATTTCGGAGGTGATCCGTTACGCGGTCGACACGCTGCCGCCGGCCGAGTTGGTGGTCGAAAAGGTGGGCAGTGTCCTGTCCGGCCAATGGGCACTGGCCAAGAAATACCCCGTTCAGATTCTGCGCGGCAGTGCGCTGGGCACGCTCGTCGGCGCGTTGCCGGGCGCGGGCGCCGACATTGCGGCCTGGATGTCCTATGCGATGAGCAAGAAATTGTCGAAAGAGCCCGAAAAGTTCGGGACCGGTCATGTCGAGGGCATCGTCGAATCGGGGTCCGCGAACAACAGTGCCTTGGCGGGTGCGTGGATCCCCGCCCTGGTGTTCGGCATCCCGGGCGATTCGATCACGGCCATTGTGATCGGCGTGCTCTACATGAAGAACCTGAACCCCGGACCGACCCTGTTCACCACCAACCCTCAGAACATCTATGCGGTGTTCATGCTGTTCATCATGGCCAACCTCATCATGATCCCGCTCGGGATCCTGTGCATCAAGGTCTCAAAGCGCATCCTTCGTGTGCCGCGCAACCTGCTGATGCCGCTCATCCTGATCTTCTGCATCGTGGGCGCGTTCGCCATCAACAATTCGCTTTTCGATGTCGGCGTGATGCTGGTGGCCGGCGTCGTCGCCTACCTGCTCGAGGAAAACCAGTTCCCGATCGCTCCTGCCATTCTGGGCGTCGTGCTCGGCGGCATGCTGGAAGAAAACTTCATCACGTCGATGATCAAGTCCGACGGCAACCTCATGGGCTTCGTCTCCCGCCCGATCGCCGCTTCGCTGGCGGTGTTGTCGCTGGTGATCTGGGTGTTTCCGGTGCTGCGAGGACTGCGCCGCAGGCAGTCGCTGCGGACCGTCGCCTGACAAACCGGGGTTCAAGCCTCGCTCGCTGTCGCCTCGGCCGCGATCCAGCGTTCGAAATCGCGCACCCGCTGCGGCACTGGCCGGTCTGCGCGCCAAGCCATGAAATAGCCGCCTTCCGTAGGGACGCGTAAATCGAAAGGCGCCACCAGGCGGCCGCTGGCCAGGTCGTCGCGCACGAACGCGAGCAGTCCCACCATCACGCCCAGTTCCTCGGCCGCCGCCTGGTAGGCCATGGCGGCGTTTTCGAACTTCAGGCCGCGCCTGGTGTCGATGTGCGTCGCGCCGGCCGCCGCGAGCCAGGCCTGCCAGTCGTGAGGCCGATTGAGAGAGCTCAGCAGCGCCTGGTGCGCGAGGTCGGCCGGCTGCTTCAAGGGCGGTTCGCGCTTCAGCAGCGCTGGCGAGCACACAGGCAGCAGCGTTTCACGAAACAGCAACCGGTAGCCCGGGCCGACTGGCGGACTCGGCTCGGAATGAATGCTCACGTCGATGTCGTCGTGATCGAAGTCGGCCGGCTTGTGCGACGTGGTGATCTGTACCTCGATGCGTGGATGCATGGCGTGGAAGCGTGCCAGTCGCGGAATCAGCCAGCGGATGGCAAAGGTCGGCGGCAGTTTGACGCGCAGCAGCCAATCGTCGGGACTCTGCAGCAGCTGGCGGGTGCCATGCTCGATCTGGTCGAGCGCCACGCGCATGCTCGCGAAGTAGCTCTCGCCGGACGGTGTCAGGCGGATGCCGTGTCTTCCGCGCTCGAACAGCTGCACCTTGAGCCAGCCTTCCAGCGTGGCGATGTGCCGGCTGACAGCCCCTTGAGTCACGAACAGTTCCTGGGCGGCGCGCGTGAAATTGCCGCAGCGGGCGGCCGCCTCGAAGGCGCGAAGGGCATTGAGCGGAGGCAGTCGGCGCGTCATTGGGGATGAAGTTTACTCATGCCTGCATGCCTTTATTGTGGTTGCTGGCTCTGCGGGGTCAGGCATAGCATGATAGCTATTCGAAGACAGGAGACATGTCATGAAAGCAATGAAGAAATTGCATGCCTGCTTGATGGCAGCCACGCTGTTCGGCATCCACGCGGCGGCTTCGGCGGACGATGAGGTGGCCAAGGGCTACCCATCCCAGCCGATCAAGCTGATGGTGCCGTGGCCGCCCGGCGGCGGCGTGGACACCACCGCGCGCATCGTGTCCGAGATGCTCGGACATCGCCTCGGCCAGCCCTTCGTGGTGGACAACCGTGCGGGTGCGGGCGGCAACATCGGCACTGAACTCGCGGCGCGGCAGAAGCCCGATGGCTACAACCTGTTGATGTCCTCGATCAGCCCCAACGCGGTGAACATCAGCCTCTACAACAAGCTGGGCTTCGATCCCGTCAAGGACTTCGAGCCGATCATCTACGTCTCGGCGGTGCCCAACATCCTTGTCGTGCCGGCCGATTCGCCGTTCAAGACCGTCAAGGACGTGATCGATGCGGCACGCGCGAACCCGGGCAAGCTCAACTATGCGTCGGGCGGCATCGGTTCGTCGCAGCATCTGGCGGCGGTGCAGTTCTCCGTGGCCGCGAAGATCGACATCGTGCACGTGCCCTACAAGGGCACCGCGCCGGCAGAGGCCGACCTGGCGGCGGGCCACGTCTCCCTGATGCTCGATACCACGACCTGCCTGCCCTTCATCGCCAGTGGCCGCATGCGTGCGCTGGCCGTGGCTTCCAAGACGCGCAACCAGGCCTTGCCGGACGTACCGACTTTCGACGAAGTGGGCCTGAAGGGCGTCTACGCCTCCTCGTGGTACGGCCTGTCCGCGCCGGCCGGCACGCCGCGTCCCATCATTGACAAACTCAACGCCGCGGCCAACGCTGTCCTCAAGTCGCCTGAGCTGCAAAAGCGCATGGCCGCATTCGGTGCCGAAATCGGCGGCGGCACACCCGAGGAGTTCGGGCGCTTCATGGCCAGCGAGACCCAGCGTTATGCGGAGATCGTTCGCGTCTCCGGCGTGAAGCTCGACTGATCCTCTTCCTTCCAGGCCTTTCCTTCATGCCTCTCGCACCCCGCACCCTCTTCGAAAAGATCTGGCAGCCGCATGTGGTCATGCAGCGCGACGACGGCCAGAGCCTGTTGTACGTCGACCGCCACCTGGTACAGGACGGCTCGGCGCCCGCCTTCGAAATGCTGCGCCAGCGCGGCCTTGTGGTGCGTCGGCCGGACCGCGCCTTTGCCACGCCCGACCACTATGTGCCCACCGGTTCGCGCGCGCTGGCAGACATCGCGGACCCCGAGAAGCGCGCGATGGCGCAGGCACTGAAGGACGACAGCGCGGCCGCCGGCATCCGCTTCTTCGGCCTCGACGATCTGCGCCAAGGCATCGTGCATGTGGTGGGTCCGGAGCAAGGGCTGAGCCTGCCGGGCAGCGTGATCGTCTGCGGCGACAGCCACACGGCCACGCACGGCGCACTTGGCGCGCTGGCATTTGGCATCGGCGCCTCGGAAGTGGCGCACGTGCTCGCCACGCAGACCCTGTGGCAGCGCAAGCCGCGCACGCTGCGCATCAGCATCGACGGGCGCCTGTCCGAAGGCGTGTCGGCCAAGGACATCATCCTTGCAGTCATCGCGCGGCTCGGCGCCGCGGGCGGCACCGGCCACGCCATCGAGTACGCGGGTGAGGCGATCCGTGCGTTGTCGATGGCCGGTCGCATGACGGTGTGCAACATGTCCATCGAGGCCGGTGCGCGTGCGGGCATGGTGGCGCCCGACGACACCACGTTCGAATGGCTCGCCGCCCGGCCCGAGGCACCGCAAGGCGCCGCGTGGGACGAGGCGCTCGCGCGCTGGCGGCAATTGCCGGGCGACGGCGGCGCGGTATTCGACGCCGAGCTGCGTCTGCACGCCGACGACATCGCCCCCATGGTCACCTGGGGCAACAGCCCCGAGGATGCACTGCCGATCACCGGCCGCGTGCCGGACCCCTCCCTTGCCGCAACGGTCGACCGTCGTGAGGCCATCGAGCGCACGCTGGCCTACATGGGCCTGCATCCTGGCCAACCGCTCAATGAGCTTGCGGTCGACCGCGTGTTCATCGGCTCCTGCACCAACGGGCGCATCGAAGACATGCGCAGCGCCGCCGAGGTGGTGCGCGGCCGGCGCGTGGCCGAAGGCGTGGAGGCCTGGGTCGTCCCCGGCTCCGGTCTCGTGAAGCAGCAGGCAGAGGCCGAGGGGCTCGACGCCGTGTTCCTTGCGGCCGGCCTGCAGTGGCGGCACGCGGGATGCTCGATGTGCCTGGGCACCAACGGCGACCAGGTGGCTGCAGGCCAGCGCTGCGCCTCGACTTCCAACCGCA
Organism: Variovorax sp. 05L425; assembly: GCF_056397705.1. Taxonomy (NCBI): domain Bacteria; kingdom Pseudomonadati; phylum Pseudomonadota; class Betaproteobacteria; order Burkholderiales; family Comamonadaceae; genus Variovorax; species Variovorax sp. 05L425. The sequence continues at coordinate 125,768 of NZ_JBFTNY010000001.1, read as the reverse complement.
ATTTCGTCGGCCGCCAGGGGCCTGGTTCACGCACCCACCTGATGAGCCCGGCCATGGCCGCTGCGGCCGCCGTGACCGGACGGCTGACGGATGTGCGCAGCCTTCTTGCCCCGCACTGACAACCCGGAGTCGCAACCCCGATGGAAGCTTTCACACGACTCGACGCGGTGGCCGTGCCCCTGGCCCGTGCCAACGTCGACACCGACCAGATCGTGCCCGCGCTGTACCTGCAGAAGCCGCGCTCCGACAACTTCGGCGACTATCTTTTTCATGATGTCCGACACGATGCGCACGGCCGGCGTCGCGATGACTTCCTGCTCAACGAGCCGGTGTACGCACAGGCGCGCATCCTGGTGGCCGGCCCCAACTTCGGTTGCGGCTCATCGCGCGAACACGCGGTCTGGGCCCTGTACGACGGCGGCTTTCGCGCGGTGATCGCGCCGAGCTTCGGCGACATCTTCTTCGGCAATGCGCTGAAGAATGGCCTGCTGCCGGTGCGCCTGCCCGAGGCCGTGGTGCAGGAGATGCTGGCCGAATTGTTCGCGAACCCCGGCGCGCGACTGCAGGTTGACCTGCGCGCACAGACCGTCACCGACCCGCGCGGCCGCGCGGAGCCTTTCCGCATCGACCCGTTCCCGCGTCACTGCCTGCTGGAAGGCATCGACGAGATCGACTACACGCTGACGCAGCAAGCCTCCATCGACGCATTCGAGCGAAGCCGCGAGCGCGGCACGGCTCTTTGAAGTGAGACCCAGAAAGGTTTGAAATGAAGATTGCAGTGATGCCGGGCGACGGCATTGGCCGCGAGGTCACGGCACAGGCCGTGAAGGTGCTCAAGGCCGTGGTGGGGCAGGTCCAACCCCTGGAGCTGGTGGAAGCGGCGATCGGACAGGCGGGCATCGACGCCGCCGGCGACCCGCTGCCCGCGGCCACGACCGAGATCGCACGCAAGGCCGACGCCATCCTGTTTGGCTCGGCCGGCATGCCGGGCGACGAGGAGATCCCGTTCATGATGCGGCCGGGCGCGAGCCTGCTGCGCCTGCGCAAGGAACTGGGATTGTTCGCCAACTTTCGCCCGGCCTTCCTGTTTCCCGAACTGATCGGCGCCTCGACGCTGAAGCCGGAGGTGGTCGACGGGCTCGACCTGATGATCCTGCGCGAGCTCACCGGCGACGTGTACTTCGGCGAGCCGCGCGGCAGCGGACGCAATGCCAACGGCGAGCGCGAGGCCTTCAACACCATGCGCTATTCGGAGCCCGAGGTGGAGCGTATCGCGCACGTCGCGTTTCGCACCGCGCGCACGCGCAACCGCAAGCTCTGCTCGGTCGACAAGGCCAACGTGCTGGAGGTGATGCAGCTGTGGCGCGAGGTGGTGACGCGCGTGGGCAAGGCGTACCCCGACGTCGAGCTCACGCACCTCTTCGTCGACGCCGCTGCGATGCAACTGATGCGCGCACCCAGGCAGTTCGACGTGATCGTGACCGGAAACATCTTCGGCGACATCCTTTCCGACGCTGCCGCCATGCTCACCGGCTCGATCGGCATGCTGCCCTCGGCGTCGATGGCAAGCGGCACCTTCGGGCTGTACGAGCCGGTGCATGGCACCGCACCCGACATCGCGGGCAAGAATCTGGCGAACCCCCTGGCCTCCATTCTGTCGATGGCGATGATGCTGCGCTTCTCCTTCGATCAAGCCGGCAATGCCGAGCGAGTGGAGAGCGCTGTACGGCGCGTGCTGGCCGACGGCCTGCGAACCGGCGACATCTTCCAGCCCGGCTGCATTCGCGTGGGCACCGAGGAGATGGGCGATGCCGTGGTATCGGCACTTGGAAGGCGCCTGGATGAAGTGGTCCGCACGGCCTAGCGCAATCGGCGTGCTGGTCGTTGGCTCAGTTCGCGCTGCCGAGAAACTCGGTCACCAGCTTGACCGTCGCCTGCGGGTTCTCTTCCATGATCCAGTGGCCTGAACCCGGAACGATGCCCTCAGTGACGTTGTCGGCGGCGGCTCGCATCACGACTGCCATGGTGGGGCCGAACGACTTCTCGCCGCCGACGGCCAGCACCGGAATTGTGAGCTTGCCCTGCGCCAGGAAAGCCTTGTTGTCGATCGCATCCTGATCGAACGCGGCGAACTGCGCGAAGCCCGAGTGCATCGCGCCGGGGCGCGCGTAGAGCTTCGCGTAGTGCCGGCGAGAGGCTTCGTCGAACTTCTTCGGATCGGCCGAGAACTCGTTCCAGAAGCGGTCCAGGTAGATGCGCTCGCGGCCGGCCACGAGGCGCTCCATGTCCGGCCCGCCGAAGCGGAAGTGCCAGAGCAGGGGGTTCTTGAGGATCTCCTCCCACGGGCCGACGCCCGGCACGGGTGCATCGATCAGCACGAAGCGCCCGACGCGGTCGCGGTACTGCGCGGCGAAGGCAAAGCCGACCATGTTGCCGATGTCGTGCGTCACGAGGTCGGTCTTGGCGATCTTGAGCGTATCGAGCACCTGGGCCATGTCGACGGCCTGGTTCTTCTTGTCGAAGCCGCCGGCCGGATGCGCCGAAAGCCCCATGCCGCGCAGGTCGGGCACGACCACGGTGTGGTCCTTCATGAGCGCGGCCGCCAGCGGCGCCCACATGTCGCCGGTCTCGCCGTAGCCGTGGATGAGCGTCACCGCCGGTCCCTTGCCGCCGACGCGGACATGCAGCGTGGTTCCATTGACCGCAAGCTCCTGCGTTCGAAAGCCCGCCGGATAGGGCGGGACTTCCGCGTACGCGACGCCGGAAACAAGGGCGATGGCAAGCCATCGGAACAGGAACTTGAGCATGGGTTCTCCTCGTTGAATCGCTGACGGCAGCGACGAAGGCGCAAGTCTCAGGCCAAGAGGCGGTTCATGGCAAGGTTCGATGTGAAGATCGGCTGGTTCAGCGTCTATGGCCGCGAGCCGCCGAGCGCGCCGGCTGAAAGCGCAAGCGTGGCCGCTGCCGACAGCGCCGTGCTGTAGGCATCGGCGAATGCGTTCCTGGCCTGGAGGAGTTGTGTTTCCGCCAGCGTGACGTCGGTGACGGAGCCGACGCCGCTGCGATACGCGGCCAGGGCCGCATCGAAGGTCGTCTGCGCGGCAGACACCAAGGCCTCCGATGCTTCGTGTGCGGAAAGGCTGGTGCGCAGGGCGTTGTCGGCGAGCACGATCTGACGCACCGCATCCTGTCGAACGCGCGTGAGCCTGGCCTCGGCGCTGTCGGCTTCGGCCTGGGACTGGGCCAGGATCGCATCGCGAGTGCCGCCGTCGTAGAGGGGAACGGTCACGCCCGCGAAAACCGCGGCGCCGAGGCGCTGGCCATTGATATTGACGGTCGGGGCCTGCTGGCCAACGGATGGCAGCGCCGTGACGTCCAGGTGGCCCGAGTTGTAGGCGCCGGTCGCCGAGACGAAAAACTTCGGCTTGAATGCCGCCTCCGCCGCGCGCACCTTCGCAAGGCTGGCTTTCTGGGCGGCGTAGGCGCTCAACATGTCAGGGCGACGCGACAGCGCGTCCGTGATGATGCTTTCAACAGATGCGGACATCGCCGGCGAGAGCTTGCGGTCCGAAACGTCGGCGACCTTGATCTTCGTCAATGGCGAGATGCCCATGGCCGTCAACAGCCTGAGTTGGGCGTCCTGAATTCCGCCCGTCGCCTGCACGAGGGCGAGATTGGCCTGCGCCGCCGCCTGGCGCGCCTGGGCCACCTCGATGACGGTGCCGATGCCGTGCCTGTAGCGATCTTCGGCGGCCGCCTGCACGGCCTTGGCGTTCTTGAGGGACTGCGTCGCCGTTGCGAGGCGCGTGCGCGCCGCGGCGTTCGCGTAGAAGGCCAGGCTGACGTCGTAGATGACCTGCTGATGGGCCGCGGTGAAGGCGATGTTCGAGATGAGGGACGCCTGCTTCGCCGCCTCCACGACGGCCGCTCTGCCACCGAAGTCGAACAGCAGCCATACGAGCGAGACCGCCGAGATGATTCCGCTGGCCGAATCGTTGCCGCTGCCGTTGATGCCGAGCACCGAGTTGTTGCTGCTGCTCGACTGGTAGGCGCCCACGACACTCGCGCTGATGTTCGGCAGGTAAGCGCTCTCCGCGATGCCTGCCGCGAGCGCGACGCGACGCGCGTCGTTCCAGGCGATCCGCGTCACCGGATTGCTGGATTCCGCGAGGTCGATCAGTTCGGGCAGCGTGTAGGCCCTGGTCTCGTCGATCGGTGGCGTTGGGGGGAAGGACGCGAGCGCCGGATTCGCGGGCAGCACGTAGCCGCCGGGCCTGTCCGCGGGACCTTTCTGGTCCGCGACCAGTTCGCCTTCGGCGTTGGTTGCCGGCGCCCAGGGGCGGTCGGGTCGTGACGGTGCCATCTCGAGCGCCGATGTCGCACAACCGGCCAGCCAGCCCACGCAGACGGCACACGCGAGGGCTGCCTCAAGCCGGCGCATGGTCAGCGCTCCCTTCCTGGCTTTCATCGGATCGCTGGACGAGGGCTTGCTCCAGATGCTCGAGGTGGGCATCGATGGGCCGGCGCGTCTGCGGCGCGGGTTCGTCGGTGACGCTCTCGTTGGCGCTGGATGTTTGCGGGTGACCGTCGACGCCGTCGGCAAGCCTGTCGAGCCGATCGGCGATCTTGTGGGCATGCGCAGGATCGAGGTTGGCGCTCATCAGCAGCGGGCCCTGGATCGCGGTGATCGCATGGGTCGCACGGATTCGGCCGCTCAGCCAGTCGTTGCCCGGGCGGATGCCGGCCGGCTCATATTGTGCGAGACCTACGTCCTGTTCGAGCGCGCCCAGCGCCGCATGGGCTTCGCCGGCGAGTGCGTAGCGGCTCGACCGGCCGGCAGCGGTCACCATCGCGCTCAGTCGCCGCAAGACAGCGGCGATGGCAGGATCGATGCGCCGCATGACGCTGACCGGCCAGACCGTCGTGAACATCACATAGATCACCAGGTTGCCGAACAGGATGCCGATGATCCGGTCGCGCGCGACCGTCATGTCGAATCCGGGACCGGCGCCCTGGATCACGCACAGGAAGAAGGCGAACGCGATCTGGAACCCGGCGTACGAGATGCGAGGCGATCCCGCCGCAACCCAGCCTGACGCGAGCGCGGCCATGAAGACGATTGCCAACAGGCCTGCGATCGAGGTCACGTTGGGCATGAGAAAGACGATCGCCGCGAGTCCGGCGGCGGCACCCACCAGGCAGCCCACGATCCGCAGCGTCAGCTTTTCGACGGTCTCGGCCGCCGTGCCGAGAGAAACGATGTAGCAGGTGATCAGGCTCGTATGGATGCCCGGCCAGTCGAGCATCGTGTAGACGACGTAGCAGAACATGGCCGCCGCGGTGGTCTTGAGCGCGTATTGCACATGCTCCGGATTCGTGAAGGCGTCGGGCAGGAAGAACCCGCCGGCGCTCTTCGCCTGTTCCGGCTTCGGCTTCTGCGAGCTTGCCTCCGGCAGAGGAGGCTCGGCAAAGCGGACGAGCGCTTCCTTCATTTCCACCAGGATCGCGGCGCCTTGAGGCGGCAAGGGCCGACCAATGTCCTCGTCGTCGAGCGCGATGTCGACGGGGTATCCGCCGGCGCGCAGGATCGACGCCATCTCGTCGAGCGCGCGCGCCACGCGATCCCGCAGGAGGGCCGGCCAATGGCTGCCATCGTCGCGATCCAGCAAGTCGACAAGCAGGAGGATCTGCGTGACGGAAGCGGCAGCCTGCCGAAGGGCGGCGACGTCTCGTGCCGGGGATGACTTCTCGACAGCGGCCAGCTTCAACCAGGTTTGGATCTCGCCTGTCCCCTCCGACAAAACCTTGCCAAGGGCGCGCCGGGCACTGCGGTCCGGCGCCTGGAGCACGGCGATTGCGATGGCGAGGCGATGCGCCAAGGCGCGCTCCACCAGGCGCCGCGGTGCCGGGCCGATGAGCAGGTTGATCGCCACCGAAACGCCGACGGGAATGCCGACGAAGAGCCACGCGTAGAGGAGGGCGCGTGTTGCGAGTTCACCGATCTGGGCGTTGCTCAGGAGATCGAGCGCATAGGCCACGATCAACGCGAGGATTCCGCCGACCGGCTGCAGCTTGCTCCCGGAGGCGATGAAGAGCAGGCAGAACGAAAAGACGGCCATGGTGCTCACGCGCAAAAGCGGGTGGTCGATGACCACCACGGCGACGAGCATCACCACGCCGACGATCACCGTGATCAGGATCAGCATCGCAATGCTCATGATCACGCTCGTCGCGCGGTCGGGCTTGATGACGAAGAACGAAACGTAAGCGGTGAGCGCAGCCTCGGGCGTCTGATAGATCTCGACGACGAGCGTCGTCAAGGTGCATAGCAGCGCCAGCCTGAACGCGAACTCCAGCCTGCCTGGGGACGGCCCAAGGAGCTCGAGGAAACCCGCGAGAGATCCCCCATGTCGGTCACTTGCACGCGTGGCCATGCTGCACCTCGACAACGGCCGTCGCGCCCAGCCTCATGAGTCCTTCGGGCGGCTCCTCCAGGCGAATGCGCACCGGAAATCGCTGCGCGACTTTCACCCAGTTGAGGGACCGCTCGACATAGGGAAGCGAGCGTGGAAGATTGACCCGGCCGGTATCGAGCACGCCGGACCCAATGCCCTGCACGACGCCCTTGAGGGGCTGCCTGCGATCGATCATCGAGAACACCGTGGCGCAGTCGCCTTCGGCAATCGCACGAAGATCGTTCTCGCGGAAGTTCGCGACCGCGAACCATTCGTCGGTGTTGATCAGCGTGAACAGGGTCTGGGACGGCACGATCATCTCGCCGGGCGAGACGGTGAGGCCCACGACGCGCCCGTTGTGGGGCGCGCGGACCGTGGTGTCTTCGAGCGCTCGCCGCGCGATGCCAAGGGCGGCTTCGCGTGCGCGCACCGTGGCCTCGGCGCCTGCTTCCGTGTCCACCGCGCGCGCGGCCGCGGCTTGCTGTTCCTGCGCCTGCCGAAGCGAGGTTGCCGCATCGCGTTGCGCTGTCTGGGCCTGGTCGAGTTGCTGCACGGGCACGTAGCCCTTGGCGGCAAGCGGTTGAAGCCGTTCGACGGTTCGGGTCGCGTGTTCGAGATTTGTGGTCGCGCGCCTCGTCTGGTCGCCGGCGACGACCACCGTCGATCGCTGCGTCGACAACACGCGTCGCTGCGTCTCGAGCGTGGCCTTCGCGAGATCGAGATCCGCCTGCGCCTGCGCCACGGCGAGTTGGAAGGGCGCCGGATCGATCTGGAAGAGAAGATCGCCCTTGGTCACGGAGACGTTCTCCGCGACCGGAATCTCGATGATCCGGCCACCGACGGCCGAGGCGACGTGGACCACGTCGGCATCGATGGTCGCGTCATCGGACGACGGCAACGCCGAATGGCGACGCAGTGCATAGTTGGCGACAACGACGGCGACGATGATGATTGCCAGCGACACCAGTTTGCCCCAGAGGGGAGCGCGATGGATTCCTGCGGCCTTCATGCTGGCTATGCGAACCAGACGAACCACACCAGGAGTGCGAAGCAGACCCCTATCGCCATGCAAACGAAGAGCTGGAACGGAAGGGCGTTGGAGAGCCCTGTCGCAACGAACACCGCGCGCGCGCCGATCGAAGCGAATATCCCCAGGAATGCGCAGAGCATCCAAGCGGGAAAGTAGGCGCCGAACAGCGCGAACGACGGAGCGCTCCGTTGCGCGCATCCGTTCAGCGTGAACGAGATCAGCGGCAACGGAAGCACTCGCGCATACCTGATCTTCTGGATCCTCGTTCGCATGGATGCTCTCTCCTCGGGAGCATGCTACGGCAGGCGCGCAGTGATCCGCAATATGAATATGGCCCGGGTTCGCTCTCAGAGCGGAATGCTCGCTTCCTTCAGCACACGCAGCACGAAGCTCGACTTGCTGTGTCGGATGCCCGGGATCTTGTAGAGCTTCTCGCGCAGCAGTCGCTCGTAGTCGCGGGTATCGCGCACCGCGATGCGGATGTAGTAGTCGTAGTCGCCCGAGACCAGATAGGCCTCTTGAATCTCGGGGATGGTGGCGAGCACGCGGCCGAACTCGTAGAGCGTTTCGTCGGTGTGGCTTTCGAGCGTGAGTTGAACGATGACGAAATCCTTGTAGCCGAGCTTGGCCGGATCGAGGTCGACCGTGTAGCGCTTGATCACGCCCTGGGATTCGAGCTTCTTGATGCGCGTCCAGCAACTGGTGGCCGACAAGCCCACGATCGCGCCGATCTCTTGCAGGGTCTTGCGCGAATCCTCCCGCAGCACGCGCAGGATGGCCAGATCCACTTGCTCCGATGATTCTTCGGTTGAAGGCGATTTTGAAAGATTGGTTTTCATGTAGTGGCCAAAATCAGGCAAAAAACAGAAGCCTATTCTGATCGATGCACGAAAAAATGGTGTCATGGAACTGCTTTCTCCCCAACGACTTTCGCCGGCCAGCCCCCCGGCCTCGCCACAACGCGTCCGCAACGGCGCGGAGGCGCTGCTCGACACGCTGATCGAATGCGGTGTCGACACCCTCTTCGGCTACCCCGGTGGGGCCGCGCTGCCGCTCTACGACGCACTGCATGGTGAGCCGCGGCTGCGTCACGTGCTCGTGCGCCACGAGCAGGCGGCGGTGCATGCGGCAGAGGGCTATGCACGCACGACGGGTCGTGTCGGCGTGGTGCTGGTCACATCGGGGCCGGGCGTCGGCAACACCATCACCGGACTGCTCGATGCGATGAGCGACTCGATCCCCGTGCTGTGCATCAGCGGGCAGGTCGCCACGACCGTCATCGGCACCAACGCGTTCCAGGAGAGCGATGCCCTGGGCATGTCACGCCCGGTGACCAAGTGGAACCACCAGCCCCGTGTGGCCGATGAGGTCCCGGACGCAATTCGGCGTGCGCTCGACATCGCCGCGTCGGGACGCCCTGGGCCGGTGCTGATCGATGTGCCGAAGGACGTGCAGCTGATGCCGCTTGGCGCGTCAGCCAGGGCGCCTGCCAAACCGATGCGCAAGGCGCGCGAAACCTGCGTCCCTCCGACGAGCTCCTTGCAACGCGCTGCGGACCTGATGTCGACAGCACGTCGACCGATCGTCTATGGCGGCGGCGGGCTGGTGAACTCGGGCGCTGCGGCGTGCGCGGCCTTCACGCGACTGGTGCGCCGCCTCGATGCGCCCTGCACATTGACGCTGATGGGCCTGGGCGCATTTCCAGCGTCGGATGCGCGCTTCGTCGGCATGCTGGGCATGCACGGTGCGCTCGAAGCCAACCTGGCGATGCACGAGGCCGACCTGGTGATCTGCATCGGCGCCCGCTTCGATGATCGCGTGACCGGCAAGCTCGACGAGTTCTGCCCGCACGCACGCAAGATTCACATCGACATCGACCCGAGCAGCATCAACAAGGTGGTGAAGGTCGACGTTCCCATCGTGGGCGATTGCGGTGTGGTGCTCGAGGCCTTGCTTGCCATGCCCGAGCTGCAGGCATTGCCGACGGAACGCCTGGCACCTTGGTGGGAGCGCATCGCGCGCTGGCGCGCAGAGCGCTGCTTCGATTTCCCGGTGCGCGCCGATGTGATCCTGCCGCAGCAGCTGATGGCTTCGCTCCAGCGGGCGGTGCAAGGGCGAGATGCGATTGTCTCGACCGACGTGGGCCAACACCAGATGTGGGCCGCGCAGTACCTGCGCTTCGAGCGACCCGGCCGCTGGCTCACCTCGGGAGGCGCCGGCACCATGGGCTATGGCTTGCCCGCGGCGATCGGCGCCCAGGTCGCGCACGCTGACGCATCGGTGGTCTGCGTGAGCGGCGATGCGTCGGTGCTGATGAACATCCAGGAACTGTCGACTGCGGTGCAGCACCGCACGCCTGTGAAGCTGGTGCTGTCGAACAATGGCTACATGGGCATGGTGCGCCAGTGGCAGGAGCTGAACCATGGCAACCGCCTGAGCCACAGCTGGAACGAAGCGCTTCCGGATTTCGTGGCATTGGCGAAGGCCTTCGGCTGGGGGGCGCGCCGCGTGTCCGATCCGGGCGAATTGGATGCGGCGCTGGCCGAATGCCTGGCATACGACGGGCCATTCTTTCTCGATGTGCAGGTGGCCGCGGAGGAGAACTGCTTCCCGATGATGCCGTCCGGGCATGGCCACCATCGTGTGCTGCTGGGCAAGGACCGATGGTACGAGGAGGAGCCGACCGCTTGATGGCCTGATACCTCGAACCGGATCTCGCGGCTATGCTCCTGTGCTGCCTGCAAGCAGGCCCATGCTTTGTCTATCAGCGACTGGAGGTCATCTTTGAGCAAGGTCACAAGTATCGCGATCCGGAAATTCCTCGTCGCAATCGGCAGCATCGCCGGTTGCGTTGTCTGCGCGGAAAGCGCAAACGCACAGGGATTGATGCAGCCGGGATCCTTTTTCGTTCAGCTGGGAAACGCCAACAGCACCAACAGTGTCACGGGTGGATTGACCTGGGACTGGGACCGAAAGTGGGATCTGGGCTCCGGGCAGTTGAGCGGCTTCTTCGAAGGCTTCCTTTCCGTATGGTCGTATCCCGACGGAACCGCTCCGGGTCACACGCAGCTTGCACAGGTCGGCTTCACGCCGGTGTTCCGCTGGACCCCTTCGCACGGCGAGTCGCCATGGTTCGTCGAAGGCGGCATCGGGCTGACCCTCACGTCGAAGCTTTATCAGCCCACGGGCAAGCGCTTTTCGACAGCCTTCAATTTTGGCGATCAGATCGCGGTGGGGCGCAGCTTCGGTGAGCGTCGGCAGCACGAAGTTTCACTCCGGCTTCAACACTTCTCGAACGGTGCGATCAAGCATCCGAATCCGGGCGAGAACTTCTACCAGGTCCGGTACGCGTATCGATTCCAGTGAAGGGCCTTTGGCGGACACCCCCGCAGCGTGGTCGCCAATATCGACATGCGCGCGGGTGTGCCAAAACGCACATCCGGCCGGATGCGTCCAAGCAAGAATGGGGGCCCGGATTCGGAGAACATGATGCCGTGGCCTTCCATCGCCGAGCTCAGCCGACGTACTCCTTTGCCTGCGGGCTGCCGTTCCGTCGCGGTCTCCGGCGCCACGCCCGCGGCGCTGGCGGCGTACGAAAGCGCGCTTGCTGCGACGCTGGCCTGGCGTACTGGCGCCAGCGCTCCGCTCGAGCGGGCGATCGGCGATGCGCCGGAGTTCGTGATGCCGCTCATCCTGCAGGCCTACACATTGCTGTGCAGTCGCGATGGCGGACGTGTTCGGTCGGCCCGGACGGTGCTGGAGCGCGCGGCCATCCTGCCGGCCAACGAGCGCGAGGCCGCGCACCTGGTGGCGATCGCCAGCGTGCTGGCGGACGACTACGACGCCGCCAAGCACGCGCTGACGGAGGTGTTGCGCCGGCATCCTCACGACGCGCTGGCCTTGCATGCGGCGCATGCCTTCGACTACCTGACCGGCGACGTCGAGCAGCTGAGCGGCCGGGTGGCAGCACTTCTGCCGGAATGGTCGAGCGACATGCCCGGCTACCACGCGGTGCTGTCGATGCACGCGTTCGGTCTCGTCGAGTCCGGTGACTATGACGGCGCTGAAAGCGCGGCCCGCGCAGCGTTGGCATCGAACCCGGCCGATGCACGGGCGCATCACGTGATGGCGCATGTCTTCGAGATGACCGAGCGCGCCGACGCGGGTGTGCAGTGGATGCATGAACACCAGGCGTCCTGGGCCGAAGACAACGTCGCAGCCACGCACTGCTGGTGGCATCTGGCGTTGTTCCTCATTGAAGCAGGCCGGGCTGCCGATGCGCTGGCGATCTACGATCACCGTGTGCGACTCGGTTGCTCGGACGAGGTTGCCGACCTCATCGATGCATCAGCGCTGCTATGGCGCATGCAGCTGCGCGGCCACGACGTCGGTGCACGCTGGGCGGAACTCGCCGAAGTCTGGTCTTCCCACATCGACGATGCGTTCTGCAGCTTTACGGATCTGCACGCGATGCTGGCCTTTGTCGGGGCGCGCGACTGGGCCTGCGCTCGGCGTCTCGAAGGCTTGCTGGCGGTCCGGGCTTCGTGGCCAACGCGTCACGGAAAGACCACGCGTCTGCTGGGCTTGCCGGCCTGTCGCGCCCTGATGGCGTTCGGGCGTGGTGACTACGCGCGCGCGATCAGCCTGTTCGCCAGTCTGCCCGCGTTGGCCCATCGCTTGGGCGGCAGCCATGCGCAGCGCGACGTGATGCACTTGACCTTGCTTCGGGCCGTCGAATGCGTTCGCCGTCCGATCCGTCGCCCCATCGAGCGCGAACGCGCCAGCAAGAAGCTCGGCCGCGCGATCGCCCATTGGGCAAGCCTGCTCTCTGAAAAGGGAGCGCCGAAGCGCTTCGATGTCGCGGCGCAGCCCACGCCAGGAGATTGAAATGTCCTCTTTTTTGAGTCGAATCCACTGGGCCTTTCCTTCGGTACTTGCGGATGGCGGAGCCGCCACGCGGAATCTTCGAGGCGCGTTGGTGGCCCTGGTCGTCGCCATCGCCGCCTTCGTGAGCGCGATCGTGGTTGTCCTCATTCCGCAACCGGTCCCCTATCTGACGCAGGCGCCGCTCGCCTGCAGGGTGGCCCAGGCGCATCCATCGCCGGATGTCGCGATGGCGCGGCCCGTGAGCCGTCTTTCAAGGAGCACCGATGACATTCCCACACCCTCATGTGCGTGAGGCAGGCGCCGGACCCGGTGTCGTGTGCGTCCATTCGAACGCGAGTACTTCGTCGCAATGGCGCGCATTGATGGATCGCCTGTCCCCGGACTTCCGCGTCTTCGCGCCGGACTCGCTTGGCGCGGGCCAAAGCCCTGCGTGGCCACGGGACCGCATCGTGACGTTGAGCGACGAGGTCGCGTTGCTGGAACCGGTCTTCGAGGCGACTGGATCCCCGTTCTCTCTGGTCGGCCACTCGTACGGCGCCGCGGTGGTATTGATGGCTGCCCTGGCCCGTCCGAGCCGCGTTCGCGCGATTGCGATCTACGAGCCGACGCTCTTCGCGCTGCTCGACGAGGAAAGTCCCGGGCACGAAGCCGCGAGCGGCATCCGTTCTGCCGTGGCTGATGCGACCCGCGCCAACGAGGCGCACGACCACGCAGGCGCGGCTCAGGTCTTCATCGACTACTGGATGGGCCCAGGGACCTGGAGTCGCATGCCCGCCGCTCGGCAGGCGCCGGTCGCGGCATCCATGGTCAACATCGCAGGCTGGGCCCGCGCTCTGTTTTCGGAACCCACGCCATTGCGGGCGTTTCTCGCGTTGGAGATTCCAGTCCTGTACATGGTGGGCGGGAAGTCGCCCGCCTCGTCGCGCGGGGTGGCCAGGCTCCTGACGAACACTCTTCCCAATGTCGAGGTGCTCGAGTTCAGCGAACTGGGTCACATGGGCCCCGTGACGCATCCGGAGGTGGTCAACGACGCCGTGGCGGACTTTCTCTCGCGCAACGCGTTGGGTGATCCACTGCTAAGCGCAGTGCATACGATTCAGTTCAACCCCGCAGCCGAGTCGCGATCTGCTGCGCCAGGCTGACGGCGCGCAGCGCGGCAGGCGACATCGTTCGACCCTTGAGCCAGATCGCGTGGATGTTGACGACCACGGGCGCCTTGACCTTGATGTCGAGGCGGCGCAAGTCCAGCTTGTTCGCCTCGGCCATTCCATCGGGCAAGAAGCCCAGCACGTCGGTGTCGGCAACCAGGCGGCCGAGCAAATTAAGGTCATCGCATTCGACGGTCAACGGAAAGTCGTGCGCCGAGTCGAAGCCATAGCTGACGGCGATTTGTTCCATCATCGAGCGCGTTGCAGATATTGCGGCGATGCCGTAGCGTCGCAGGTCTGCGAGGCCGATCTTGTTGCTGCCCTCGATCGGATGGCCGGGCCGGCAGAACAGGGCGCCGCCTTGCACGCCGACCAGCGCGCTGGCATAGCGAGCGCTGCGAGCCAACAGCTTGGGCTCGCCCAGGCAGAAATCGAGTTCTTGCGCTTCGAGTTTTTCGACCAGCCCCATCAGATTGCCGAGACGCACTCGGGTCACCAGTTGAGGGCTACTGCGGCCCAGTTCTGACAACAGACTCGGCATGATGGTCGCTGCCGGAATGGGCGCAGCGCCGATCGCGAGTTCGCCGGCATCCCCCTGCCTCATCAACTCGATGTCGCGCTGCAGGCAGCTGCTGTCGAAGACCAGGGCGCGCGCACGGTCGAGCACCATCTGGCCAGCCCGGGTCAGCGAGACCCGCTGGGCATCACGATCGAACAAACGCATTCCTACCTGGTCCTCGAGGCTTTTGATGCTGCGGCCGAAGGCCGCTTCGCTCAGGTGGACCCGCACCGCGGCGCGCGAGAAGCGTCCCTCTTCGGCCAACGCGATCAAGTGGGTCAAGCGGCGCAGGTCGGTTGCGAGCTTGGGGTCGGGTTGCATGAAACGCAATGTACTCGGGCTATTTTTGCGTTGGACACTTTTTTCCCTCGTCTTCAAACTCCCTCCCTGCGTTCGCCTGTCGGCGTTTCGCCGTTCAAAGACAGGAGACAAATAAATGACGAACAGAAGGGGCAAGGCCCGGAGTTTTTTGTGTTCGCTCGCAATGGCGGCGCTCTTGGTGTCGAGCGTCCAGGCAGCGACGCCGGGCGGCTCCGAAAAGGCAGGGCAGCCTCGCCCGAACATCGTGTTTGTGGTAATTGACGATGCCGGCTTCAGCGACTTCGGCGCCTACGGCAGCGAGATCCAGACGCCCAACATCGATGACATCGCCAAATCCGGCGTTCGATTCACCAATTTCCACACCGCTTCGACCTGCGAATCGTCGCGCGCCATGATGCACACCGGCATTGACCATCATCGGGCGGGCGCAGGCTCCCTGAGGCCGGTCATGGCTGACAACCAGAAGGGCCAACCCGGCTACGAGGGTTTCCTGAGTCCCAACGCGTACAGCCTCGGGCAACTCATGCGGGACGGCGGCTACGCCACTTACTTCGCTGGCAAATGGAACATGGGCGACGGCCTCGAGCATGCGCCGGGTGCGAAGGGGTGGGACCGCTACATCTCGCTCGAGCAGACGGGCGCCGACAACTTCGAGGCCAAGGTCTATGCGCCGCTGAACATGGAGGCCGTCTGGTGGGAAGACGGCAAGCGCGCGGTATTGCCCGCCGATTTCTACTCGACGCGGCACTACGTGGACCGGATGATCAGCTACGTCGAGGACGGCAAGGATGCCCACAAGCCCTTCTTCGCCGTGCTGGCCTTCCAGGCCGTGCACTCGCCGCTGCAGGCGCCCGAGGTGGACATCGACAAGTACAAGGATCGCTACACGCAAGGCTGGGACAAGCTTCGCTCCGAGCGCTACCAGCGTGAGGTCGACATGGGCCTGGTTCCGGCCGGGCTGAAACTGCCCGAAGCGGTGCTGCGCAAGAGTTGGGACAGTCTGGACCCGAAGGACCAGAAGCTCTACGCAAAGAAGATGTCCGTGTTCGCCGCGATGCTGGACAGCGCCGACCAGCACATCGGCCGGTTCCGCGACTACCTGAAGCAGACGGGTCAACTGGACAATACCGTGTTCATCGTGATGTCCGACAATGGCGCAGATCCGTTCGAGCTCAACACGCTCAACTTTCCTTTCAAGCTCTGGTATCGGGTCAACTACGCGCTCGGCATCGAGACGCTGGGGCAGAAAGGCAGCTATGTCCATTACGGCCAGGACTGGGCGGAAGTGTCCAACACGCCTTTCGCGAGCTTCAAGGGCACGTCCGCGGAAGGGGGTATGCGGGTGCCCTTCATCGTCAGCTACCCGCAGCGCATCAAGCCGGGCGGCATGACCGATCAGTTCGCCTATGTGACGGACTTCCTGCCGACCGTGCTGGACATCGCCGGCATTCCGATGCCCGGCGACGAGTACAAGGGCAAGAAGCTGATCCGCCCCACCGGCACGAGCATGCTGCCCTACCTCGAGGGACAGGCGCCTTCGATTCATCCCGCAGATTTCACGCTGGGCTTCGAAGCCACGGGGGCCAGTGCACTGTTTTTTGGCGACTACAAGATCAGCCGCAACGTTGCCCCGTTCTCGGACCACCAATGGCGCCTCTACAACCTCAAGTCGGATCCGACCGAGTCGCGGGATCTCAGCGCAGAGAAGCCTGAACTGCTGAACACGATGCTGGCCAGATACGACGACTACGAGCGGCAAAACGGAGTGATCAAGCCGCCGCCCGGCTACAACCCTCTTCTCCAGTTGCTGAAAAACAATTGGTCGGTGTTGCTTCGGCAGATGGCAGGCATTCTTGCGGGCGCAGCGCTGCTACTGGTCGTGTTGATCGCGGCCGTCGTCTTCGGCGTGCGCAGGTGGCGCCGACGCCATGCGACTGGCGAGCGGGCGATAGGCCCTCGCCGTCATGCTTCCACCTAGAGGCCGCCATGCGCATCCAGCAGCGGAAGCTTGTTGCGATCGCGCTGGCCTTCAGCGTCCTCGTCCTCTTCCTCTTGCTTGCGTGGCTGCTCCTTCGACCCGCAACAGCACCTCACCCAATCGCCTCGGGCGCCGACGCGCCATCGTCGGTCGCCAGGTTCGTCGGGTCCCAGGCATGTGCCGCCTGCCACCAGACTGATTTCCAGGCCTGGCAGGGTTCACACCATGATCTGGCGATGCAGCACGCCACGTCCGCGACCGTGCTGGCGCCCTTCCATGGAGAGACTTTCACTGAGGCTGGCATCACCTCGCGGTTCCGGCAGCGCGACGGCAAGTTCTACGTCGAGACGCAGGGTCGCGACGGACGCGAACAAGAGTTCGAGGTGACTCACACCTTGGGCGTCTATCCGCTGCAACAGTTTCTGGTCCCGATGCCCGACAAAGGCATGCAGGCTCTGACCATGGCCTGGGACACGCGCCCGCTCGACAAGGGCGGCCAGCGCTGGTTCGACCTGCATGCCGGGCAAGACGTCAAGGCCGGTGACCCGCTGCACTGGACGGGCCGCCAGAACAACTGGAACTTCATGTGCGCCGAGTGCCATACGACCAACTTCAAGAAGAAATTCGATGTCGTCACGCGCACTTACGAGAGTACGTGGTCCGAAGGCAATGTCGGCTGCGAAAGCTGCCATGGGCCGGGATCGAGCCACGTGGCCTGGGCGGCCTTGTCTGGGGCGGCCCGGCTGGCGGACGCCACGATGGGCCTGGCGCAACTGCTGCGAGATCGCAAGGATGCGCACTGGACCATTGGCGCGGAAACCGGCAACGCAGCGCGCAGCCTGCCTGTATCGCCCGACCGCGCCGAAGTCGAGTTGTGCGCGCGCTGCCACTCGCACCGAAGCCAGATCTCCGACGACTATGTGCATGGCAAGCCGCTGCTCGACACGCATGTGCCTTCGCTACTCGACAAGGCCCTGTTCTGGCCCGACGGTCAGATGAAGGCCGAGGTCTACAACTACGCCTCGTTCCAGCAGAGCCTGATGTACCAGAAGGGCGTGACCTGCAGCGACTGCCATAACCCGCATTCGCTCAAGCTGCGCGCACCGGGCAACGCGGTGTGCTTTCAATGCCACGCGCCGGCCAAGTACCAGGCAGCGACCCACACCTTCCACGCGCTGAGTTCTGCCGGCAGCAGTTGCGTCGCCTGTCATATGCCGACGACCACTTACATGTCGATCGACCCACGGCACGACCACGGGATCCGGGTCCCGCGGCCCGATCTTTCGGTGGGCACGGGTGTTCCGAATGCCTGCAACAAGTGCCATGTCGACAAGTCGCCCGAGTGGGCGTCGCAGTGGGTGCAGCGCTGGTATCCGGGCATCAACGTGCGGCACCCCCCATTGCAGACAGCATTCGCCGCCTTCGACAAGGGCGACGAGAAATCGCTGTCGCTGCTGTCCAAGGTCTTCGAGGACATCGGCCAATCGTCGATTGCGCGCGCCAGTGCATTGTCGCGGGCCGTGCCCGCAATGGGGCCGGAAGGGCTGAACCAGATCCGCAAACTGCTGCAGGGCCGCGACCCGTTGGTAAGGCGAACCGCGGTGGAGGCGCTGGCTACTGCGCCGCCCGAGATCCGTTCCGAATGGCTGCGTCCATTGCTCGCCGATCCGGTCAAGGGGGTTCGCATGTCCGTTGCGCGCTGGCTGGCTGGCGTGCCGGTCGCGGCCTGGGACGCGAAGGACCAGGCGCAGCTCTCCGCGATCATCGATGAATACGTCAGGGTGCAGTTGTTCAACGCCGATCGACCGGAGTCCTATGACAACCTCGGCACCCTGTATGCGGACCAGGGCAAGTGGGCCGAAGCCGAGGCGGCGCTGAAGAAGGCCATCGACCTCGCCCCGGATCTCGCCGTGTCCTCGCTGAACCTCGCCGATGTCTATCGCGCCCAAGGTCGGGAAGACGATGCCCAGTCGCTCCTGCGGGATGTCGCGGCGAGATTTCCCGGCGATGCCACAACCCAGCACGCCCTGGGCTTGTCGCTGCTGCGCCAACGCCATCTCGATCAAGCGCTCGTGCCCTTGCGTCGCGCTGCGGAGCTTGCGCCGGACAACCCGCGCTTCGCCTATGTCTACGCGCTCGCCCTCGAGCGTGGCGGGCAGGACCGGCTGGCAGTCGCAACCCTGGAGAACGCACTGAAGCTCAATCCCACGGATCGGGATGCCGCCGCGGCCGTCGTCGCGATCTGCAACCGAATCGGCGACGCGTCCTGTGCGAGGCGCTACTCATCGCAATCGCAACATGGATCGCCCGCCACTCGATGAGCGAGATTCGACGGAGCACCGAGTCAACAATGGGCATCGACCACGCCTGGGATCAACACTGGCGTCCATCATGAGCTCGGTGATCGCCACACCCATCGCGATTTCGCGTACATAAGGATTCACAGCAATGAAACTCCCTGTTACGCTTTCCGCGCTTACCTTCGTCTGCTCCTGAAAGGACCGCTACCGATGTATTGCGCCGAATGCGGCACGTTGAACGCACCCACGCATGCGCTCTGTCCGGGCTGCGGCGCCAGCGTCAAGAGAGAACCCACCGGCCGCGGAGGCACGACGCAACGTCCGAGCCTGCTTGGTGGCCTCGACACCGGCCGCGATGCGAGGGAGGGATTGCAGGATCTCTACGCCGCGGCAGTCGGCCCCAGGAACCGCGATCACTACCTCGGGAAGTTCGCTCTCTTCGATCATCGGCGCAGGACTTCGGCCGGCTGGCACTGGCCGGCCTTCTTCGTCACGCTCTACTGGCTGCTCTATCGGAAGATGTGGGGCAAGGCGGCTCTCTATTTCTTCCTGCCCTACATGCTGCTGGTTCCGGCGGCGTTTCTGGGGCAGGCAGTGCCCAGTGCCGTGGCCATCGGCTATCTCGTCTACGTGCTCGCCATCTTCATCGTGCCGCCGCTCTTCGCGGATGCCGCCTACTACCGGCACTGCGAGCGCGTGATCGAGAACGCGCGGGCCGTGAACCGGAGCCAGGAAGGGCAACTCGTGCTCGTCGCGCAGAAGGGCGGGACCAGCAATATCGTGCTCATCCTGGCGTGCATGCTGGGCATTCCGATGGTCCTGGGCATCCTCGCGGCCGTCGCGTTGCCGGCGTACCAGGACTACACCCTGCGCGCGAAGACGACGCAGGCGCTGAGCTTCGGCCGTTCGGCCGCGCGCGCCGTCGGCACCTACTACGAGTCGAACCAGCGCATCCCCGGATCGCTCGCCGAGGCGCGATTCGTGGAGCCCATCCCGACAGTGTTGCAGGACCTGCGGCTGAACACGACCGACGGCATGCTGCAGTTGGTCATGGCCCCGGGATCGCTCGCCGGAAAGACGATACGGCTCGTGCCTGCGACCGATGCGCAAGGGCACGTCATCTGGCAATGTCGGCCGGACCAGATCGCGCCCAGATACCTGCCTCCGGACTGCCGCCAATAGCGTCATCTCGCATCGCTAAGATCGCGCTTCACCGGTCATGACGACACGGAAGGAGGCGATGTGAACCTGAAGCAACGACTGACGCTGATCCTGGTTTCGATGCTGTCCCTGACCGCGGCGGCGGCTGGGATCGAAGGGACGACCTGGCGCCTCACCGGTGTGCGGGGACTCGACGCCAGCCTGCTGCCCTCCGGGCCGCAATCCGTTACCGCGCGCTTCGAGGGAGGCCGTGTCAGCGGCTTCTCGGGCTGCAATCGCTTCTTCGGTTCCTACACGGTCAAGCAGGACCGAATCGTCATCGCGCCGCTGGCCGGGTCGATGATGATGTGCGGCGACGCCGCGATGAAGGTGGAGAACGCGGTGAAGAAGGCGCTCACCGGCACCCTGCGCCCCGTGCAGACCGGCGATCGCCTCGCGCTGATGTCCGAGGCCGGGGACACCGTGATGTCGTTCAAGGCAGAGCCCGTCCCCACGCTCGAAGGCCTGCGCTCCAACATCACCGGCTTCAACAATGGCCGGCAGGCCGTCTTGAGCCCGATGTCGAACACCACGATCTCCCTGTCCTTCATGGGCGGCATCGTGAAGGGATTCAGCGGCTGCAATACCTTCCGAGCGACTTACACCACGCAGGGCGACCGCATCTCCGTGGGGCCGGTCGCGACCACGCGCAGGGCATGCGACAGCGCCGTGATGCAACAGGAGCGCGAGTTCCTGGCGGCGTTGAAGTCGACCACCACGTGGACGTTCAGCGGCGCATTCCTCGACATGCACCGCCCCGATGGCGAACGGACCATGATCGGTAGCCGGGAATCCGACTGATCTCTTCCTCAAAAAGGAGGAGGGCCGCTGCGTCGCCCGAGTCTTGACAAGCCGGCGCCCGGGAAGGATTCTTGAATCAGCCCCGATCGAGGGCGCAAGGAGTCCACGATGGCGGCAAACGCAGAATTCATCGATGCCGCGCAGGCATCGAGAGCCAGCATCCGGTCGATGCCGCTGGAGGCTCTCAACCCCGCGGATCCACAGCGGTTCGTGGACGACACGATCGGCGACGTCCTCGCGCGTCTTCGCCGCGAAGACCCGGTCCACCGATCGCACAGTTCCATCGAAGGCATCGGCGACTACTGGTCGGTCACGCGCTACCGGGACATCATGCACGTCGAGACGCACCACGAAATCTTCTCGTCGGACTGGTCGAAGGGCGGCATCACGCTGATGGACTTCCCGCCCGGCGAGCAGCAACTGCAGATGTTCATCGCGATGGATCCACCCCGGCACGACGAGGAGCGCAAGGTGGTGAGCCCGATCGCTGCGCCTTCCAACCTCGAAACCTGGGAAGGCCTGATCCGCGAACGCACGTGCAAGGTGCTCGACGGCCTGCCGCGCAACGAGACCTTCGACTGGGTCGACCGGGTGTCGATCGAACTGACCACGCTGATGCTGGCGACGCTCTTCGATTTCCCTCTGGAGGATCGGCGCCTGCTGCCGCACTGGTCGGACATGTCCACCGCGAACAAGCGCACCAACCCCGATGCGCCCGAGCCCGAGGTCCGCATGGCCGAGCTGCGCAACATGCTCGCGTACTTCACGCGGCTCTGGAACGAGCGCGTCAACGTGCCGCCGCGTCCCGACCTGGTGTCGATGCTGGCCCACAGCCCGGTCACGCGCGAGATGGGGCCGATGGAGTACATGGGCAATCTCGTCCTGCTCATCGTGGGCGGCAACGACACCACGCGCAACTCGATGACCGGCGGCCTGCTGGCGCTGCATCAGCACCCGGAAGAGATGGCCAAGCTGCGCGCCAACCCCGCGCTGATCGACAGCCTCGTGCCGGAGATCATCCGCTGGCAGACGCCGCTGGCCTACATGCGGAGAACCGCGACGCGGGACACGGAACTCGGCGGCAAGCAGATCCGCAAGGGCGACAAGCTGGCCATGTGGTATCTCTCGGCCAATCGCGACGAGGAGATGATTCCTGACCCCGACCGCTTCATCATCGATCGCGAGCGCCCGCGCCAGCACCTGTCCTTCGGCTTCGGCATCCACCGTTGCGTGGGCAGCCGGATCGCCGAACTTCAGCTCAAGATCCTGTGGGAGGAATTGCTGGACCGCTTCAGCGCGATCGAGGTGATGGGCGAGCCGACGCGCGTGCGCTCGTCCTTCGTGCACGGGTTTTCGCGGCTGCCGGTGCGCGTCATCGCCTGACGGCGGCGGCGCGCTGCGTCATCGCGGCGGGCGGGGTGCGTTGAACACCGCGTTCAGGAGCGTCTGCCAGTCGGTGCCCTGTGGCCAGCGCGACATGACCGCGTCGAGCCGGCCGTCGATCAGCAACATTGCAAAGCCGTGCACCAGCGACCAGGCTGCGATCATCGTCGCCCCCTGTTCGGGCGTGACTGGCGCATCCGCAGCCGGCGCAAGGCCCAGTCGTGCCGCCGCGGCGCCGGCCAGCGCCGCGCGTGCCTGTTCGACCGCGTCGTGCAGGGCAGGGCGCGTCATGTCGAGGCGCTCGCCGCGGAACATGAGCAGGAACATGGCCGGATGCTCGCGCGCGAAGGCGACATAGGCGTGGCCGATGGCATCGAAGCGCGTGCCGGGGGATGCGCCGTCGCTGCCCGCGGCGCGCAACGCGTCGGCGAACTGTCGAAAGCCTACCGCGGCCAGTTCGCTCAACAGGCCGGTCAGGTCGCCGAAGTGGTTCTTCGGTGCGGCGTGCGAGACGCCGGCCGCGCGCGCCGCGGCGCGCAGTGTCAGCGCCTCGAGGCCCTGGCTTTCGACGATGTCCTGCGCGGCCGCGAGCAGGGCGGCATGCAGCGCGCCGTGGTGATAGGGCGTCGAGGCTTCGGCGGCCTTGCGGCGGCTGCGCGGAGCCGGTGAAGCGGCGCGCCGGGGCTTGGGCGATGCAGGCATGAAGATCTTCAGGAGAAACGGGATTCGATATTGACGGCGTCAATTTTACTTGACTTTCATCGCCGATCATCATTCAATGCAGGTATTGACAGCGTCAATATCAACTTCGAGGAATCGCAATGCCACCCGAAAAGTCGACCCCCGCGAATGTCTCACCGCCGCCCCGGCGCGTGAACGGCAGCCCCATCTCCTTCGAGGCCGAAGCCGCCATCCTGCCGATCGTGGGCGAATTGCCCGCCGCCCTCAATGGCACGCTGGTCCGCAACGGTCCCAATCCGCAGTTCCCGAGCGCCGATGCACACCTGTTCGGCGGCGACGGCATGTTGCATGCCTTCGAGTTGTCGAACGGGCGCGCCAGCTACCGCAATCGCTGGATTCGCACGGCCCACTGGAAGGCGGAGCATGCCGCCGGGCGCCGCCTGTTCGACGGCTTCGGTCGTCCCATGCGCGACGAGGGCCTGGCCGCCGGCGTGGCCGATGAAGGCGTCGCCAACACTCACGTGGCGTGGCACGCCGGCCGTTTGCTTGCGCTGGAAGAGGCGCACCTGCCGATCGAGATCGAGCCCGGCACGCTGGCCACGCGCGGTCCCTTCGATTTCGGCGGCGGATTGAAAGGCCCCTTCACCGCGCACCCGAAGACCGACCCGGCGACTGGCGAGCTGCTCTTCTTCGGATACGGCACGACGGGTCCGCTGTCCAGCGGCATGACTTACGGCACCATCGATCCGAAAGGCACGGTGACGCGATTCGACCGCTTCGAAGCGCCCTGCGCGAGCATGGTGCACGACTTCGCGGTGACCGAGGGGCATGTGCTGTTCCCGGTGCTGCCGCTGACGGCGAGCATGGCGCGCGCCGAACGCGGCATGCCGCCGTTCGCCTGGGAGCCCGAACTCGGCGCGCGCGTCGGCGTGATGTCGCGCGATGGACGTATCGAGGACATCCGGTGGTTCGAGGGGGACGCAGGCTATGTCTTCCACGTGATGAACGCGTGGGAAGAGCAGAACGCGCAAGGTGGTATCCGCATCGTCGCCGACGTGATGCGCTATGACGAGCCGCCGCTGTTCCCGTATCCCGACGGCCGGCCGACCGACCCGCGGCGAAGCGTGGCAAGAATGTGCCGCTGGACCTTCGACCTCGCCGGCGCGAGCAACCGCTTCGAGCAGCAGCAACTCGACGACCTCGCCGGGGAGTTCCCGCGCATCGACGAGCGCCGCGCCGGTCTGTCTTATCGCCACGGCTGGTACGCCTGTCAGCGCGAGCCGATCTACGGCGCGGGCAACGAGGGCCTGGCGCATTTCGACGCCGTCACCGGCCGGCGCACGCTGCACTACCTGCCGCCAGGCGACCGCGTGTCGGAGCCGGTGTTCGTGCCGCGATCCGCCGATGCGGAGGAGGGCGACGGCTGGCTGCTGGCGACCGTCTACCGCGGCGCCGAAGGCCGCAGCGATCTGGCGGTGTTCGAAGCGCAGTCATTGGCCGACGGACCGATCGCGACCGTGCAGCTTTCGCACCGCGTGCCGTCCGGCTTCCACGGCAGCTGGCTGCCGGCAGGCGTTGAAACTTCCATCCGCGTTCAGGAGAAACCATGAGCATCCTTTGGAGCTTCTCGCCCTTCATCGTCTTTGCACTGTTGTCGCGCCAGGTGCCGGTGGTGGTGGCCCTGTTCGCCGCCGCCGCGGTGGCCATCGGGCTGATCGTTCGAGATCGCCTTCGCCATGCGGGCAGCCTCAAGATTCTCGACATGGGCACCGTGATTCTTTTTGCGGGCCTGGGCTTCTACGTACTCGGCACGGGCGGTGCCTGGAACATCGTCGAGGTGCGCCTTGCGGTTGACGGTGGCCTGTTCGCCATCGTGATGATTTCCATCCTGATCGGCCAGCCCTTCACGCTGCAATACGCCCGCGAGCGGGTTCCGCCTGAAATTGCCGCGTTGCCGCAGTTCAAGACCATCAACTACTTTCTCAGCGGTATCTGGGCCTTGGCCTTCCTGGTGATGACGGGCGCCGACTTCGTGATGGCGCGCGTGCCTTCGGTGCCGTTATGGGTCGGCGTGGTGGTGACGGTGGCGGCCCTGGTCGGCGCCGTCTGGTTCACGAACTGGTATCCGGAATACCGGCGCCGGCAAGCCCGCAACGCAGCGCTTTGAGCGCTTCGATCATCGCGCTATGCTGCCCGCACCATGGAACCCACCACCCTCGATCGCCCCGCAACCCCGGTGCCGTCAGGCACGCGCCGCCTTGACGACTTGCCGGGTCCGCGCGGCATTCCGGTGCTCGGCAATCTGCTGCAGATCGACGCGCCGCGCATGCACCGGCAGCTGGAAGACTGGTGCGCCGAATTCGGCCCCTTCTTCAAGCTGAAGCTCGGCAAGACTTCCATGCTGATCGTCGGCGACCATCAGGCCGTCGCGGCGATGCTTCGGGACCGGCCGGACGGGTTCCATCGCACCAGCAAGCTGGAAGGCATTGGCAAGGAGATGGGACTGAAGCCCGGCCTGTTCGGCGCCAAGGGCGATGACTGGCGCCGGCAGCGGCGCATGGTGATGGCGGGCTTCGATCCGGCGCATGTCAGGGACTACTTCCCCTCGCTCCAGAAAGTCGCCGAACGGCTCGGCAGGCGTTGGTCGAATGCGGCGCGCGAGGGCATCGCCATCGACCTGCAGTCCGACCTGATGCGCTACACGGTCGACACCATCGCGGGACTGGCCTTCGGCGCGGAGGTCAAGACGCTGGAGTCCGACGGCGACGTCATCCAGAAGCACCTCGACAAGATCTTTCCGGCGCTGCTCAGGCGCCTGACGGCGCCGCTGCCGCTCTGGCGTGTGTTCCCGTCGGCTGCCGACCGCGAACTGGCGCGCGGCGTGGTTGCAGTCAACGCGGCCGTCGAGGGATTCATTGCCGAAGCGCGGCGCCGGATGGAGGCGAATCCCGATCTTCGCGTTCATCCGCGCAACCTGCTCGAAGCCATGATCGGCGCGGCGGACGAGCCCGACAGCGGCATCAGCGACCTGCAAGTGGCCGGCAATGTCATGACCATGCTGCTTGCCGGTGAGGACACCACTGCCAACACCATCGCGTGGATGATCGACCTGCTGTGGCGCCATCCGGCGGCGCTGGCCCGCGCGGTCGAGGAAGTGCGCCGCATCGTGCCAGATTCCGGCGTGCCGACCTTCGATCAGGCGGGAGAGTTGGACTACATCGAGGCTTGCGCGCACGAGACCATGAGGCTCAAGCCTGTGGCGCCCCTGATCGGGTTGCAGGCTGCGCACGACACGGTCGTTGGCGATGTGCGGGTGCCGGCGGGGACGCCGATATTCAGCCTCATGCGCCGCGACAGCGTGAGCGACAGCCACGTGCCCGACGCGGCCGAGTTCAAGCCGGAGCGATGGCTGGACGGCGGCGGCCCCGGTGCCATCGCCAGCAGCGCGAAGCGCACGTCGATGCCCTTCGGCGCCGGCCCGCGCATCTGCCCGGGGCGCTACCTGGCGCTGCTCGAAATGAAGATGGCGATGGCGTTGCTGCTGAGTCGCTTCGACATCGAGCGAATCGACACGCCGGACGGGCAACCGGCGCGCGAACTTCTCTCGTTCACGATGACGCCTGTCGGATTGAGCATGCGGCTGCGCGAGCGCGCTGCAACGACAGCCTCGCAGTAGCTGCCTCCGCGCACGTCAACCGTCGCTCGGCGCCCGGCTCAGCTCGTTGTTGGCGATGACCACCGAGCGGATCATGCGCATGAATTCCTGCTGATCCTTCTTGGACAGCGGCTCCAGGATGCGCTGCTGAGCGCGCATCATGGCCGGCTGGATCTCGTCGAGCAGGGCCAGCCCCTCGTCGGTGAGGCTCAGCAGGCGCACGCGGCGGTCGTCGGGCGAGGAACTGCGCATCATCAATCCACGGGACTCCAGCCTGTCGATGACGCCGGCGACCGTCGAGGTGTCGAGTCCGATCGACCGTGCCAGCGTTCGCTGGTCGATGCCCGGCGACTTGCGGACGGCCTGCAGGCCGGCGTATTGAACCGGCGTCACGCCGTGGGCCTCGGTTTCCTGCAGAAAGATCGCCACGGCGATCTGTTGCAGCCGCCGGATGTAGTGGCCGGGAAGAGTCTCCAGATCAACGGGTGTCGCGCTGTTTTTTTTCATGCAATCGAGTGAATAAGGGTTAACCCTTTGTGGTCCAAATTATTCTATCCCTATACTGATGCTAAGTGTGCTGATGATCAGTACACAAGTTCATCAGGAGACCCACATGAATGCAAAGCAATCCGCGCTTCCAGTCCTGGTTGCCGGTGGTGGTATCGGTGGCATCGCGACTGCCTTGGCGTTGGTGCGGCAAGGGTTCTCGGTCAAGGTGCTGGAACAGGCGGCTGAGCTCGGCGAGATCGGTGCGGGCATCCAGCTCGGGCCCAACGCGTTCGCGGCCTTCGATGCGCTGGGCATCGGCGAGATCGCACGAAGCCGTGCCGTCTACACCGACGAAATGGTGATGCACGACGCGCTCGACGAGACGCTGGTCGGCCGCATCCCGACCGGCGAGGCCTTCCGGCAGCGCTTCGGCAATCCTTACGCAGTGATCCACCGCGCCGACGTCCACATGTCGCTGCTCGAGGGCGCGCAGGCTTCGGACCGCATCGAGGTGCTGACGTCGACGACCGTGCAGCGCATCGAGCAGGATGCGGACGGCGTGACCGTTCACGATGCCAAGGGCAACATCCATCGCGGCGTCGCTTTGATCGGTGCGGATGGCGTCAAGTCGGCAGTGCGTCGGCAGTACGTGGGCGACGAGGCTCGCGTGTCGGGCCATGTCGTCTACCGCGCGGTGGTCGACAAGAAGGACTTCCCGGTCGATCTGCAATGGAACGCCGCCAGCATCTGGGTCGGCCCCAACTGCCACCTGGTGCACTACCCGTTGCGCGGCGGCGAGCAGTACAACGTCGTCGTGACCTTCCACAGCCGCGAGAAGGAAGAGTGGAGCGTGCGCGAAGGCAGCCGTGAGGAGGTCCAGGGCTACTTCGAAGGCATCTGCGCCAAGGCGCGGCAACTGATCGATCTGCCCAAGGACTGGAAGCGCTGGGCCACGGCCGATCGGGAGCCCATCGGCCAATGGACCTTCGGACGCGTCGCGCTGCTGGGCGACGCCGCGCATCCCACGCTGCAGTACCTCGCGCAAGGCGCCTGCATGGCGATGGAGGATGCCGTCACGCTGGGCGAAGCGCTGCGTGTGAACGGCAACGACTTCGGCAAGGCCTTCGAGCTTTACCAGCACTCGCGCGTTGCCCGCACGGCACGCGTCGTACTGTCGGCGCGCGAGATGGGCCGCATCTTTCATGCGAAGGGTGTCGAGCGCCTGGTGCGCAACGATCTCTGGAAGGGCCGCACTCCCGAGCGCTACTACGACGCGATGGAGTGGCTCTATGGCTGGACGGTCGACAACTGCCTGGCCGCCTGAACGCGGCCGAATCATCGCGATCCTCGAAATCCCGTTCCCAGGAGCCACCCCATGACATCGCCCCGGACCATCGACGTCCAGCACTTCATCAATTCGCACAAGCTGTCGCGGACGCAGACCGTCACGCTGCTGCTGTGCTTCTTCATCGTGGCCGTCGACGGCTTCGATACCGCATCGATCGGCTTCATCGCCCCCGCCATCCGCGCCGAATGGGGGCTGAACCCTGCGCATCTGGCGCCGGTCTTCGGTGCCGGGCTGGCGGGCTTGATGGCCGGCGCATTCCTGTTCGGCCCCCTGGCCGACAAATTCGGCCGCAAGACGATCCTGATGGTCTGCGTGGCGTTCTTCGCCCTGGCTTCGCTCGCCTCGGCGTATTCGAATTCGGTGGAGATGCTGATCGTGCTGCGCTTCCTCACCGGTCTCGGACTCGGCGGCGCCATGCCGAACTCGGTGACGCTGAGTTCCGAATACGCGCCCGAGAAGCATCGTGCGGTGCTGGTCACCACCATGTTCTGCGGCTTCACGCTCGGCTCCGCGCTGGGTGGCGTCGCGGCGGCGCACATCGTGGCCGAGCATGGATGGCGCGCCGTGCTGGTCCTCGGTGGCGTGCTTCCGCTTGCGCTGGTGCCGGTGCTTGCACTCGCGCTGCCGGAGTCGGTGCGCTATCTGGTCGTGAAAGGCATCAAGGCCCCGCAGGTGCTGCGGACGCTGCAGCGCATCGCGCCCGGTGAAGATCTCTCCAACGTGAGATTCGCGGTGCCGGAGAAGGCGCAGCCCGGCTTTCCGGTCAAGCACCTGTTCAAGCCCGAGCTTCGCCGCGGCACGCTGCTGCTCTGGCTGGCGTTCTTCATGAGCCTGCTGGTGATCTATCTGCTGTCGAGCTGGCTGCCCACGCTCATCAGCAGCACCGGGCGCTCGCTCAAGGATGCTTCGCTGGTGACTGCCATGTTCCAGGTCGGCGGAACAGCCGGTGCGATCGGACTGGGTCAGTTGATGGACCGGTTCAACCCGCAGCGCGTGCTGGCGGTGGCCTATGCCCTGGCCGCCGCGTTCACGGCGCTGATCGGCAGCAGCACCGGCAGCACCCTGATGCTCGTGCTCGCCGTCTTCGGCGCGGGCGTGTGCATCTCCGGCGCCCAGGTGGGTGCGAACGCGCTGTCTGCCGGCTTCTATCCCACGGCGAGCCGCGCGACCGGCGTGAGTTGGGCCAACGGAATCGGCCGCGTCGGGTCGGTGCTCGGTTCGATGGCCGGCGGCTGGATGCTGGCCCTGGGTTGGAGCCTGCCGACGCTCTTCGCGGTCATCGGCGTTCCGGCGGTGATTGCCGCCATCTGCCTGCTGGCCATGCGGCGATCCGATGAACCCCTGATCCCTGTGCGCGCGCAGCCGGGACATTGAGAAACGCCGGGTTCCGGCTTCTTCAGGAGCGCCGAGGTTTCGGCGCTTTTGCCTTTTTGTCAGCGACTTCGAAGGCCGCCGCGACGACGGCCTTCGCCCATTGAGGCACTTGCTCGAGGCCGATGTGGGAGACGATGCGGCCAGCCTCCATGTGCAGGACCAGGACGGGCTGCGGCCTCATGCCTGCCTTGGGGTCGCCGTCGATGCTGTTGTCATACACGCGAAGGCTCGCAAGATGCGGCAGCAGCTTGATGAGGTTGGCACGGCTGCTCGTGTAGCGCTCCCGGATCTTGGCTTCGGGGATGGCGTGGCCGCCGGCCTTCACGCGTTCCTGCACCCGCTCGATATGCTTTTCGGGTGTGTCGAGGCCCGCATACCAGACATGGACCTGGGCGCCGCCCCGGGCCCCTGCCAGCAGCAGATCAGGAATGGTTCTCGCGCCGAGCGTCGTCTCGAAAGCGAAGTTGAGTCCTTCGGCGAGCGCGCGCTCCAGGCCGGCGCGCCCCATTTCCCAGGCCTGGGCGTTGGCAGCCTCGAGCGTGAGCGAGGAATTCGTGTCCAGCAGCGTGCGCGCCGCGAGATCGGGATTGAAGTAGGGAACCTTGCGTGCCTGGAGTGCTGCGCCTCCGATGCTGCTCTTGCCGGCGCCGTTGACGCCTGCGAGAACGAAGATGCGGGCGACCATCTACCGACCAACTACCTCTTGGCGGACTTGCCGCCGGCCGCGCGGACCGCGGCCTTGCCGAGTTCGGCCGGGGGCATCGCGAATGCGTCTTCCATGGCCTGGGCGGCCTGGTCGCCCTGCATGCGGGCGAACATGTCGTCGAACTGTTGCGTCAGGGCATCCAGGTCGGGCTCGGCCGCCTGCTCCAGCGCCAGGTAGCGGTCGATCGACATCAGCACCATGGCCGGTTCGTCATGGCGGGTGACCACCACGGCGCCGTGCGCCATGACCGCGCTGGTCACCTTTTGCATGCCGGCGACCAGCCGGGTGGCCGAGAAGGCGGGCAGGCCGCGCGTGAAGCGATCGATGGCTTCGGGCCTTGAAATGGCTGCACTGCTGCTGGACATGAGAAGCTCCAATGAATGGCTGTTTTACCCAATTTGGGCATTCTAGCCATTTTGGGCAAAACCTGATGCTCAGGCGCGCAGAGGCAGCGCGACCCCGATGGCGACGAACACGCCGCCGCAAGCCTGGTTGAAGCACCGCCCGACCCGCCGCAGCCACGGGCTGATGCGATGCGCCATGCTGGCGATGAGCAACTCGGTCGCGATCTCGATGGCCGCGAAGGTCCCGGCCATGACGAGGAACTGCAGCCACAGGCTCCGCGCGGGATCGATGAACTGCGGCAGGAAAGCCGCGAAGAACAGGATCCCCTTGGGGTTGGTGAGCGCGGACAGCGCCCCTTGCCGGAACAGCGAGCTGCCGGGCCGGGCCGGCGTCGATTCACGCACCTCGATGCCGATCGGCGGAGCGCGCCAGACCTGGATGCCCAGCCAGACCAGATAGGCGCCGCCCAGCCACTTCATCACCGTCAGCCAGACGAGAGAAGCCTTGAGCAGCGCGCCGATGCCGAACATCGACAGCGCGATCACGATGACGAAACCCAGGGCGCCGCCGAAGATCGTGTAGAGCGCCTTGCGCCGGCCATGCAGCGCGCCGTGCGTCAGGGCCAGCAGCCCGTTGGGGCCGGGCGACAGCGAGAGCCCGACGGCCGCCAGCAGGTAGATGAGCCAAGTGTGGAGATTCATGGGGTCAATGCTCGCGGGCGCGGCGGTCCCGGTCAAGCGTGGGGGGATCGACGCGAAGGCGCGTGCGCCACGACGCCCGGTAGCGTGCGCCGATACTCCTCAACCGCAAGGGCGCCAGAGGGCACCGGCGTGGATAAATTGCCGGCCATGACATCGCCCATCACCTTCACTTTCGGCACTCGGGCTTTCACGCATCCCGAGGATTGGGACGACACGCACTGGCAGGAGCCGGCCGCACCGCGCCGAATGGATGATCCGGCGTCGCTGGAATGGCTCTTCTGGGGCTTCCTCTTGTGCATGGCGGTTGCCGCGCTTCCCTTGGTGGGCATCCGGTGGACGACGCCAGAGGGGCCGCAATTGGGCGGGGTGCTCGACGATGTCGCTCTGCTCGCGATTCCGGTGCTGGTCCCGCTGCCGTTCCTCTTCGCGGGGTGCGTGGGCGTGCTGGCTTCCAATGCCGCATCGCGCACGCCTTCAGCGCTGGCGAGTTTTGCCATGGCGGTGGCGATTGGCCTGGCAGGAATCCACGCGGCGATGGTTTAGACGACGCGTTCGCCGAAGCCGAACAGCCGCCGAGGCGTCTCCCACAGAATCGCGTTCCGGTCTTGTGCCGAAGGCACGCTGCGCTCGAACACGCGCAGCAGCGGCCCGTAGTCCAGGCGCCGCGTCGCTCGCAAATGCGGCCAGTCGGAGCCCCAGAGGCAATGCGACGGCCCGAAGGCCGCCAGCAGCGCCTGCGTGAAGGGCTGCGCATCCGCAAAGGGCAGCGCGTCGTGCGCGAACTTGTCGTAACCCGACAGCTTGACGGTGCAGCGCGCGCTGTCGGCCATGCGGAGCAGGGCATCGAAGCCCTTGCCGTCGATGCCTTTGTCCACATCGGGCCGGCCATGGTGGTCGACGAGGATGTTCGCGCCGCTGCCCAGCAGGCGCGGCGCGAGGTCCGCCATCTGGTCGTCCTGCACCTGGATCTGCACGAACAGGCCGAGCACGGCGAGACGCTCGAAGAGCGGATCGGCATCGGCGTAGTACGGCAGACCCAGCAGCGCCATGTTGAACGCGATGCCGACGATGCCCTGGGCCTGCAAGTCCTGCAACTGCGACGCCGACGCGTCGTTGCCCACGACGGCGATGCCTTTGAAGCGTCCGTCGCCTTGGCGGATCGCGTCGAGCATGCAACTGTTGTCGGGGCCGTAGCCCGAGTTGGGCTGAACCAGCAGCGCATGCCTCACGCCGTACGCCGCCATGACCTCGACGAAGTAGTCGGCCGAGGCAAGCTCGCCGCCCGTTGGGCGATAGAAGACGTCGGGCTGATACGGGAAGGCTGCGGGGTCGAAGAGATGGCAGTGGCAATCGATCTTCGGCGAGGCGTAGATGGTCGTGTCCATGTGGGCATCCTGGCTCAGTTTCGCTGCGACACTGCCGCTCCCGCCAGCGGATCGAGGCGCATCGTCATGAGGGTGGCCGCCGCCATCAGCAGGCCGATCGCGAACCACCCATGCCGGAAATCGGTCAGCGACAGTGCGGAAGCATCGCGCAATGCCTGCGATGCCCCGAGCACCGAAGCGGCCAACGCCACGGCCAGCGCCATCGAGACCTGCTGGAGCATGGTGGCCAATGCGCTCGCGCCGGCACGCATGTCGTCCGGCACATCGGCGAAGGCGAGGGTCGTGATTGCGGTGAAGTTCATCGAACGCACCATGCCGGCGACGAACAACAGCACGCACACCAGCGGCAGCGGATCGCCCGGCGACAGCAGTCCGCAGGCAAACAGCGTGATGGTGCAGAGCGCGCCGTTGACCGACAGCACGCGGCGGAAGCCGAAGCGGCGCAGCACCGGCGTGGTCGCGCTCTTCATCACCAGATTGCCGGCCATGTAGACCAGCAGCATCGAGCCGGCCTGGAAGGCATTCATGCCGAAGCCGATCTGGAACATCAGCGGCAGCAGGAAGGGCGAGGCGTTGATCGCCACCCGCGACATGAAGCCGGCGGTGGCGGAGGCGAGCGTGAAGGTCGGCACGCGGAGCGCCCGCAGGTCCAGCATCGGATGGGCGGCGCGCCGGGCATGGCGCACGGACGCCACCGCCGCCGATGCGCCGACGGCCAGAAGCGCCATGGTGAAACCGTTGCCGTCATGGACTTCTCCCAGGCGCGTGAAGCCTTCGACCAGCAGGCCCAGTGCGAGCGCCGTGAGGACGAATCCAAGCGCGTCGAAGCGCGCCTTGCTGTCGCCTGCGCGGCGCGGGAACAGTCGCAGGATCAGCCACACACCCACCAATCCGATCGGCACGTTGAGCAGAAAAATCCAGCGCCACGATGCATGGGTCGCGATCAGCCCTCCGAGCGGCGGCCCGATCACCGGCGCGATCAGGCCGGGCCAGGTGATCATGCCGATGGCCTCGATAAGCCGGTGCTTGGGCGTCTCTCGCAGGACGACCAGACGCCCGACGGGCGACATGAACGCGGCCGAACAGCCTTGCAGCACCCGTGCGGCGACGAACACCGCAAAGGACGGTGCGAGCCCGCAGATGAGCGAGGCGACGGTGAAGATGCCGATCGCCGTGGCGAACACCGTGCGCGCACCGAAGCGCGCTGCGCACCACCCGGCGGCGGGCACGAACATCGCCATCGCGATGAGGTAGACCGTGACACCCATGCTGGCATCGAGCGTGGTGATGCCGAACCCCGTGCCAATGGCGGGCAGTGCCGTCACGATGATGGTCGCGTCCAGCGTTTCCATGAAGAACGCGGCGGCCACTGTCAGGGCGATGCGGGAGGAAGTGGTGGCGGCCGGGTTGACTTTTTCTTGCGCGCTGTCGTTCATGCCGACAGTGTCGTCGACCGGTGCAAAGCCTGCATGCGGGCCTTGGTGCGTCAGTCCGCGACGCGCGGCGCGGGCCGGGCGCCTGGTTCGATCGAGCCATCGGCTCGCCCCAGGAAGTAGAGATAGATGGCGTCGATGTTCTCGGCAATGAGCGGATTGCCTCGATAGCCCGGCATGCCCCGCGGCGGATTGCCGTCGAGCACCGCGCGCACAAAGGACTCGCGGTTTTGGGTACGGGCGTAGTCAACGATGGATGGCGCGGCCAGGCCCTCGTAACCCTTGCCGTGGCAGCGCTCGCAATTGACGGTGCGTAGCGCTTGCCACGCGCTCGCGATGCGCGGATCGTCCATTGGACGGTGCGCTTCCTGCGCAGAGAGTCGGCCCCATGGTGCGAGTCCCGCGCATAGCGCCACGGTCCAGGTTGCCGCGCTAAGCGTGATGCCGGAGCCGCCGATACGCACGAGTGCCGGTGCCTTTGATCGCATGTTGCGGTTGCTAGCGGCTCGCGTTGGCAATCTGCCCGACGAATCTCCAGCCTTCGTCGAATACATAGATGAAGGTGAAGCCGGTCGGTCCGTCAATGAATACGGTGAGCGGACGCTCCAGTGGCGGTTGCTCGTCGGTCGGCATCGGGGGCGGATTGAGCGCAGTCTTCAGGGGTTGCGCATCGGCGTCCAGCCCGGCATGAAGGCGCCAGCCGGCTTCCGCGGTATAGACCAGTGTCGAAGGATTGCCCGTGGGGCCACTCAGCAAGAGCGTGAGCGGCGTGCCCTGCACCTGAGATGGGGCACGCATTGTTTGGGCGGAAGCCAGTGATGCTCCGCCGGCCAGGGCGCTGGTGATAACGATGGCTACTGGCACGCGCCAGAACGAGCGCAACGCAGTTGACAGCTTCATGATCGACTCCCGGTGAAACAAGGTTGAGTGCAAGGGTTCGCGCGACTTCGCTTCGAACTGTCTGGAATCGTAGGAAGACAGACGCTTTTGCGATGTGCCTTGGCGCACTCAAAAGGTTGGGAGCACCGTTTCTTGTCCCCAGAATGAGGGAGGCGGCCGACGAGTGAACATATCGACCATGCTGTGCCGCGCCCGGCTTGGCCCTACCATCAGGCCTCGCTGAGCAAGCGTGCCGCGGCGCGCGCGAGCGGCTCGTCATCCTCGTCGTCGTAGAAGGTGAATCCCGGCGAGGGATTGACCTCGAAGCAGACCCAGTCGCCTTGCGGCCTGCGACGCAGGTCGATCCCGGCCATGACGAGCCCCAGCGAAGCGGCCAGCGCGCGCAGGCGGGGCCTGAGTTCGTCGGGCACTTGCCAGGGCCTCAATCGAACGCCGGCCGCGCCCGCATAGCGGTAGTCGTCGGCGTCCGATTCGATCGCGTGGCCGTGGATCTCGTCGCCGATCACGTGCACGCGGTAGTCGGTTCCGGGCACGTATTCCTGGAACTGGGTCGGGCAGGTGGGCAGGTGCGCAAGCCGGTCGGCGTCGTCCGGCGACAGGCGCGAGACGATGCTGCGCACGCCGCTGCAGGACTTGTAGATGACGCTGCCATGGCGCTTCCAGAAGCGGCGCAGCGCGTCGGGGTCGTTCGTCACGAGCGTGTCGGGCACTGCGAACCCGGCTTGCGTGATCAATGCCGCCTGGTAGGGCTTGGAGCTGTTCGATCCCATTGCGGACAAACGGTTGACGACGAGCGCCGGCGTCAGCTCGAGCCAGCAGCCCAGGGCCTCGTCGATCGCGGCGGCGTGAAGCCTGGCGCCGGTGGTGCCCAGCGTCGATGCGTCCTCTGCGCGCACCGGGTCCAGGGGCCTCGCGTAGATCGACCGGATGCGATCGAGCTCGCAGCGTTGGTCGCCGACCTGGATCCAGCCCGTGGGGACGCCATCGATCTCGATGTCGATCGACGTTTCGCCGGAGCGCGTCTGGTCGACGAGGAACATCGGCGTTCCGAGGCGGCTCAGCGCGGTGCAGACGGCGGCGATCGGGAGATCGAATGGAGAACCCCACAGCAGAACGGGGCCCGTCGCGCGGTATTCGCTCATAGGAGTACCTTCGTGCTGCGCACTGCGGTGCGAGCTTGCTTGGGGCGGCCCGGCGCGGCGCTCATGGCACGCAATCCATCAAGGCATCGCCGATCGGCTCGTCGGAGAGATCGGGCCAGGGGTCGGCGCCGACGAAGCGTGCGTTGCTGTCTTCCGCATCGAAGAGCACGCCGAGCAGTGGCATGCCGGCGCCATCGGCGAGCCGCCGTGCATGGGCGCGCAATCGCGGATGTGCATGGCCGAGGATCGTCGGGCCGACGACGTCGAGGCGAACGCACGCTTCAGGCGGGGCTTGCAGGCCCGGCATGGGCGCGCCGGGCCGCAGCGCACGCCGCACCGGGGCCGCGGGCACCTCCAGGTCGAGCGCAAGCTTCACCCAGTGTTCCCTGCACCACGCCGGCCCCGACAGGGAAGGGACGAAGGGGCGGTTCATCACCGGGCATGTCAGCGCCGACAGCCAGGCGCCAAGGAAGGCAGTCATCTCGCTCGCCACGTAGTCGCGATCGGCCTGGGCCACGTGCGGCAGCTGCGCCGGCGCGATGGCGGCGAGCCGCGTGATCACCCCGCGAAGCACCGACCCGGGGATGGCGAGACCCTCCACGACGGCGACGGAAGCGGCCGGATCGTCCACGCGATGGCACCAGCCCGCGCACGAGAGGTCCGAGGGCTTCAGCAGGCGCGCGCCATCCTTGCGATGGCGTGCGACGAAGGCCTGCGCCGCGGCATCCCGCTCATCGGCGAGCACGAGCAGCGGCCGCTCAGCCACCGCCGCCCGTGCCCGGGTTGGTGGGCGCTGCCGGCGCCGCGGGAAGCCCGACGTCCGGCCGTTGCGCAGGAGCGATGAAGGAGCGCTGCGGGATCGCCGGCGAAGCGATCACCGCGGGGCCCGCGATCACGGGACTGGCCACGGGCGCGCGCACCACCACGTCGCTGACCTTCTCGGCGAGTACCACCTTGTCGATGCGCACGGCCTTGTCGACAGCGGCCTCCTTGTCCTTGTCCTTGTCTTTCCCCTTGACGCGCACCGTCACCGTGGCCTGGGCGCTTCGCCGCGGGTCGGCGGCGCTCGTCGCGACCACGTTGAACACGCCGGCCGCGCCCGGTGCCACGTAGTTGCCCGACGCGCTGATGGAGCCGCCATTGCAACTCCACGTCACGCCCGTGTCGACGCCGCCCGGGATGGCGACCCCGCTGCTGCCGACGCTGGCCGTGAACTGCTGCGAGGTGCCGGCGAGCAACAGCGCCGTCGGCGGAGACACGGCGACGCTGAGCACCACGACGGTGAAGTTCGTCGTGAGCGAGGTTGTCAACTGCGAATTCGGAATGGCCGGCACGCTGGCCGTCACGTTCACGACGCTGCTCGACGCCGGTGCCGTGACCGTGATCGGGAAGGTCGCGGTGGTCTGCCCCGCCGGGATCGTCAGGGGATTGCCGCCGTTCAGCACGACCGAGATCGTCGGCGAGCTGCTGGCCGCCAGCGTCACCGTCACCGGCGCCTGTGCGACGCTGGCGAGCACGACCTGCCCGGTCACCCCGCCGTCGCCGAGCAGCACCGCCGCGTTGAGTCCGAAGCTGCGCAGCGAGACCGGCGTGGCGGCGAGTTGCAAGGTGAACCAGCTCTCGAAGTCGCTGTAGCGGCGGCCGCAGCCCGAGGGAAAGGCCAGGTCGGTGCGCAGGCTGTTGGTGCGCGATGCACTCAACCCCGGTTGGCCGCGGACTTCGCCGTCGAGATAGAGCCGCTCCTGACCAAGGTCGCCCCAGATGAAGTTGCCCTTCATCCGCACGCGCACGCGCGCCTGCCCGCCGCTCAGCGCGTTGACCACGCTTTGCGCCGCGGGGCTGGGCACCCACA
Organism: Variovorax sp. 05L425; assembly: GCF_056397705.1. NCBI lineage: Bacteria > Pseudomonadati > Pseudomonadota > Betaproteobacteria > Burkholderiales > Comamonadaceae > Variovorax > Variovorax sp. 05L425. The sequence continues at coordinate 87,695 of NZ_JBFTNY010000001.1, read as the reverse complement.
GGAGGGTGCTGGATTTCGCCTGCCAGCTGATCGGATTGCCAGGCAGCACCACCGGTACCGACATCGTCAACGCGGGCTGGGCATTGGCGGGCTGGTTCGGCACGGGGGTTGGAATCTCGACCGTGACGATCATCGAGTTGTCGGAAGCCGTCATCAATGCCACGTTCGTCGGCACCGGCGTGCCCGTGCCCGGGTCGAGGTTGACCGTGTATTGCCCGATCGGCGCCCCATCCATCGAGATCGACAGGCCGGTGACGAACTGCGAGAGCTGCAGCACGTCGTCGTTCTGCCAGCTGATCCCGGTGATGTGGAGCGCGGCAGGCACGTCCGTCAGGGGCGCGAAGGTGGGGCGGCAATCGGTGATCAGGCTGCCCGCCGAGGTGCCCGCCCAGCGAAGCAGCCCGATGCGCGCGAAGTGATGGACGACGCCGCTCGGCGGCTGCGGCGCGGCATGGTTCCATTCGACGCTGGCCGTCGCGCCAGAACGCGCGGGGATGAGCCAGTAGTCGCCGGTCGCGTACTGGCCCGCGGTGAACTGCACCTGCACGCCGAGTTCGAGGTCCAGCCAGCCGCCGCCGCCCGCGGGCACCACGGTGGCGGTGCCGTCCCAGCGCCGCATCTTCGGTTTCAGGGATGCATCGATCGGCGTCGGCGATGCGGCGAAAGTCACCGTCGAGGTGGCGGGCTGGACGGTGGCGATCTGGATCAATTGCCCCGGCCTGCCGTGCAATTCGTCGGCATCGCCGAGGATCTCGACCCACTGGCCGTTCGCCAGGCCCAGTGCATCGTCCGGGCCGGTGCTGTCGACGGTCAGCGTGCTGCCGCTGAACGACTGGATGGGCGTGACGACGCTGCCGTTGTCACGCGACCATTTGAAGGTCGCGTGGCCGTCGGTGCCGGCGGTGTGGATCTCGACCCGGTAGAGCTGGTTCTCGAGCCCGCGATAGCCCCCGCCGGGAGGGATCAGGCAGGGGCCCGTCTGCCCCAGCGAAGGGGCAGCGCGAGCCGAGAGCGCGCCGCTGCCGCCGCCGGTCAGCGCGTCCCATTCGGGGAAGGCCGTGCCGCAGGCCGGCGCATCGGTTGCGGGCGGCGTGACGGCGAGCAGCTTCAGCTGGCAGATTGTCTTCGCGCGAACGGCTGTGTCCGGGCCGCCGAGCGCCGACTCGCGGATGGCGGGGTCGTCGAACGCACTGACGAGGCGCTGCCAGACGTCGAGGTAGGCGACGTAGAGCCCTTTGGGTAGCGCGAGTGCGGCCGCATTGGCGCCGGCCGCAGCCGTCGCGAAGTCGGGGTTCGGAAAGTCGGCTTGCGTCAGGTAGGTCGTGATTCGGCGAAGCACGCCGTTGAAGGTGCCGGTGGCCGGCGTCGGGGGCCGCGTGATCGCGGCACCAAGCGTCAACGTGAGCGCGCCGTCGGAGGCGGCCACGGTAGTGATGCGCAGGATCTGCGACGCATCCGCCGTGACGTTCAGCAGCACCCACTGGCCAACGTGGAAGTCCGCGAGATCGGAGCGCGGCAAGGCCACCTGCGCCTTGTTGTCGCCGGTGCTGCTGAAGGCAAGGGTCTGGCCCGGCTCGATCTCGCACGGGATGCCGTCGACGTAGTAGCGGCCTGACGTGATCGTCAGGTCGCTGCCGTCGGCGGTGAAGCCCAGGCCGAAGCCCGGGTTGTCCTGCGGAGCGCCGCTCGGGCCGATCACGTCGATGCCGAGGCGCTCGCCGCGGTAGGCGTTGATGGCCTGCTGTTCGTTCCAGTCGGCGTCGACCTGCACCCGGCCCTGCTGCTGGAGCACGGCGCTGTAGTGCTTGTGCGGATTGAAGGTATTGCGGCTGAAGTCGGCTTTCATGTTGTTCCTCCTCTTTGGCTCAGTCGGCAAAAAGCAGGCCGCCGTCGAGACCGACGCGCAGGTACTCCGCCAGGCGCAGGCGCAGGTTGCTCTCGCGCTGCTGGGCCATCTGTTCGTGGTGGACGCCCATTTCGGCGCCGTCGTCGGCACCCGTGCGGATCTCGTTGGCCGAGCGCCGGGCAAGTTGGCAATAGGACGCGTCGCCGTAGCGCAGCGAATCGAAGAGGGGCACGACGCGGCTCGCATCGGCCGCCGACGCGGGCTGGCAGCGGTAGCGACGCGGCACGATCGATTCGAGCGGCAGGTACGAGAAGCGCAGGCAACCTTCCTGCCGCCGCTCGGACCACACCGGTGCCGGCCACGGTGTGCCGCCGCCGGAGAGACTTGCACGCGCGTGGAAGATGCAGTTCGAGCCCGAGGCGATCGCCGTGCTGTGGACCCGCCCTATGAGCGTGCAGTCGGTGGCCTGGAGTGCGCCGCCCGCTGCGTCGCCGTCGACGGCCGCGAAGGCCACCGCGGCGGGGTCGCCGGCATCGACGATGCAGTTCGTCAGGCTCACACTGCACTCCGCGGCGATGCGCATCGTGCCGACGACGCAATGGTCCAGTTCGACCCGCGTGCCTTTCGTCTCGACGAGCAGCCCGGAGGTCCCGGGAACGAGCGTGCAGTGCACCAGCCGCAGGGTATCGGGCCCCTGTCCGTTGGCCGTGGCCGCGAGATGCAGCGCGCCGCCGCTGATGACGAGACCGTTGAGTGTCAGTTCGGAACCGGTCGCGCCGCTGATCTTCAGCTCGCCCGACAGTTGCAGGACCGGCCGCGTCTGGTCCGCGGCACGCAGCTCGACGACGGCATTGGCCGCGAGCGCGACGGAAGGCGTCTCGGCCCAGGTCGCGCTGCTCGGGAACTGCACCGCGCCACCGGATGCGACGGCGGTGAGGGCCGTCTGCACGCTGCCGCTCGCGGACGGGACCTCGACCACGGGTTGGAGGCCGAGAGAGAGCGTTGACAGCCGCTCGTATTCACCGCCGCCGATGTCCGATGCGCTGGCGCGATGGAACCAGACCTGCAGTGGTTTCGGCGGCGCCGCGGCGAATGCGATGCGCCCGCGCTGCGGATCGATCAGCGCGCTGCCCGCCACGGGCACGTGGGCCCATTTCGTGCCGCCGGCATCGAGGTCCGACAGATCGGCGGACAGCAGCTCGGTGCCGGCGGGCAGGCCGGCGATGAACATCGACAGGTCCTGTCCGTAGAAGCCGTTCAGGTCGGCCGCCAGCGCGCGGCGGCTGATCGGCACCGGCAGGTTCGATTCGCGCGCCAGCGGCGCGTCGCCCGGCAACGGCTGCGGGCGGTTGAAGAGCTGCGTGTCGGTGCCGAGGGGGTTGAAGAAGAAGCGCAGATCATCCAGTGCGAAAGCCGTGGCTTGTGACAGGCCGGTGCTTTCCTGGGTCCACAGGTGGATGCCGACGTTGGGCAGGTTCCAGCGTCCGCCGCATCCGAGCCCGCGCACTTCGGCCGTGTGGGCCGCGCTGTCGAAGGGCGAACCGATGCGCTCGAGCACCGGCTGGCGCCGCATGTCGACCGTGCCGCCGGCGCCTGCGCGCACGTGCTTCACGCATTGGGTCACCGCGAGCCCGAGGAAGTACTCGACGACATGGGCATCCCAGCCCGTGACGTCGCGGGACAGCCGCTCGAGCACGGTGATCGTGCCCTTGCCGCGCCGCAGGTTGATCGTGTTGGCCACCTCGGCGCGCGGGCTGCTGATGGTCGCGGCCACGCCGTTGAGCTGCCTGTAGCCGATCAGATCGCCGATGTAGGGCACGACCCAATCGGCGCAGGTCTCGATGAACTGGTCGTCGTAGAGCTGGGCCAGGTCTTCCTGCAGCACCTGCACCTGCTCGGCCAGCACGTCGAGCAGCCGCGCGAGCGCGCCGCCCTGGTCGGCATCGCGCAGCCTGTAGATCGCAGGCAGCAGTTGAAGGAGGGCGTCGCCGTCGAGTGTCATGGGGGGGCCTCCGCCCAGGTCGCGACCAGGTTCAACGGCCTCGGGTCCAACGTCAGCAACTCGGCGGCGAGGACGCTCGCGCCGGAGCCCACCTGGGGCAGCGCCGCGTCGATCTGCGCGTTTTCGCGCAGCACGGCGATGCGCGCAGCCGGCACGAAGAGCGCCGTGTCGGTGCGCCGCAGCGCCGAGACCTGCACCGCCACCACGCCCGGCACACCTTGCAGCAGCGCGATGATCTCGCTGCGCGTCACCGCCTGGCCGAAGCCGCGCCGCGCAAAGGAGAACGCATCGCGCGCGGCCTGCTGTGCTGCGGCCAGCACGGCATCCATGTCAAAGGCCGGATCGACCATGAGGTTCGCGCTGAAGGTGAAGGCGCCGCGCCGGTAGCTGCTGAGCCGCACCGGGACGTTCGGCTCGGCCGAATCGCCGATCGCGGTGAGCAGGTGGCCGAAGACCGCGCCGCCCGATTCCACGTCGGCGCCGTCGATGCCGGCGACCGTGAGGAAGACGCCGCGGGTCTGCCCGGACCAGGTCCAGGTGGCGAGCGCCTTGGCGATGCCGCCGAAGGCGCGGGCGAAGTCCTCGTAGTCCTGCAGCGAAACGATGCGGCCGAGCGTGCTCAGGCCGAGCGCTGCGTTCGTGCGGATGTCGTCGGCCGTCTCGGCATCGGTGCCTCCGGTGGCGGGCGTCGGATTGATGACCCCCTGCACGCCGAGCGGGCGCGTCTGCAGCAGCGTGAGCTGGCCCGAAGCAACATTGCCGACCGCGCCGATGCCCTTGCGGTAGCTGGCGACGATGTTCTCCGTGCCGGTTGCCGGCCGAGCGCCGTTGACGCCGTCGCCGAAGCTCAGGCTGGTGCTGCCGTCGTCATTGAGGCGGGCGATGTAGACGCGGTCCCTCGCGGCGCTGCCGTAGAAGTCGTGGACCTCGCTCCACCGCACGCCGTTCACGCGCAGTGCGAGGGTCGATGCGACACCGCTCGGCGTCGCCGCGCTGACGTAGGTGAGCGGCGATTGCCGCAGCGTGAAGCGTTGCGAAGGCAGGCTCGCATTGCCGCTGCCCAGCACTTCGTTCACGCCGCTGCCGTGCGTGGCGGACGCGACGTTGCCGTTGATCGTGACGGTCTTTCGGACATAGGCCTGTGTCAGTGCGCTGACCAGCGACAGCGTGGTGCCGCCGTCGGCGCCGATCGCATGCTCGACCGACTGAATCTGCACCATCTCGCTCGCGTAGTTGCCGGGCGAGTCGGCGAGTTCGCCCGTGACGATCAGCCGCTGGCCGGCGTAGAGGCCGTCGACCCAGGTGTCGAGGTCGATCTGGCTGTCGGCCGGCAGCGGGTCCTCGTTCGGCAGGCGCGCCAGGGGCAGGGCTTCGCTCTCTGCCTGCAGGGTGGCGCCGCGGTAGTTGCTGAAGTTCGGATAGGAGACCGACACGGGCCCGCCGTCGCTCTGGCCGACCACCGACAGCCGAAGCTGGGTGACCTTGCCGCTCATCGTGTATTTCGCAATGCCGTGTTCGGCGACGCCGTCGACATTGGCGACGACCCAGTGCTCGCCCTGGCTGTCACTCCATCTCAGCGCCGCAAAGCTGGGCGCCGCGTCGCCGCCCGGCGCGATGCGCGGGTAGGTGGCATCGAGCAGCGGGTCGAGCGTGTCGGAGGGCGGCTGCCAATCGCCGTCGGTACCGCGGTCGTCCGAATACTGGCCCGCGATGGCGGCTGGCAGACTGCGCGGATCGGGCGCGTTGTAGCCGAAGAGCGAAGCCTTCGTGCGCAACGCATGGACACTCGGCGCGACCGGTGGAGAGTACGCCGCGAGGGTCCTGAACAGTTGGGTGAGCTTGAGTCCGAGGCGCCAGCCGAAGACATTCAGGTCGTCGGCGCGCGCGATGAAAGGCACGTTGGCGGCCAACACCTGCTGCGTCACGAAGGACCAGTTGCGTGGGGCCGCGAACGTGGTCGCAATGTTCAGCGGCACCGTGTCGACGCGCAGCGAATCAATGGCGATCAACGGACGCAGCCGGTGCGGCGGAGGCGGCGCGGGAACCGGTACCTGGGCCCCGGAGATCGCCGGCCGCAGCGTCACGCGGGTCTGCTGCTCGGCCGCCATCGGCGTCACGCCGGACACCGTGCGCAGCACCGGGCGGCTTCCTGGCTCGCTGGGTGTCACGACCACGCTGTCACCGGGCTTGAGGCCCGTCGACACGCCGCTCAGCAGCACATCCGTCGTGTCGGCATCCACCGTCTGTGCAAAGCTCAGGCTCGGCCGGAACGCATTCCACTCGACCCTGGCCGGAACGGTCTCGATGGTCTCGAAGGTCTGCGGCAGGCCGCCGGGCAGCGGGATGCTCTGCACGCGCGTGCCCGCGGGAATGTCGACCGCCGTCGACGGCGTTCCGGGCGCCTGCATCATCGTGAATGCAAGCCAGGTGCTGGCGGCCACACCGGGTTGCGGCACATAGCCGACCAGTTCCGCGAGGCCTGCGAGCGATCGTCGTTCGGTGGCGGTGCGCAGGAAGGATTCGTTGGCGATGCGCTCCTGGTAGAAGCTGAGCACGTCCGCCACGCTGGCCCAGGCGTCGATCAGGCCGAGCGTGAAGTCACTGGTGTCGCGTGTGCGGAGTTCGGGCAGCGTGCCGAGGCGTGCCTGCATGCTTTCCTTGAAAAGCGGCTGCGTTCCGACCCGGTAGCTGATCGACGACAGACCCGCGCGGTTGGCCACGACCCCCGGCGTTTGCGGCGACACGCCAGCGCATGCGCCGCAGGCGTCCAGCACGCCAGGCGAGGGGTTGGAGCTGGTGCTCATTTTCCGCCCCTCACCACGAAGCTGAAGACGCCGCGTTCCGGAAAGTCCGGGTTGTTGTCCAGGCGCGCCACTTCGAGGCGCCCGATCGGCAGCACGCCCGCATCGAGCGCCGCGCGGCCCGCGTCGCCGCGTCGCTGGAAGGTCGTGATCTGCACCGACGCGACGCCGTCGATCGCCATCGCCGCCGCATACAGCGGGCTCGAATACACGTCCTGGCCGATGCGGAAGTTGTCCGGGTGGAAGAGGCCAAGCCGCCCATCCGGCCGCACGCGGCTGTTGAAGACCTCCGACAGCGCCTGCGAGACCTCGGCGCCGAAGTACTCCGGCCGCGCCGTGACCTGCATCGCGATCTCGAGCGGCACCGCGATCGGCGCCTCGATCTCCAGGTCATGGCCGGCCATGCGCAGGCTCTCGAGCGACTGAGCGAGCCGGGCCTCCGCCGCCGCATCCAGCGCGCCGCCGCCGAAGGGATCGACCGTGACGAAGACGCTGCGCCAGCTCCCGGTCCACCGCATCGTGGCGGCCGCGCTTTGCACGCCGGGGAGCTTCGCGGCGAGGCGCGCGTAGTCGTCGGTCGTGACCGCGCGTTGTTGCGTGCGCAGCGCATACGGCGCCTTCGCGCGCACCGAGGCGATGCTTTCGGGCTCGGTGCCGCCACTGGCCGGCAGCGGCTGACGAATGCCGACGATGGCCGGGTCGTCCGTCACGATGCGCACCAGCGTTCCGGCGCCGACGTTGCCGGCGCTGCCCATGCCGACGCGGTAGCTGGCATTGAACACCGTCTCGGACGCCGGGCGCCGCCCGTGCGTGCCATCACCGAAGCGCAGCCACGCCACGCCCGCGTCGTCGGGCTCGACGACGAAGTGCGGATCGTCCGCATGGCTTCCGAGCAGGTCCTGCTGCGCGAACCAGTCGACCGACTGTCCCTCGAGGCTGCCGGCGAGCTGGATGGCGGGCACGGCGCTCGCCGCATCGGGCTGCTGCAGCGCTGCCGCCGATGCGCCGAGGTCCGCGGGATCGAAGGGCACGGCCCAGGTGATCGGCGACTGGGTCAGCCGGGGGCGGAAGCGCGGCGGCACCGGCTCCCGCTGCGACGCAGTGCACATCGTGCCGCTCGCCACCGGCGCGCGATAGAGCGTCGGCTGGGGCACTTCGCCGATGACCTCGGCCGCCGCGAGGCGCTGCCCATGGTCGGTCATCACGATGTTGCCCCGGGCGATGCTGATGTCGCTCACGTCGGTCTCCGTGCTGTTCTTCGCGATGCGCGCAGACAGGCAAAGCGGAAAGGCCAGCGCATCGTCCGCGGCCCACGCGATCTGCGTGACGAGTTGCTTGTAGAGCGGGTCCTGGAGGGGCTGGCCCTTGGCGTCGTTGATCGTGACGCTGACCAGTCGCACCGCCTGGCGATGGGTCGGGTCCGCATCAACGGGCAGTCCCGTCTCGGGCCCCAGCACTTCCTCGAAGACCAGCACGTCGCCCGCCTTCAGTTGGGGAAAGCGCCCGCGCAAGGTCGCCTGCGTCGCGCCCCGGGGCAGCGCACAGCGGCGGTCGCCCCAGGTATGGAAGCCGATCTGCTGATGCGCCTGGAAGAGCGTCGCGGCCTGCGCCGTCTCGAACACGACGGGTTGGCCCGCCAACGCCGCGGCGTAACCGGCCTTCGCGACGACCGGCGTGGCGCCTGCCTTGCCGCCGAGGATCGGCGTATGCGCCGGCAGCACCACGTTGTCCGCCTGCACCTGCACCTGCACCCAGGCGCGGGCGCTGCAGCCTTCCTGCATGAAGTAGTCGACGAGTCGGGCATGTCGCCGCACCGAAGTGCGCAGACGCGCGGTGCCCAGGTAGGCCTCGGTCGCCACCGCATCCTGCTGGTAGCTCAGGTAGTCGCCGACGTAGGCGAGCATCTCGACCAGCGCGACGCCCAGATCGGCCACGTGGGTTTCCTGCCAGCCGGGGACCTGCGTGGCGAGGCGGTCGAGCATGAGCTGGCGGAAGCCCGCGTAGTCCTTCGCCAGGTAGTTGAGCTCCGGCACGGCGGCCACGGTGGGCGCGCAGGTCGCGGCCGGCTGGCAGTCGAAAGGCGAGGGGCAATCCACCTTGAACGAGAACTGCACCGACGACAGCACCGGGTCCATGCCCGCCATCGGCAGGCCGCTGCCGTCCGGCTGCACGAGTTGAAGCGTGTAGGTCGAGAAGTCGCCCGGCTGGTCGACGTGCAGCACCAGCACGTCGCCGTCGTAGGTGGGCGGCTGGTCGACCACGATGCCGGTGAAGCGCTCGCCGCCGCTGATCAGCACATTGGCCGCCGTGATGCCCGCGGGCGCCGGACTGCGCAGGAAGTGCACGCGCAGGCCCTGCTGGAACTGCGCCCCGACGTCGACGACCTCGACGAAATCGATGCCGTTGAGCGTGGTCGAGTTCGCGACGTCGATGCGTCGCTGGGCGTCGCAGCAGATCGTCTGGTCCATCTCAGTCTTCCACCACGCTTCTGCGTGACCTGCTACGCATGGAATGCAGCTTGAATTCGGCGCAGGCGTCCGGGGCGCGTGGCGAGGACACCGGGTGATCCCCTCCGCGAATGTCCCCCGGCTTCGCCTCCTCCTTTATTTCGCTGCGGGGATCACCCGGCATCCTCGCCACGGGAACCGCTGTGTTGTGCCGGCCGATCAAGCACGGCCGTGATGGATCGCGTCGATGGTGTGCTCTGCGCAGCGAAATAAAGGAGGAGGCCGCAGGCCGGGGGACATTCGCGGAGCAGAGTACGCCGTCGACGTGAGCCCGCCCCATCCCTTCCGGATCTGAATGACTGGTCTTCATGCTAGCCCCCGCCCCGGGTGAATTCCGCGGACATGCGCTGCTGCGTTGCCAGCACCACGTACTGCACAGTCACCGTCACCGTGCTGTCCACACTCTCGACCTGCACGCCGGTGAACTTGATCAGGTCCCCGAGCCACTGCTGCAGCGCGCCCTGCACCAGGAACTGGGTCGCGGTCGCCAGCTCGGGGCTCGTCGGCGCGAAGAGCAGCTGAGCGAGCCCCGTGCCGAAGGTCGGGCGATTCACGCGCTCGCCCGGTGCGGTGAAGAGCACCTGCTCGATGAGATCGCGGATGTGATCATCGCCCGCGGCTTGCGCAGTACGGCCCTGCACATCGAATCCGTAGGGATAGCCGAGCTGCATCACGTTCCCCTTGCACGGACCTGCGACGGCGCGACCAGCACGCCGGTGCCGTTGGGCACGCACTGCGCCTGGCTGTCCACCAGCAGCACCGGCGCGCCGCCGGCCTTGACGCGGGTCGCGACGGTCGTCCACATCGCGCTCACGCACGGGCTCGGTGCACCCGAGACATTGAAGGCGCAGGCCGAGACCATGTAGGCCGCGGCTTGGGTGACCACCGCCTGCTTGTTCAAGGTGACACGCGGAAACGGCGCCGTCGCCTTCGCCTGTCCCGCATGCATGCAGGTCACCATCGAAGTCTGGTCGAGCAGGAAGCCGGGCATCAGATGACCTCCAGCGCGCCATCGTTGATCGACACGCCCGTGGCTCCGATCGCGATGCTGAACGCGGCCATCGCGAGCTTGATGCCATCGGCATCGAGCGTGAGCTTGAGCGGCACCCCCACCGCCGGGGGATTGACCTCCAGGATGAAGCCACCCACGCCGGGAAGGTCGCTCATCTGGAGGCTGATGCAGTCGGTCTTGAACACCTTCATCTCCGCGACGGCCGGCATCGCGGGCACCTCGCCAGCGCCCCAGAAGCAGCCGCTCCAGATCGCCTGCTCGGGGTTGCCGCCCTCGAACTCGACCCAGATGTTGGCGCCGACCGGCGGCACGGCGAAGAAGCCCACGCCCGAGCCGCCGTAGGGCGCACAGGGCAGGGCCCACGACAGCGTGCCCTCTCCAAGCACCGCCGCAACGCTGACCTGCACGCGCCCGAGCATCATCGGATCGACGTTGTTCTCGACCTTGCCCCGGTATTTGCCGTAGAACGGATTCACTGGATGACCTCCGTGCTTCGCACTGCGGTGCGAGCTTGCTTGGGGCGGCCCGGCGCAGCGCTCATGGCCTCACCACCGGAACGGTCGATCCCCAGCCTTCGCGCGCGAGCGTGAACGACTGCGAGTAGTTTTCTTTGCGGATGCGGTGCCTCACGTTCTTCACGTACCAGAGCCCGTCGTGCAGGTAGCCTGCACCGCGCACGCCCACGAGCCCGCGCGGCTGCAGGATGTCGCCGTAGCGCAGCGCATCGAGTTCGCCATTGGCGACCACCAGGTCCATCGAATCCTCCAGCAGGGCCTGCGCGCGCCCGTAGGCCTGCATCCCGTCGATGCCCGTCTCGCGGAACTGGGTGGTGCGGACGTTGGGCTGGTCCACGAGCCACGCAGGCAGTGCGGCGAGGGGCGGCCGCAGGCTCGCGAAGAGCCGGATCGGCAACGCCTGGTTGGTCAGGCGGTCCTGCACCTTGCCGCTCACCTGCGTCGGCCCGAGGCCGTTGCTGTGGACGCTGAAGTCCGAGACGTTGCTGTTCGGTCCCATGTTGACCGTGATCGCGCTCTGCGGCAGTCCGACGCGCACGGGCGGGCCCCAATAGGCCGTGTTGGTCATCGGCACGGGACCGGGCACGATGTAGAACACGTAGCCGTGGCGGAGCGCCAGGAAGCGCAGGTGTTCGAGGTCCGTGCGCATCTGCACCGGCACGCGGTCGATGGGCAGCGGCGGATCGATCACCGGCGGCGGGAGCCAGTCCGGAATGAGCCCGTACTCGGCATAGCTGCCGATGAGCTTCAACGCGACCAGCCCGTCGTCGAGGCCCACGTGCTCCGCGCTCTTTTCCTCCAGGTCCAGCTTGACGCTCACGTCGTCGCCCGTCAGCGTCACGAACGAGCGCCCGGGTTCGTCGCTCGCGGAGAACTCGCGTTGCGTCACGAAGCCGTCCATCAGAACGCGCGGCGTGGCATTGAAGGTGACGATCACGATCACGCGGTTCCAGGTCTGCAGCAAGGGACTGGCGAGCAGGGCATAGTCGAGCAGGTCCGCCGGCCCGGAACGCCCGACCTGGAAACGGATCTGGAAGCCCGACCGATCGTCGCCGGTGTGGACCTCCACTTCCTCCAGCGCCTCCATCAGGTCCACAGGCGCCGGCAGCGGCACCGAGGGGCCGATCAACAAGGTCAGGTGGATGCCGAGGAAGTCCATGCTCAGAACTGCGGTGATGCGATGCGCAGCACACGGCCGAGCGTCGAGGTGAGTTCGAAGGGGTCGAGCGCATCGTTGGCATCGCAGATGCGCCAGTACTGTTCCGGGTCGCCGAACGTGCGCGCGGCGATCAGGTCGAGCCGGTCGCCTTGCGTCACCGTGACGCTCATCACGAGCGGCATGCTGCTGCCCGGCGGCAGGAAGCGCCGGCTGAAATAGCTGACGGCGCGCCCGTCCGCGCCGATGCAGGTGAGCACCGGAAGGCTGGCATAGCGACTTGTCGTGGCCATGGCCTACATCCCCGTGCTGACGCCGCCGCTGAACGACAGCGAACCCGACGCCGACGCATTGCCGACCGTGTTGAGCGTGGCCATCGTCTCCTTGGCCACCTGGTGTGCGAGGAAGAGCGCATAGCCGGGATGCGTGATCGGCAGGTCGTTGTAGCTGAGCACGCGAAGGCCGAGTTGCACTCTGGCGCGGGTCGGGTTGAGCTTGACGTCGTAGGCCTCCTCGGTGATCGAGAAGGTGCTGATGCGCACGGGCAGTACGCGCTGCGGCCCCCAGATGAACAGCGTGAAGGGGGCGGCCGGCGGAATGATCTCGATCGTTCCGACAGCCAGCAGGATCGTGTTGGCAATCACGAGGCTGCTCTTCGGATAGACCAGCATTTCCAGTGCCGAGAGCTGCGGATAGATGCCGGAACTCACGGCGAGCGCGTTCGCCTGTTCGAGCTGGTCGGTGGCGTCGATCTCGACGTCGAGCGAGATGGTCTCGACCGGCGCGCCCTTCAGACGCAGCGCCTCGCCCCGGTCGCCGTCGTCCGAGCGTGTGGTCTGCGCCTCGATCTGGCGCGTCATCGTGTCCGGGTTGTATTGGAAGCTGATGATGCTCGCGAGCGGATTGAACGGATCGATGCCGACGATCGCGCCCTTCACGAGCCGTGGAGAACCGGGGAAGCTGCTCATGGCCGGCCTCCGCGCGGTGCGCCCGGGATGGCTTGATGCACCGCGGCGGCGATGCGGTGCGCGAGGGGCTGCCCCGACGCAGGGACATGTTGCGCCGCCGTTCGGGCGTCCATGCGCTGCGCGAGCGCCTGCGACACCTCGCGCGCCAACCGTTCGCGATCGTGGGCAGCGCCGCTTGCCGCGTCGACGACCAGCCGGTCGATGTGCAGTTCGATCTTCATGCGTGCGCTCCTTGCACGGCCGCTGGCCGGAAATCCGCTTCGTTGATGGGCCGGCCGAGCTTGAGAAGCTCGCTGCGCGCAGCCTGGTAGACCAAGTCCATGGTCACGCTGCTGCCGCGGTGCGCGGCGAGGAAGGCGGCGTTCAGCGCGATGCTGTGGATGCTTCCGCCGGTGCAGTCGAGCCGCGCGAGTTGCACCGCATCGAGCCGTTCGGTCGGCGTGTCCGCCGGGAAGGCGCGCTGCCACATCAACGCACGCTCGCGCGGGCCGGGATAGGTGAAGGGCACGACGAAGCGCAGCCGCCGCATGAAGGCCGCATCGAGCGAGCCTTTCAGATTCGTTGCGAGGATCGCCAACCCCCGGAAAGCCTCGATGCGCTGCAGCAGATAGTTGGTCTCGATGTTCGCGTAGCGGTCGTGGCTGTCGCGCACCTCGCTGCGCTTGCCGAACAGCGCGTCGGCCTCGTCGAAGAAGAGGATGCCGCCCCCGTCCTCCGCGGCATCGAAGATGCGCTGCAGGTTCTTCTCGGTCTCGCCGATGTACTTGCTGATCACCGCCGAGAGGTCGATGCGGTAGAGGTCGAGCTCGAGCGCGTTCGAGATGACTTCCGCCGCCATCGTCTTGCCGGTGCCGCTCTCGCCATGGAAGAGCGCGCTGAGGCCGAGGCCGCGGCTCATCTTGCGCTCGAAGCCCCAGTCGCCGTAGACCCTGCGACGCAGGGCGACCTGGGCCACGATCTGGTGCAGCAGCGACAGCGAATCCGCAGGGAGCACGATGTCGTCCCAGTCGACCTTGGGCTGGATGCGTTGCGAGAGCAGGTCCATCTTCGAGTGCGCGCATTGGCGGCAGGCGGTCCAGAGCGCCGTGGCGACTTCGCCAGGATCGTTTCGGCTCGCGAGTCCCGCGCTACGTGCCATGGAGGCGATCTGCGGCAGGTTGAAGTTGAACTGGCTCGCCAGCCGCGACGCGAGCGTGTCGCGCTCGTCGCCGGGCAGGCCGGGCAGGCCGAGCAGGTCGAGCCAGGCCTGCGTCTGCTCGGTGGCCGTGGGCCTGTCGATCGCCGTCACGAGGAGACCCTCGCGGCCGCCGGCGCCGAGCGCGTGCGCGTCCCGCGTCGCGACAAGGGCCAGCGCCTGCAGCCGGTCGAGCACACGCCCCAGCACGGCGGCGCTTGCTTCCGTCGACTCTCCCGGCGCCGCATCGTGCGCGTCGATGTAGAGCGCCAGCGGCATCAGCAGGCTTTCGCGCCGCCAGATCCGGCACCAGGCGTCGAGATCGACGGTTTGCGCGGGCAGCGCGGAAAGCCCGATGCGTTCGAGGCGCAACCCCAGGCTCGCCGCAACGTGGCCTGCCACCAGTTGCTTGCTCGCCGAATCAATGCCGGTCAGCTGCAGGGTGGGCGCGAGCGCCGCGTCGTCGGACCTGTGCACGAATGCGAGCAGGGAATCCACTGCCGACTGCTGCGAGGGCGGGAGCGGCTGCAGGTCGTCCGTGGCGATCGGCAGCAACGCGGGCGCGATGCGTTCGTCCAGGCGGTTGAGGCCCTTGATGTAGTCGACGATCCGGTCATCCGCCCTCAGCGCGCTCATCGTCAAGGGCGTCGCACCGCTGGCGTGCACGTCGATCAGGTGCCAGTAGCGCAGGGGCCGGTCGGGCGAGAGGGCCTCCCACGCGGGATCGTCGAACAGGACCATCGCGAGCGCAAAGCTCGGACTCGACCGCGAAGGCCCGTCGAGCGCCTGCGCGCACAGTGCACCGATGCGCGTGTCGAGCGCCGCCGCGACGCACAGCAGCAAGACGTTGCGCTCGAACGTCGAAAGCCCCAGCCGCTGCTGAAGCACGGCGAGTGTCGGCACGGGAACGAGGTCTTCCCCTTCACCGCCAACCGGAGGCTCCCTCCGATCAGCCAGCCGCTGCAGGCGTTCGCGAAGCCACGCGAGCGCCGCGCCGAGTGCGAGCTCGTTGCTCTGCAGGGGTGTGGCGCCGGCGTTCATGTGAGTGTCACCGTCGGGCCCACGAACTGGTTGAAGGTCGGGCTTGCGGGCGTGGTGTCCGTCACCAGGGCGCTGCACGCGCCGTCGATCATCACGCGGGCCAGGTAGCTGCGCGCGACGAAGCCCGAGGGAATCGGGAACGAGACCGTGCCGCTCGTGTCCGGGTCTCCGGGTGCATGCGGCGCCGATGCGACCTGCTGGTCGTCCAGCAGCAGCACGGCGCGTTGACTGCGGCCGACCGGCGGCGCGACAGCCAGTTGCAGCACCGCACCGCGCGCGACGCTGATCGGCGAGGCCGTGGTGATGCTCGGACTGAGCATGAAGGCCGCGGCGTTGGACTCGAAGCCCACGCCCGGATGGACCACCGGCGGCGATCCCAGAGGCACTTCCTGCACCACCTGCACGGTGTTCACGCCGGCCGGAACGCCCGCGGGGAGCGTGAAGGAGAGCATGCGATCGTCGATCGTCGACGGCGTCACCCGCAGGCCGGCCACGACCACCTGTGTCGTCGCTGCGCCGAGATTCGATCCCGCGAGCGTCATCGTCGCGCCGGGCGCGGCGACTTGCGGCGTCACCTGGTCGATCGTCGGCGTACGGAACGGCGCGACGACGATGCTTGCAGCGCGCACCGGCGGCGCGACCTTTGCGGGCCGGGCGCTGTCGATGAGGACCACGGAGGCCTCGTACGCGGCAGAGAGGCGGTATTGCGTCTGGTAGGCCATCCAGAGCTTCGACATTTCCTCGAAGCCGAGCGAATGCGGCGTGATGCGAACGCGCTCGATCTGGTCCTGCACGTCGGCCGCGCCCAGGGCGTCGGCGAGGTCGGACGGCATCAACAAAGGGTTGTCGTGCAACGCCAGCATGGCGCGGCCGAGCAGCAGTTGCGCGATGAGCTCGTTGTCGTCCTGTCCGAAGGCCGTGAGCATGTAGTGCAGGTTGAGCGCAAGCGGCGGTTCGCCGCCCGCGGGGCCGTCGCGCGGAGGCATGCCGTTGCTCAGTGCCGGGTTGGGCACCGTGCTGTAGAGGTACAGGTTGAGCAGATTGCCGTTCGCTGAGAAGGTGCGCACCTTGTCGAGTGGCAGCGTCGTCACCTGGATCTGCGTGGTGGGCAGGGTGTCGGCCGGAAGGTTGGCGGGCAGGGGCGCCTGCAAGGCCTGGTTGACCAATGCGCGCAGGCCACGCGTCACGCTGGCGATGGCGAGCGCGTTGCTCATCTGCGTCCTTCAGTGCGGCGCTGAAGGTAGTCCTGCAGGCTCATGCGCGGCGCGGCGCGCGTCGGCTTCGCGATGGGCCGGCGCGGCGTCTCGGGCGCGCGGACTTCGAGCCTTCCGATCGTGACCTGCACGACGGCGGGCTTGTCGTCGGGTGCTGCTCCTGCCTTGCCGTGTTGCTGCGGCTTGGCAGTGGGGATGGGACCTTGCGTCGCCGTGCGCGTGTCGGTCGCAGGCCCTGCAGGCCGTTCGGTGGGAGCGCGCCAGGGGGCGATGCGGTCTTCGAATCCTGGAAGCTCGATGGCGTCTTGCGGCGGCGGCTGGGCTGCGAACGAAGCGGGCATCGCAGCGGGGATGGTGGGAACCGCTGCGGGACGACGCGCCGGGGGCGCCTCGAACGGCTCGGCCATCGGCGAGGCAAGGTCGTGGCGTGACCGCGCGCGAACGTCGCGTGCTTCGGCAGTCGAAGCATCGCGGGCGGAGGGCGCAGCGGTGATGTCGTTCGCATTCGTGGCGGAAGCCGGGTGCGGATCTGCATGGGTCGCCGCCGCTTCGGTGGGCAGCGGCGGCGTGGTCGACGCGACCTGCCGGACGACGTCGCCTCGATCGTCCGCGGCAAGCATCGGCCGTGCGCGCAACGTGTCGCCTTCGCTGGCCATGCCAACCTCTTCCACCAACGTGGCGGGCGCATCGGCAACCTCGAAGCGCGACAAGGGACGCGGCCTGATGTGGCTCCGAGGCTCGACGAGTCGCGCCGCGAGTCGGTCGAGGTAGCTGGTCACGACAACACCATTCCGAGATAGGCGTCGCGCCGGACGCGGCTCATCGCGAGGATGTCCGCCTCGCTCCAGCCGTAGCGAGACGCCAATGCATGGACTTCGGCGAGCAGGCGCGGCGCGCGGGCCTCGACCTCGGCCCAGCAGAAGGCCGCGAGATCGAGCGGTTCGTTCAAGACCGTCTCGCACGAAGGGCAAGGCATGGAAATCATGAGCTCCGCAGCGGGGTCAGCGGATTCCATTCGCGCGGCCGCTTCCTGCAGCAGCGGCGGGGGCAGCGCGTCCGGCGCGACGGCCTCGCCCGCTCGCGTCGTGCAGGCCAGGCAGCGTTCCAGCAGCGTCCTGTAGGCCTGCAGGGCGTCGTGGCCGTCGCCGACCACGATGCTGTCCTCCACGGTCGGCAGCCTCATGTCGATGCGATAGTCCTGTGTCTCGATCGACTGCGGTTGCGCCACCTCGGCCGGCGCAGGCCATCCGGTCGAGAGGGCGCGGACATCGAGTTCGAATTCAAAAGTCTCGCCGCATTGCGTACAGTCCGCCACGCAGGACAGCAGTGGCCCAAAGCAGCGCGCATGCAGATCCAGCAACCGGCGCTCCCGCTCGCCCAGGGTCATGCCGGCCAATTGACTGTGCGACATGTCCGGTGTCGCCATGGCGAGCAACGCGGCCGCGCGGCGCGGCAGTGTCTGACGCCACATGGTCTCCCACACGTGGAGCAGGTCGGAATCGGCCAGGGTGCGCATGGCAGAGGCGCTGCGAAGCGAGCGTCCTCGTCAGACGTTGACGGTGGGTTCGGTCGGTTCGGTGACGGACGTGTCGCGCGCCCAGCCCTCGTTCTCCAGCTTCAGGTGCTGGATGGCGATGGCATTCGCGTTCGCGTCGAGATCGGGCAGCGCCTGGAACTCGGACACCCAGCAGCGGTACACGTTGTAAGCCAGCACCTTCTGGCCCGCCTCGTTGTAGACCTCGATGATGATGTCCTTGCGGAAATCCTTGAGCGAGACTTCCGCCCCGAGGCCGCCGCCGAAGTTCCAGACCTTGCTGGCCCATTGCTCGAACTCGGGGTCGTGCGTGACGCCGCGCTCCAGCGTGATGGCGTCGAACTCCGTGCGTCCCGGCGACTTGTGCGACGTGCTGGGATCGCCGCCGTCGCGGTGCTTGACCACCTCCGTCGTCTTCTTGAGCATGCCGACCTTGCTCACGCCGGCGACGTACTTGCCGTCCCACTTGACCCTGAACTTGAAGTTCTTGTAGGGGTCGACGCGGAAGGTGTTGACGGTGAACTGGGCCATGGTCTTCTCCTCAGGCGGCGATCTGGCCGGCCAGTTGCTGCAGGCGGATCACGACGAACTCGGCCGGCTTGAGCGGCGCGAAGCCGACAAGGATGTTCACGATGCCGAGGTTGATGTCGTTCTGCGTCGTCGTCTCGCTGTCGCACTTGACGAAGTACGCCGCCGAGGGTGTCTGGCCCTGGAAGGCGCCCTGGCGGAAGAGGTTCTGCATGAAGGCGCCGACGTTGAGCCGGATCTGTGACCACAGCGGCTCGTCGTTGGGCTCGAACACGACCCACTGGGTGCCGCGATAGAGGCTCTCCTCGATGTAGAGCGCGAGCCGGCGCACGGGCAGGTACTTGTAGTCGTCGGCCAGCAGGTCTGCGCCGCGCATCGTGCGCGAACCCCAGACCACGCGCCCCGAAACCGGGAAGGAGCGCAGGCAGTTGATGCCGAGCGGGTTCAATACGCCGTTGTCGCCGTCGCTCAGGTTGGCCTGCAACCCCTGCACGCCGTTGAGTGCCGCATCGAGGCCGGCCGGTGCCTTCCACACGCCCCGCGTGCCGTCGGTGCGCGCGATGATGCCGGCCACCACGCCGCAGGGTGCGAAGACGTCGGGTTGCCCGTTGAGTTGCGGATCGGACTTGATCACGCGCGGAAAGAAGATCGCGGCATTGCGCGCCGCGTCGCCGGTCAATCCGAGGCTGGCCACGCCCGTGTTCGGATCGGAAGCCTTCGCGGCCGCGGTTTCCTTGACCTGTCCCCAGGCGGCCAGCGGATCGACGAGCAACACCGCGCGGCGCGTCGCGCAATAGGCCATCGCCGCCTGGTAGACGGCCGCGGGCGTGTCGCCGCCACGCGTGTCCGGCGGAATGCACATCAGGTTGAAGAGATCGGCCTTGTCGAGCGCGAAGATGCCTGTCTTCAGGCTCGCGGAGCCGAGATAGTCGGCGTTCGCCAGGTGGGCGCTGTCGACCCCGCCGGCAAACGAAACGGTGCCGGGCAGGGGTCGCGTCGCAGGTGCGATCCAGTGGCCGCTGCTGTCCAGCGCCACCTTCGCGAGGAGCGAGCTGCTGTCGAGCACGCGCGGCACGAAGCGGGGACTGGCGCTGCTGGAGGAGACGTTCAGGAACTTCTCGGTGGCGCCGCCGGCCTGCGTGATCGTGAGGTTGTAGAGCGTGGTGTCGGTCGGGTCGCGCGTCGCGTCGTCGACGACGGCTTTCAACGCATTGCCCCATGTCCCTGGACTCGACGCAACGAGGTCGAGCGCCTCGCTGTTGGCACCGCCAGTGACGAGCGCTGCCGCAGCGGCCGCGGCGCCCGACTGCAGCCGCACGATGACGGCCTGGCTGCCACCGTTGAGGTAGAAGTCCTGCACCGCATAACTCAGCGGATAGTCCATTTGGACACCGCCGAACAGCCGCTCGAAATCGCCGAAGCTGGTGATCAACGCCGGCTCGCTCACGGGTCCCTGCGATGTCCTGCCGATGAACGCGGCGATGGAGGTCGCCACGCCGGTGATGGTGCGCACCCCGCTTGGCACTTCCTCGATATAGACGCCAGGGGACAGCAATGCGGAAGGCATGGTCGACTCTCCTTGTTTCGAATCAGGCCGATCGATCGACATGAAAAAGGGGAGCCGACATTACCCGCGGGAATGGCGGACCGCAATAGAACGAGGGCCATAGACATAGCCACTCGCACTGGCTCAGGGAGGCACGTTGGCCGGATCGAGACTCTTGCGCGCGCCGATGCATTTGTTGCGATCGGCGCCTGCGGGAAATGCCACCGCGCAGACATCTTCGGCCAGGAGCGGGTTGTTGTTGTAGGCCATCTTGCTGTAGAGGTCGCGCGCGCCGGCCGTCTTCTTCATCTGCTCGACGAACCAGTGCAGCCGCATCTCGGGGTTCATGTCGGGATTGCCCGCGTGCGATTCGATGTAGTCGTAGCGGTCCGCGAGACCCAGCGCGTGATGGACCTCGTGCGAGAGCGTGACCGGGCTCGAAGCCCAGTTGCCCGAGTTCGGCCATTCGCAGAACTTCACAGTGAACTCGAACACGTCCGGGCCGGTGCTGTTGACGAACACGATGTCGACGTAGTAGCCCTTCGTCGTCATGGAGATCGAGCGCTCGATCGCATCCTCGAGGCCCTTGACCTTGGAAACCTCGTCGGGTGCGCCGTTGAGCTTGACCTTGATCTTCACGCGGATGTTCATCGGGTCGCTACGGTCCACCTTGTACTTCTTCCCCTGTTCGCCGGTCCTCTCGACCATGCGCGTTGCCGTGGCGACCGCTAGCTCGTCGACATCGTTGTAGGCACCGCCCCAGCGCTCTTCCTCTTTCAGGGCGTCGTCGACAACCTTGCGGTTCTTCGTCGCGGTGTCCGGCGAGCAGCCGTAGCCCGATCCCGTCGTGGTCCCGTGATAGGGCGTCGTGATCGCTTTCAGCAGCTTGTTCAGGTAGTAGAGGCGCTGGCTCTTGGCATCGCCGAGCGGCTTCGTCCTGGCCTGCGCGATGATCCAGGCCACGTTGCCCTTGGCCTCGCCGTTCAGGGCCTTGTATTCGGACGTGGCCAGGATCCGGGTTTCGAGCGCGGTCGCGTCGGATTGCCATTCGGCATTGGTCTTGCACTGCACGAGCGAAACCCCGTGGCCCTGCTGCAGCGTGTGCACGAGTTCATGCGCGAGCAGCAGCCGGCCGGCGTGGTGATCGGGATCGAACTTGCCGCTGCGGAAGTGGATGTGATTGCCGATCGTGAAGGCCTGCGCGTTCAACTGGCGCGCGTGCTCGTTGTCTTCGGCGTTGGCGTGAATGCGCACGGCGGAGAAGTCGGCCCCGAACCGTCGTTCCATGAAGACGCGTGCGGCTGGCGGTAGCGCGCGGCCGCCGCCGGATGTACCGAGGCCGCGCGCGAGCGTCTCCGTGACGGCTTCGCCCGGCTCGGACGACCGCTGCAGGAGTCTTTCCTGCTCTTCCTCGCGCTCGCAGTGGGCGCATGCGCGGCTGATGCGAGGTGGCGCGCGGGTGAAGGAGAGCTCGCTGTCGGGTGATCGCATCACCTTCTCGGCAATGCTGTCGGCCTCGTGTTCGAGCGGATCGTCGACCGACCCGATCGTGAGCTTGCGCTGGATCACGCCTCGCAGCGGCGCGGACATGACAGGCGGTGTCCGGCCCGCAGAGCTTCTTGTCCGTGCCCTGGCGATCTGTGGCGCGTACATGGATCGATCCCTTCCTCTTCGAAGTGGCGGGCGACGAGAAGAACGGTTGGCATATTAGCCCTGTGGTTGCCGCTTGGGGATAGTCCGAAGGTCGGGGGTCCATCGATCCAACGGCAGGTCGCGGCCCCCGACCCTTGCGAGGCAACGCGGATCGGCGCACCATCCGATGCACACCCACGCAGCAAGCAATGACGGTGCTTGCACGGGATTCGTCATTCGCCGGGGGTCCGCTCCATGCATCGCGCAAGTCCTTTGTTGGAAGCTCCGCGTGTGGCGCCTGCAAGGCGGCCCGTGCCCGCACGGGTTGCGGCGTTCGAACCCTCGCAGGTCGAAGCGCCGGCGAGCGTGCATCAAGTTCTGCAGGGCCCGGGAAGCCCTATCGAACCCGCCCTGCGACGCGACATGGAACGGCGCTTCGATGCCGACTTCTCGTCGGTCCGGATTCATTCCGGTCCTGCTGCCGAGGCGTCGGCGAGCGAGGTCGACGCCCAGGCCTACACGGTGGGCCACAGCATCGTATTCGGAGCGGGCCGGCGTGCGGGCGATGTGGGCGAAGGGCGGCGATTGCTTGCGCATGAACTGACCCACGTCGTTCAACAGCGCGGCGCGTCTCCTGCGGGCGTGCAACTGCAGCGGAGACCGCGCGATCCCGACGAGGCCGCCGCGATCACCAAAGAGGAAACGGCGCTCGCGGCGCTGGCCAAGCGCGCCCTGGCTTCCGGCAAGCCGGAGTTTGCCGTGCACGAGGTCGTGTGGCGGCTCATCAATGCCTACGGGCTCGACATGCACTTCGAATTGAACGGGAGCCGATACGACAAGGGCCGCAAGGGCGTGCTCGTCGATTTCAAGGGCAGCGGGCCGAGGACCACGGGCACGATCGTCGCGGGCCCCGACGTATTGCAGCGCATTGCCAAGGGTGACGCACCGGCGGTCGCCAAGGAAATCGAAGCGCAGATCGGGCGGGTCGACACGGCCCGCGGTGCCATCGACTACGTCTTCATCATGGGCAAGGACGTCAAGAAGAGCGACAACAAGTTCTATACGGAGGCGAAGAAGTTCTTCAAGGCCGAATATCCCGGCGCGACGCTGGTGGAGGACGTGCGCGACCTCGACGGCATCAACCAGCGCGTCAACGACGGGGGCAAGCCGGTGGCGGATCTGATCATCGTCTCGCACGCGCACCCGGATGGAACCCTTCAGTTCTCGCTCGATGCGCACGACGCGACGGCGGGCAAGGTGGAGTACGGTGAACTGAAGAAGGCCAACGAGGCTGGCAACATCACGAAGCCCCAGTCGGACCTGGTCGGCTTCTGGACCAACGTCCTCATCAGGGGCTGCAACCTCGGGCGCAGCGAGGAAATGCTGGGCGAAGTGCGTACCGCTTTCGGCGGCAGTGCGCGCGTGATTGCACCGACGCACGGCCAGCGCTATGGCGGCGGCACCGAATCACTGGCTGATCCGTTCTACGAGGAGCCCGGCGCGAGCAAGCTGTCTGACGAGGACGCCTTCAAACAGATGAAGGCCAAGCCCGAGTACGCCTTCATCACCGACTGGGCTGCGATGCGAAAGAAGCTCAGGCGCACCACCGACCAGAGCCATGAGGTAGCGTTCGACGGCATGTTCCCGCAAAGGGGCAAGGAGATGGATCTGCTCAAGGCCCGGGCGAAGAAGCTCAACGTGAAGGACTTCACTTTCGGTTCCAGCCGCGTCGTCGGGAAGGACACGGTCTTCACCTTCACGCCGAAGGACGAGTTCAAGAACGGCCCGGTCGACATCACGGCGGAGACCCCTCCCACCGACAGCGAGGCGATCGCGATGGCGAAGGAGAGCATCGCGCGCCCGTCCGCCTACACGTTCACGGTCAGGCGGATTCCTTCGGGCGTGAACCTGAAGGTCGTCGTCGATGTCGTGCGCACCGAATGGGAACTGCACCACGCGGAGATCCACAAGGGTGGCAAGGGCTTCAACCCGAGACCGGGTTCCAAGCCCTGGTTCGGCGACACGGACTGACAAGACTAGAGGCTGATCGCAGTGGCGGCGCCATTGCTCAGGAGTTCGGCCTTCTGGGCAACGAGAAGACTGCGGAAGACGTTCTCTCCACTGAGATTGATCCGCTCGATCTGATGCTCGATGTCGCGCAACGCTTCCTCGCCGCGGCCGAGTTTCATCAGCACTTCGGCCCTGAGGCTCGCAAACCAGGATTGCCAGTTCTCGAAGCCGGTTGCTTGCCACAGTCGAATGCCTGCCTCCATGTCGTCCAGGCCGGCGGCGAGTTGACCTTGGCGTGCGGTGGCCCATCCACGCGCGATACGCGCCATCCCGACAAATTCGGAGAAGCCCAAGCGCGAGGAGAAGTCTATGCACTGTTCGGCAAACTGAAGAGCGAGCGCCGGCTGATCGCGCATCAGTGCGATCGTGCAATTGGCCACCATTGAAAAACCCAGGGTGTGCGGTTGGTTCAGGCGACCCGCCAGTTCGTAGGCGTCGCGCGCATGCATGCTTGCACGCTCCTCGTCGCCCGTGATCAAGGTGGCCACCGCCAGATAGAAGCGACCGAAGACGCCGAAATCCATCAGATAGATCGGATAGAGCGCGACGTCACGCTGCGGGTCGTAGCGCGCCACCGAGCGCTCCAGATGTGCGCGCGCCGCCTGCGCGTCGCCCAAGCTCAACTTGATCATCCCCATCATCGTGTTGGCCGCCATGACCGCCTCGGCATCATCGTCCTTCGATTGGGCGACTCTGAGAAGGTCTGATGCCAGCACGCGTGCAGTCTCGAGCTCGGTGCGGCCCCAGTGGTAGAGGCACAGACCATAGGTGATCGGAAACTGACGCGGCGCGCCGGGCAACTCATGACACAGCGCAAACGCGCGCCTCTGAACGTCGTGGAACTGTTGGCTGCCCGGCCCTTTGAGCACCATCGTGGTCGGCCCGAGTACCGAGAGCAGCGCAAGCTCGGACTCGCTACGTTCCAGGCCGCGTGGCTCTGCGGAAAGGGTCGCCACTCCATCTGACAGGTGCGCGGCGGCCTCGCGTGGGGCGCCACGGTCAAGGGCTTGCTTGCCTGCCTGGAGGAATTGGCGGCTCGCTTCGAGGTACCTGCTGGCTCTCGACAGATGGCGCGCGGCAAGCTCGGGCTGGCGCGCCATGTCCTCTGCGAATTCGCGCACCAATACGTCGGCGACGCGCCCGTGCAACGCGGTCCGGGTCTTCGGAACAATCGACCCGTAGGCGGCGTCTTCAATCAACGCGTGCCTGAAGGCGAACCGCTCGCCGGTGTTGTCGCCCGGCAGGATGAGACTCGCATCCAGCATCGCATTCAATGCTTCGTCGAACGCGACGCGATCCATGTCCGCGGCGGCAAACAACAAGCGCCGGCGGAACTCGTGACCGATCACCGCACCCACCTGAGCCAGCCACTTTGCCGCGCCCAGGCGATCCAGGCGCTCCATCAGAAGGTCCACCAGCGTGTCGGGGATGTCGGTCAGGCGCAGGTCCGCGCCGCCGCCGAGGCCGCCGTGCGAATCCATCACCATCCGCGTCATTTCCTCGACATACAACGGCACGCCATCGCTGCGCTGAATGATCGTGTCGATCGCTGAATCCGGGAGTCCGATCTCGGCGGCCACTCTCATCGCGATCGCGCGTGAGGCCTGATCATCGAGGCGGCCAAGCGGGATGACCCTCGGGTCCGTCTTGAGTGCCGGTCTTGACTCGGGTCGAGAGGTCATCAAGAGCAGGATCGGCGCGGTCTGAGGTCCGGCCAGGATCTGGTCGATGAGTTCCAGGGACGTTGGATCGATCCAGTGCAGATCCTCGACGATCAGCAGCAGCGGCGCAGGCCTGCCGTCTCCCATCGCGGATGGCCCACAAGCGAGCCCCACGAAATACCGCTGCAATGCATCCTTGGTCATTTGCAGCTGTGCCGGAGGCGGCAAGCTGACTGGCGGATAGCGATCTGCGCTGCGAAGACCCACCAACGACGCCACAAGACTCAGATCCAGGTCCGCCGCGACGCCTGCAATTGCCAGCTGCGCTTCCAGTTTCTCGAGTTGCATCAGCGACGTATCCTCGCGCGCAAAGCCTGCGGCCAGCGCCAGATGCTGGACCCATGGATGCAGCACACTGTTGGCGTGAAAGGGCGAGCACTGAAGCCGCACGGTCGTGTGCACGATCGAGCCCAGCTGCCGATCGAGCTCAGTGGCGAGCCGCGATTTGCCCAATCCAGCCTCGGCAACGACCAAAGCACCCGTGATTTGCGGTGAGTTTGCGAGATTCCAGCAATCCAGAAGCGCCGCCAACTCGGCGTCGCGCCCGACCAATGGGGATTCGGCGTCGTGACCTCGCCAGGCCGAACGGCTGTTCATCGCACCGGACCCCATGACTGCAGTCAGGCGAACAGGCTCGTCGAACCCCTTCAACGCGAAGATACCCAGATCCTGATACTCGAACTGGTTGCCCGCGATACGCCGCGTGCTGGGCGAGATGACGACCTGTCCCGGTTGTGCCTGCGCCTGAATGCGCGCTGCCAGGTTGGGGGTGCCCCCGGCGATTGCCAGCGTCTCCTGCACGCCAACAGCGACCAGCCCCGTGGCAATGCCAACCCGGACCTGCACCGCGGACGCAAGTTGGGCCGCTTCCTTCAGAAGCGCTGCTTCCTCGACGATCGCAAGGCCGGCATGCACAGCGCGCACTGCATCGTCCTCGCTGGCCATGGGGTAGCCGAAATAGACGTCGGCCCCATCGCCGACGATTCTCGCGACCAGTCCTCCGAAGCGGGCGGCTACCCGCTTGACCAGATCGCCGTAAGCCGACAAGACATCGAGCAGATCCTCGGGATCGATCCGCCCGGCCAATTCGGTCGAGCCGACCAGGTCACAGAACAGCACCGTCATCTGGCGGCGCGTCATGCGCGGATTGCCGCCTGGGCCCAGTGGCGCGGGTGCAAGCGAGAGCCCGGCACCGCATTCACCGCAAAACTTCCGGCCGAGTTCATATTCCGCCTTGCACGCGGCGCAGACAGCTTTCATCGATGCCCTCCTCGAGGCGTGCGGCCGGTTGGCGAGGATCATTCTTTGGCGCAGCCCGTCCTTGCGGCCCGAGAAGACGCTGATGAATTGCCGATATATCGCCGATGGATGCTCCGGCCGCACGATGCGCCGGGGCGGCCGGAACGCGCAGAGGACCTTTTGGCGCCCGGGGGCGGTGCTGATAACTGACAAATTCGTCCCGCGCGCGTTTCGAGAGGCACAAAATGTCGGAGCGCGACCGCCGACGCAGCCCCAATGCCGGCGCCGCTGCAACTCCGAGGGGTGGAGGAATGAGCGACGAGCCATCGACGATCAGTCGAGGAATCGGGAATGCGCTGGCCTTCGGTGAGCCGGGCGCTGGAGGCGGTGCGCTCCGCTTTGCGGGCTTCGAGTTCGATCTCCTGCGCGATGAGCTGTGCAAGGGTGGTGTCCCGATCGCCCTTCGGCCCAAGCCGCGCTCGATGCTGCGTTACTTTCTGCGGCATCCGGGGCGGCTCCTCAGCAAGGATGAACTGATCACCGCCATCTGGGGCGGCGTGGTGGTGACCGACGATTCGCTGGTGCAATGTGTTGCCGAGCTGCGCGCCGCGCTGGGGGATCGGGATCAGCGATTGATCAAGACGCTGCCGCGCCGCGGCTACATGTTCGACACCGCGATCGATGAGGCGCGACCAGAGCCTGGCACGAGGCCGACCACGCAAGCCCAGCGTGCGCGCCGCCGGCCGATGCTGGCGTGGTGGCTGGTGGGGAGCCTTTGCGTCTTCTTGCTGGCCATTGCCGGCGCCGCTTGGCGGATGAACGCGGATCCGCCGCTTCACATCGATGCCGAGATCGCCAAGCGCCGCGCCGTTGCGGTATTGCCGGTGATCGTTGCTGATGAAGTCGAAGGTGCGCTGGCCCTTGGTAATGCACTGGGCAGTGACATTGCGACCCAGATCTCGCTGCGCCAATGGATGCGGGTGATGGGCCCGGGCGCTACCGCGCCCTACGACGCGGCGAAGCCCGACATCGCTCGCATTGGCCGCGAACTGAAGGTGCGCTATGTGCTTGGCAGCCGCGTGGTTCGCGACGGCAGCGGCATCGCCGTCGACTCGGAGTTGACTTCGGTCGAGACGGGCGAGGTGATCCGGTTGAACCGCTCCACGTTTGTGACGGCCGGCGACGCGTTGCGCTCGAATCTGGCCCAGCGGATCGCCAGCATGCTCAGAGTGCGCTACTACGAGATCGAGAGCGCGCGCGCCAGCCAGCCCGGTCACAAGCCCGATGCGGTCGATCTCACGCTGATGGGCTGGCGGGACCTGAACCGGTTCACGACGCGAGACGAGGTACTGAGGGCCCGCGGCCGCTTCGAGGCGGCGTCGCGGATAGACCCCACATCCGTGGCGGCCGCGCAGGGACTTGGCTCTTCCTATCTCATAGAGCTCGGCAATTCATTCAACGCCAATCCGCAAGACCTGCTCGACCCATGCGAGCGAACGCTCAAGCGTGCGCTCGACCTCGGGCCTGATGTCCCGGAAAACCTGGTGCCATGGGGCGAATTGCTGATGATTCGCGGACAGACGACGGCGGCGATAGAGGTGTACAACAAGGCGCTCGACATCAACCCGAGCTACGCCACCGGCCACATCGACCTCGCACGCGCGCTGATCAGGCACGGCCAGTTCGAGGAAGCGCAACGGCACATCGACAAGGCGCGCGGGCTCAGCCCGACGGACACGCGCATGCTCTACATGTTCTACGCTGCCTCGGCAGAAGCCGCCTTCGCGCAAGGGCGCGACAGCGAGGCCTACAGCTGGTGGCAGAAATGGGCGGCCGAGTATCCGAACAGCGGGCTTCCCTACGCAATGATGGCTGCCATCGAGGCGCTGCGCGGTGACAATGCCGAGGCGGCTGCGCACATGGTGAGGCACCGCGAGCTGCTGCCCAACGACAGGATGAGCTCGTTCCTGCTGCTGACTCACGGGGACGCCCCCGGCTACCTGAGCCAGCGCGCTCGGCTGGCCGAGGGACTCCGCAAGGCGGGCCTGCCGGAATCCGTTCAGTGATTTGCGGGGCAACGCCAGGGACACGGGACGACCGGCGCCGTCGCCTGCGGCTCAATCCACCGTGAATCGCGTGCCGGTTATCTTGCCGCCAATGTGTTGGAGCAACGTGGTCTCGTCGCCAACTCCAAGCGCGAGCAGGGCATTGCAGATCGGACGCCGCCGAATCGAGTTTCCGTTCGGCGAAGCTTCGCCGCTTCAGCGAGCGGCCAGGCGCATGCGCAAGCCGACAGGATGCATCGTGAACGCCAGGGCTTCTTCGGGCGCAGCCCGGCCCGGCGCGGCGACCTCCAGGAGTTCGAAGTTTCGCGCAAGCATCCCCAACACCAGGCTCATCTCGAGCATCGCCAGGTAGCGCCCCGGACAAAGTCGGGGTCCGGCGCCGAAGGGCATGGAGACGCGCTTGGGCGACTGCGTCGACATGGCACCCTCGCCTCCCAGCCAGCGCTCCGGCCGGAACTCGCTTGCATGCTCGACGTTCGCCTCGTCGACCGCCGCCGGGCGCATCACGCAGAAAACGGTGGTGTCCTTGGGAACGGCCACGTGGCCGACCTGCGTGTCGTGCACCGCATCGAGGAACAGCACCGGCGCCACCGGTCGCAAGCGCATCGCCTCGTTCGCGCAGGCCTCCGCATAGCTCAGTGATCGTGCCTGTTCGAGATCTTGCGGCACCGTCACGTCGTGCAGGATCGTGTCGGCCTCGTCGACCAGCCGGTTCCAGGCGGCCGGGTGGGTGCGCAGAAGGTAGATCGCCCAGGCCAGCGAATTGGCGGTGGTGTCCTGGGAAGCGCTCAACATCGTGAACACATTGCCGGTCACTTCGTCCTCGGTCAGCGCGCTGCCGTCGGCATCGCGCCCCAAGAGCATCGCTTCCAACAGATCGGTGGGTCCTTCGCCTTCCTGCGAGCGCTGCGCGAGTCGATCGCGCGCCTTTGAGACCAGCCCTTCGATGGTTCGATGGATCTCCACCTTGTGTCGATCGTAGGTGCGATCGAACGGGAGGCGTATGTAGCGCCAATACGGAAATGGCATGTTGATTCGGCGCATGAGCATCGGAAAGACGCTCGCCAAATGCTCGTGCAGTTCGCTGCGCTCGTCCTCGATCGTGTTGATGTCCACCCCGAAAGAGAGATTGGACGCAGCGTCCACCGAGAAGCACATCAGCTCGGTCTGGAGGTCCATGTCGATGCCGGCGCGAGCGGCGCGACCCCATCGATCGCGAAGGCGCTCCGTGACGCGGACCAGGGATGGCATGAAGCTGCGCAGGTGCGCCGGATCGAACGCCGTCATCACCATGCGCCGTTGGCGGCGCCAGTCGTCGCCTTCTGCACTGAACAGTCCGTGGCCGCCGGACTCTCGGAAGATCGGCTCGAAGTTCCGCGGTCGTCTCCACGTATCGGGACGCGCCCGCAGAACCGCCGAAATCGCCGCCGGATCCGAGATCACGAGGACGTCGCGGCTCAATAGCTTCAGGCGAAACAGCGGTCCGAACTGCGCCGCCCATTCTTCCAACTGGAGGTGCAGAAGCGGGAGGTCCAACTGCAGCAGGTTTCCGACGACGGGTGCTCGCTTCGGGCCGGGCAACGATTCGATGGCACCGGGGCGCGTCGGCGTCGCAGGCGAGGGTGCGGAGATGGTCATCGGAGGGTCAGGTCCCGCGCCGCGCCTCTTCATACACGCGCGGCTGCGTCAGCACCTCATGGCGAAGCGCGTGCTCCAGCTCCGCCTCGGTCATGAGCTTGCGCCGCAGCACGACTTCGCGGACGTTGGTTCCGTTGGCATAGGCTTCGGCCGCGACCTCGGTCGCTTCCTTGTAGCCGATGATCGGATTGAGCGCCGTGACCAGCGCGATCGATCGCTCGATGCTTTCCTTCAGGCGATCGGGATTGGCGGTGATGCCTTTCACGCACAGGTCGGCCAGGGTCATGCAGGCGTTGGTCAGGTGCTTGAAGCTGCGGAACAGCGCGTTGGCGATGATCGGCTCGAAGGCGTTGAGCTGCAATTGCCCGGCCTCCGCCGCGAAGGTCACGGTCACGTCATTGCCGAAGACCTCGAAGGCCACCTGGTTGACCACCTCGGGGATCACCGGATTCACCTTGCCGGGCATGATCGACGAGCCGGCCTGCATGGGCGGCAGGTTGATCTCGCCGAAGCCCGAGCGCGGTCCGCTGGAGAGCAGCCGCAGGTCGTTGCAGGTCTTCGACAGCTTCACCGCGATGCGCTTGAGCACGCCCGAGAGCTGCACGAAGGCGCCGCAGTCCTGCGTGGCCTCGATGAGGTTCGGCGCGGTGGACAGATCCAGTCCGGTGATCTCGCGCAGCGCGGCGAGCGCCTTGCCGGCGTATTCCGGATGCGCCGTGATCCCGGTTCCGATGGCGGTCGCGCCGAGGTTGATTTCGCGGAT
This sequence comes from Variovorax sp. 05L425, assembly GCF_056397705.1. Classification (NCBI taxonomy): domain Bacteria; kingdom Pseudomonadati; phylum Pseudomonadota; class Betaproteobacteria; order Burkholderiales; family Comamonadaceae; genus Variovorax; species Variovorax sp. 05L425. The sequence continues at coordinate 56,722 of NZ_JBFTNY010000001.1, read as the reverse complement.
CAGCGCCGAGGCTTCGGTCAGCCGCGCGATGTCTTCTTCCACCATCACGGCGTAGGTTGAGAACTCCTGGCCCAGCGTCATGGGCACGGCATCCTGCAACTGCGTACGGCCGATCTTCAGCAGATGCGCGAACTCTTCCGCCTTGACGGCGAACGCCACGCGCAGATGTTCCATGGCCTTGAGCAGCCGCTCGATCGCAAAGCAGGTGGCGATGCGAATGGCCGTCGGATACACGTCGTTGGTGCTCTGCGCCATGTTGACGTGCTCGTTGGGGTGCAGGTATTGGTACTCGCCGCGACGGTGGCCGAGGATTTCAAGCGCGCGATTGCAGATCACCTCGTTGGCGTTCATGTTGGTAGAGGTGCCCGCGCCACCCTGGATCACGTCGACGACGAACTGGTCGTGCAGCGAGCCGCGCCGGATCTCGCGACAGGCGTCGATGATCGCGTCGCGCAGGTTCTCGGGGAGAAGGCCGAGCTCGGTATTGGCCTGCGCCGCTGCCTGTTTCACCGAGGCCAGTGCGCTGATCAGTTCGGGATAGGCCGAGACGGTCGTGCCGGAGATCTGGAAGTTCTCCTTGGCCCGCAGCGTGTGTACGCCGTAGTAGGCATCGTCGGGAACCTCGCGGTCGCCGAGCAGGTCGTGTTCGATCCGTACGTTGCTCATATCGTCTCCTGGTCATGGATGAATGAAAGCGCAATTCGAAAAGACCAGGGCCATCGTAGCGCGGGCCGCGCGCGCTGGCGAAGAAATGCGATTCGATGGGCTCCCTAGAATGGCCCGACCATGGATGACTCAGCCCCTGACACCGAACCTGCCGTGGCGTCGGCATTCGACGCCATTCTCGATGCACGCTACAGCTGTCGCGGCTATCTGCCGCAACCGGTGCCGCGTGAAACCGTCGAGGCGATCCTGCGCAGCGCGCAGCGCACGGCTTCGTGGTGCAACTCCCAGCCCTGGCAGGTGGCGGTGACCAGCCCGGCCGCCACCGATCGGCTCCGCGAGGCGATGGCATCGCCCGAAGGTCTGGCTGACCAGGGCTTCGACATTGCGCCGCCGGCCGAATACCGCGGCGTCTATCGCGACCGACGACGTGAATGCGGCTTCAGCCTCTACGACAGCGTGGGCATCGCGCACGGCGATCGGGTCGCTTCCGCAAGACAAGCGGAACTGAACTTCACCTTCTTCGGCGCGCCGCACATGGCGCTCATCACGACGGAAGCCGCGCTCGGCGCCTACGGCGTGCTCGACTGCGGCGCCTATGTCAGCAACTTCATGCTTGCCGCGCGCAGCCGCGGCGTAGCCTGCATTGCGCAGGCGGCCGTCGCCTCGCGCGCGAAATTCCTGCATCGGTGGTTCGACGTTCCGGACGACCGGCAAGTGGTGTGCGGCATCGCGTTCGGCTACGAGGACCCGGAGCATCCGGCCAACCGCTTTCGGACCTCGCGCGCGAGTCTCGCGGAGGCCGTGCGCTGGGTCGAGGACTGATCGGCCTCAAGGCTGCGCAGGTGGTTTGTCTGCATCCGCCAGTTGCCGGTACACCAGCCCGGCGCTGGCGATGTCTTCGACGGCGACGCCCACCGACTTGAAAAGCGTGATGTCGTCGGGGTGCCGCCTGCCCGGATGGGTGCCTTCGATGACTTCGCCGATTTCCGCAAAGATGCTTCCCGCGGCGATCACGTCGCCCGATTCCCGCGAGGCTGCTTCGCGAGATTCGACGTAAAGCCTGCAACGGGCCAGCACCTCGTCATCGAGTTCCCGCCAGTCGGGCCTCGGGGCGCCCACCGCGTTGACGTGCACGCCGGGTGACAGCCATCGCCCCGACAGCACCGGCTTGCCCGAAGTCGTCGCGACGACCACCACATCGGCGCCGCGGACCGCGTCCTCCGCGGATGCCGCCGAGCGCACGCCGTGTTCTTGCGCGAAGGCGGCGGCGTTGTGCGGACTCCAGACCCGAACGTCGTCGAAATTCCGAACCAGCCGCATCGCCTCCAGATGGCTCCGGGCCTGCACGCCGGATCCGAGGATCGCCAGGGAAGAGGCGTCGGGCCGAGCAAGGAGCTTGGTTGCCGCGGCGGAAACCGCTGCGGTGCGCATCTCGGTGATCAGGCGACCGTCCATCACCACCAGGGGTTCGCCCGTCTCGGGCCGGAACAGCATGATCAGCGCGTGATGCGTCGGCATGCCCTGGTTCCTGGGATAGAAGGTGACAAGCTTGGCACCCAGATGACCCGATACATAAGCGGGCATCGTCAGAAAGAATCCTCCATGCGCATCGATGGGCAGCACATTGCGCAACGGCTGCATGGCGCGTCCGGAAGACAGCAAGTGCAAGGCTTGTTCCATGACCGGGATCAGCGCGTCCATGCGCAAGACCCGGTGCACCGCCTGCTCGTCAACGAATTTCATGAGGTCGAAGTTGGCGCCGGCTGGATCGCAATGTCAAATACACCGTCCATTTGGCGGAGCGCGTCTCTCCAACTCCCCTGCCGCCGCAAGGGCGAATCAGCTTGACGTCACGCGGAGAGATTTCGACTGCCGGAATCCTTGGCGAACACGTCCAGATACGAAGTCGGATCGATGTATGCGCCGTTCTCCAGGAGCTCGAAGTGCAAGTGCGGGCCGGTCGAGCGACCGGTCGATCCGACGTCCGCGACATGCTGGCTCGGTGACACCCGATCACCCTTGCGCACGATCAGGCGCGATGCGTGACCGTAGCGCGTGACAAGTCCGTTGCCGTGATCGATCTCGACGAGGTTGCCGTAGCCGCGCTTTTTCCCGGCGAAGCTGACGCGGCCGCTGGCGGTGGCGCGAATCGGTGTGCCCTTGTTGGCGACGAAATCGATGCCCGAATGAAAGCGCACTCGGCGCTTGAATGGATCGACGCGATTGCCGTACTTCGAGCCGATGCGGGCGTTGTCGACCGGCAGGCGCCCGGGAAATGCTGCCCAGGCGACGGTCTGTGCCTTTGCCCCCTGCTCGTGAGAGGCCAGCGACGTGTTGATCAGCCTGGCCGGCAACTCGGGACCCCCGCTGCCCTCGTGAGGGGCGTGGTCGGAGTGATCTTCCCCTTCATCTTCGTCGCACACATGTTCGTGATCCGCGTGATCCGCGTGATGCTCGGAATAGTCAGCCGCGGATTCCGCCGTGGCGAGTCTGAGGCCGATCGCGATGCCTGATGCAAACGCGATTGCCGAGATTCCAACCGTGACCGTGATTGCGATCGTCAGGGCCGAACGGCGCTTTGCGGATCGAATCGATCGGCGAACGCGACGACGAGTCTTGAACGTGAACAGGCGGCGTTCTTGCATACAAACCTCCGGGAAAATTCTGTGCGGCTGAAGTGGACGAGGTGGGCGCTCAGGCGCCAAACCTGTCGACCTCTCAGTGAGTGAACGGCGGCATGCGTGCTGATGCCCCGCTGTCTCGATTGTTCGCGGTCACTGCGATGCGAGACATGGGAAAGTTCCGAAAGGCTTCGGAAGCGTCTTACGCAATAGGGAAAATTCCACAAGCGCCCGAGGGCGCGGTGTCACCAAGCCGTGCCGTCGCCCAGCAGGGCGCGCCGGGCGAGCAGGAAAGTCGCAGCATTCCAGCTCTGGCCGGCCATCCCCATCGGTGCCAGCGATCGACCTTGAAACCACTCGGTGAAGCGCCAGTCGTCGAGTTCGTTGGCGCGCGCGAGTTTCGCAAGCTCGGGCCAGGCCAGTTCGCGCATGCCCAACTGGGCCAGCGCCATCACCCAGAAGCCACCGACGAAGGGCCAGATGCCGCCGTTGTGGTACTGATGCACGAGGTTTTGCTGATGGCGCGCCATGTAGGGCCGCCACAGCGGATCCTGACGCGTCAATGGATGCAGCACCACGCGCACTGGAAAGGGCTCGCAGGCATGTGCAGCGACGATGGTCTTGACGATGCGCGCCGCCATGGAAGCATCGGCCAGCCCGCTCTGTATGGCCAGGACGTTGCCGAACACATCTCCCTCGTCGCCGACGACCGAGAGATTGACGAAGCTGAGGTACATGCCGGGATCGCGACGGCCGCGGCGCGCATAGTGCTGAAGCAGTCGGGCGCGGTGGTATTCGGGCAAGTCGCGCTGGAACGGGTTGAACAGGTGATTGAAGTGGCGCCGCGTTGCCTCGGCATCGTCGAGCGCGTAGCGGCGCTTGACGTCGTACCAGAGCGCATTGGTGTACAGCACATAGCCTGAGCGCGGCATGATGTCCGCCCAGTCACTGGCCTCGTTCTGTTGCAGCAGCCGGAAGTGCTGGTGCTCCTGCGCGAGCAGCCATCCGATCGCACGCTTCACCTCGCTGTCCCAATGCGACAGACCGACACGTCCGTGGCGTCGCACATGGTCCACCGCGATCAGCCACCACAAGGTGGCATCGATGCAGCCCAGGTACCAGAAGTCGGCATCGAGACCCTCGGGATCGACGTACTTGGGTATCTGCCCGTTGGCTGCCTGCTGCGCGGCGAGCGCGTCGAGACTGGCCACCGCTCCTTGCTCCGATGCGGGCACGCCGCTCCCGCACATCGCCATCACGCAGATCGCCGCATCGCGTCCGAAGATGCGCGTGTAGCGCCGGGCCTCGGCTGCTTCGGTGCGGCTGGCGGCCAGGATGCCGTGCGGCGTGAGGTTGCGCTCCAGAAGATCGAGCGAGGCCTGCGCGCAGGTGTCGATGAGTGAAAGGGCAGGGGCGTCGAGGGTGGTCATGAGTGCGTCTATCGTCGCGCAAGAATGCCGTTGGTTCCAGCTAGTACGATTTTCCACAGTGCGTCGCTAAGATGTCCGCCGATCCAGTACAGGCCGCAAGACGAAAGGACGCCCTGAACATGAACGCCAACGACCCCGCTCCCCGGCGCCACAGCCACAGGCATTACGCCTCGGGAAGTTCGCGCTCCCGTCGGAGGCGCTCGCGAAAGGGATTGATGGTGTTTTTCGCAACCGTGGTGGTTGTCGGGGCCGCCATCGGCGCGGGCGTGTTCTATCTCTCGGACACCGAGCCGATGCCAATGGCAGCTGCAGCCTCCGGACCGGCAAGCCGCAAGCCGATGGAGCGAACGGCGGCACTTCCGCCGCTCAACTTGCCGGCCGACGACGCGCCCCACGGCTCCGCGATGGAATGGTGGTACTACAACGGCATCCTCGACGCGAAGAACGGCCCCCGCTACGCGTTTCACATGGTCGTCTTCGTCGCCAACGGGCTGGTCAAGCACACGGCCATGCACGCGGCGCTGACCGATCTTCAGACTGGCAAACGCTACGTCAGCCAGACCCGTACCGCCGGCATCCCATGGTCCAACGTCCCCAACGGTTTCGACTTCAAGCAGGAGGGATGGCAGGCGACGTCGTCGCCTGCCTCCCAAGTGGTGCGCGCCAGCTTCGACGATGCCTCGATCGCGGTCGACTTGAAGGATTCCGGCCCGACGGTTGCACATCGCGCGCCCGGCTCCGAGACGCCGGGCGTGCTCGATTTCGGCAAGAGCGGAATCAGCTACTACTATTCGCGCCCCCGACTTTCGGCGCAAGGCACCATTGCCGTCGGAGGGAAGTCGCTTCCGGTGAGCGGTGAGGTGTGGTTCGATCACCAGTGGGGCGAATTCGACGTCCTGTCGCTCGGCTGGAACTGGTTCGCGCTGCACCTGTCGGATGGATCCGACCTGATGCTTTATGAGCTTTTCGACATGGACCAGCGGAAAGTCATGACCGCGGGCACGATTTCGACTGCAAAGGGGTCCGTGCCGATCAAGCCGGGTGAGGTCGAACTGGTGCCCGGCGCCACGTGGACTAGTCCGAAGACGAACATCAATTACGTGGTCGAGTGGGGCATCAAGCTTCCATCGGGCGTCCTGAACGTGAAACCCTTCCTGCCCAACAGCGAATTCGATTCGGGCGGGACGACCGCGAATGTCTATTGGGAAGGGCCCGTGAAGGTGACGGGCAGCCTCGACGGCCAGGGTTTCCTCGAGCTGAGCGGCTATGACCGCTTGAGTGCCAAGCAGGCGAAGGGCAAATGAAGGGCAAGTGAAAGGCGAGCGCCTGCGAAGCTTCAGCGAAAGAACTCGCTCGCAGCCCGAACGGCGCGCGACAGGCTTGGATGCTACCGCTACGATCCGCCTCTTTGTTCCTGTATCGCGCGACGTTCCGCGCCCACGCCATGTCTTCGACTGCCACTGCCCGCGCTTCCGCCGTTCCAGCCGCATCATCATCATCGAGCGCGGCTCGACCGGGTTGGCTGCCAGCGGTCGACACCGCGCATTGCACGGGCTGCGGATGGTGCGTCGCCGCGTGCGACCTCCACCTGCTCAGCCTTGAAGTCGTGCAATGGAGAAAAGCCGCCACGCTGCACAACGCAGATCAATGCACGGGCTGCAGCGATTGCGCTGTGAAGTGCCCTTTTCATGTGATCACGATGCGGAAGAGGGCTGGCGCATCGCCCTGATTGCACGCGGTTGGCAGTGATCAAGCTGTCTCCGACAACGCCTCCGAAAGCTGGCGGAGCAGCGATGCGCCATCGCCCAGCCACGCACTGCCGTGCATGCATGCGAAGGTACGGGGTTCCTGCTTCGCGAGTCCGGCCAGCAACGTGGCGGTCTGCGGCGCATGCGCGTAGTAGTCCATCTGGTGCCGGAACGCCTCGCTGGGGCCCAGGATGTCGGTCTCGATCAGCGCCTTCTCGCTGTTGCCGGGCTGCGTGAAGAGGTCGCCGCAAAAGAAGGTACGCGTGAGCGTGTCCATCATCAGGCCGCATTCCCACCCATGCGGGAGATGGGGCGTGTCGAACCAGCGGATGGTGTGGGTCCCGAGCGTCAGTTCTTCGCCATTGGCGAGGGCGCGCGGCGGCCGATCGGCCAGATCGCCCATCGAGATCATCGCCGCGAGGCTGCCGCACAGCGGCACCGCCTCCGGCGCCGCGGCGAGAAACAGGTTCATCGCGCCGCACTCGTCCGCCTCGACATGGGACAGGCCGATATAACGCAGACGTTCCAGAGGCATCACGCTCGCGACGGCCTCGCTCACGAGCGGGAAAAGCTGGCGCAGCCCGGTGTGGAAAAGCAGCGGCTGGTCGTCGACCACGAGATATTGGTTGAAACTGAACAGGTTGCCGTCGGGCAGCGGCACCGGCGTATTGATGCGGAAGATGCCCGAAGCAATTTCCTGCACGTTGGTTCCGGATTGCGGATTCGTGATCATGCGCGTCTCCCAAAGGCCGACGGGGCGGCGACAGGTGTCGCCGGGGCGCCAAACCTTACTCCGAATTGAAGAGCCAGAGAAGCCGCCCCCATCGGGAGCGATGCAGGGACAATACGCGTCAGCCCAAACCTATGACCCACCCCATGAACAGCATTTGGATCGACACCGACATGGGCTTCGACGACCTCGCGGCCGTGCTGACAGTCACGCATACGCCGCCTTGGTGCGTCGCCGGCATGTCGCTCGTCGCCGGCAACGCGCCGCTCGACGTGGTGATCGACAACGCGTTGCGCTCGGGCGCTTTCTTCCGGTGGGGCTTCCCGATCCACGCAGGCAGCGCCAAGCCGATCGCCAGCGAACTGGTCACGGCACAGTACGTCCTCGGGGCGGATGCCATGGCCTCCGCCGGTCGCAGCCTGCCCAAGGCGCGCGCGGAACTGGCATCGACCGATGCGGTGGCTGCGCTCATCGACCATCTCGCCTCGTCCGCTGAGCCGGCCACCTTGCTCGCGCTGGGGCCGCTGACCAACATCGCGATCGTGCTGCAGACGCTCCCCGACCTCGCAGCGCGCATCGGGCGGCTCATGTGGATGGGCGGCAGTGCAGGGCCGGGCAACCACACGGCGGCGGCGGAATTCAATGCGGCGGTCGACCCGGAAGCGATCAACGTCGTGCTCGACGCAGGCGTGACGCTGCACATGGTCGGTCTCGATGCCTGCCGGCAGGTGCGCGTGCACGCAAGCGATGCGGAAGCGCTGCGTGCGCTCGGTTCCGACAGGGCGGACGTGCTGGCCGACCTGCTGCTCGGCTACGTGCGCATTGCGAGCCCTGTCGGCGCGCTGCCGATGTCGCTCTACGACCCGACCGCCGCGGCCGCGTTGGTGGCGCCGGAAGGAATGAGCTTCAGGCCCGCGTACGTGGTGGCCGAATGCAAGGGCGAGCACACGCGCGGCATGACGGTGGTCGAGTGGCGTGTGCCGAAGCGCGCCAAGGCCAACGCGCAGGTAGCCTGCGTGGCCGACGAGCCTCTGCTGCGGCGCGTGGTGCTGGACGCACTGGCGCGCGCCGCGGGCTGATCAGTCGCGCAGCACCCAGCCGTCCGGCACGACCTTCAGCAAGGGACTCTCGAACACGCCGACGACCCGCGAGGCGCGTTCTGCGCCGAGCGCGTCGAGCCAGCGGCGGCCCTGCAGCATGGCGACCCCGCAGGCCACCACGTTGCCGCCGAGCGACTCGATCAAGTCCCACGCCGCGAGAAGCGTAGTGCCGGTGCTGATCGCGTCGTCGACCAGCACGAGGCGCTTGCCGTCCAGCAGCGGTCGGAGGTTGGGGTCGAGGTAGATGCGCTTGCCCGGTGTCGGCGAGGTGATCGAATGCACCGGGGTGGACAGCGCCTCGTCGTACCAGAACTTTCGCGAGTAGCCCATCGGCACGTAGCGTGTGTGGCCCAGTGCACGTGCGACCACGGGCGCCAGCGCGAGCCCCAGTGTGGGCAAGCCGATCACCAGATCAGGTGCCTCCGCAGACAGGCGCTGCGCGAGCATGGCGCCCAGCGTATCGACCACGTCGAGCGACGCGTGATTGACCAGCAGCGAAGCCACGGCATGCGATGGTTCGTTCGCGAGCTGCCTGATCGGCAGCATGAGCACGCGCCCGTCCGGCAGGCGTGCCGGGTAGCCGAACTGCCAGGGCGCTTCCGGCCGTTCGACCGCGTCGGCCGCGACGATGCGCTGCCAGTGGTCGGTGGTGGGTTCGGTGAAATGACGGGTCATCGTCGGGTCATTGCGCTTCGAGCTGGCGCGACGGGTCGGGAACGGGCGTGGCGGCCAGCAGCCGCTGGGTGTAGGGATCGCGCGGCGCGTTCAGCACCGCGTCCGCATCGCCGCTTTCGACCACGCGGCCCTGGTGCATCACCATCACGCGATCGGCCATGGCCCGCACGACGCCCAGGTCGTGCGTGATGAAGAGGTAGGAGAGCTTTCTTTCCCGCTGCAGGTCGAACATCAGCTTGAGAATCTGCGCGCGCACCGAGACGTCGAGCGCAGACACAGGCTCGTCGGCAATGATCAGCGCCGGATTCGATGCCAGCGCACGCGCGATGCCCACGCGCTGGCGCTGACCGCCGGAGAGTTCGTGCGGAAGCCGGTCGCGAAAGTGCGCGGCCGGCAGTCCGACCTGGTCGAGCAGCGCATCGACCTCGGCCGACGCGGCGCGCCGGTCGAGTCCGCGGTGATAGGTCAGCGGAAGCCCGACGCTCTGGCCGATGGTGCGCCGTGGGTTCAGCGAACCGCCGGTGTCCTGGAACACCACTTGGACTTCGCGGCGAAAGCTGCGCGCCGCTTCGCCGGAGCGCGTCGCAATGTCCATGCCCTTGTAGAGAATGGTTCCCTCGCTCGGCGCGGTGAGCCCCAGCAGCATGCGGCCGAGCGTGGTCTTGCCGCTGCCGCTTTCGCCGACCAGGGCCAGGACTTCACCAGCACGGATCGACAGGGACACGCGGTCCACCGCGCGTTGCATCTGCCGAGCGCGAAACAACCCCCCGCTCGCGCGCACGGGAAAGAGCCGGCTCAGGTCCCGGGCTTCGAGAAGCGGCGGGGTCGTGGCGGTGTTCATGGGGACGTGGCCTCGTTGCGCTGCCACGCGTCGGCGGCGATCCATTCATCGGCCAGGTGGCAGCGGTCGGCGCCGGTTCCGTGGGCTCGCAGCGCCGGCGCGGTGCTGTCGCAGACACCGGCACGGGCGATCGGGCAGCGTGGATGAAAGCGGCAGCCGTCCGGCCAATGGCCGGCGATCGGTACGCTGCCCGGAATCGAGAACAGCGAATGCGCCCGCGACTGTGGGCTCAGGATGCTCCCAAGCAATCCCTGCGTGTAAGGGTGACGCGGCGCCGCGAAGAGCGGTCCGACATCATTCGATTCGACCACCTGGCCTGCGTACATCACGTTGACCCGTTGGCACGTCTCGGCCACCACCGCGAGGTCGTGGGTGATCAGCAGGATGCCCAGATCGAGTTCCTTGCGCAGCCGCATCAGCAGCTTCAGGATGCCCGCTTGCACGGTGACGTCGAGGGCCGTCGTCGGCTCGTCGGCGATCAGCAGCGCGGGCCGCATCGCGAGGGCCGTCGCGATCAGGATGCGCTGGCGCATGCCGCCGGAGAGTTCGTGCGGATACTGGCGAGCGACCCGTACGGCGTTCGGCAGCTCCATCATGTCGAGCAGTTCGAGCACGCGCGCCTCCAGTCCCTCTGTGCGTCCGTGCGCGCGCAACGGCTCGGCGATCTGGCGTCCGACGGGCATCAGCGGATCGAGGTAGCTCGTCGGGTCCTGGAAAACCATGCCCACGCGCGCGCCACGCACTGCTCGCAGTTCGGCGGGCTTCAACTGCGCGAGGTCCTGGCCTTCGAGCAGGATATGCCCCGCTGCGACCTGCGCCAGGGGCGAGGGGAAGAGATTCATGATCGCGAAGGCAGTCATCGACTTGCCCGAGCCCGATTCGCCAACGAGGCCCACCGCCTCGCCGCGGCGCACTGTAAGAGAAAGGTCGTTCACCACGCGCAGCGCAGTCGCGCCTTGGCGGATGTCGACCGACAGGCCGCGCAGGTCGAGCAGCAGATCGGCGTTCATCTCGGCCCCCACGCTCGGCACTTCGTGTCCTCGCTGCCCCCCGAGGGGGCGCGAGCTTGCTTGGGGCGGCCCGGCGCTGCGCTCATTTCGCCCCCCTCGGGTTCAGCGCGTCGTTCAGCGCGTCGCCGAAGACGTTGAAGGACAGCACCGTGAGCGCGATCGCAAGCCCCGGAAAGGCCGACATCCACCACGCGCTGCGCAGGTACTGCTGCGCGTCGTTGAGCATCGCGCCCCACGATACATGGTTGGGATCGCCGAGTCCGAAGAAGCTCAGGCTGGCCTCGATCAGGATCGCCATCGCGATGTCGAGCGAGCCGAGCACGATGATGGGCGCCGCCACGTTGGGCAATATCTCGCGCAGGATGATCGCGCCGTGGCCCATGCCCGCCACGCGTGCCGCGTCGACGAACTGCGATTGCGCGAGCGCTGCGACCGAGGCCCGCACCACGCGTGCAAGCTGCGGCCACGAGAGCGCCGCGATCACCACGATCATCTTGAACACACTGGTGCCGAAAAGAGCAATCACGATCAACGCCACCACGAAGCGCGGCAGCGTCTGGAAGAACTCGGCAATGCGCATCAGCAGCGTGTCGAGCCAGCCGCCGAAGTAGCCCGCCAGCGCGCCGACGATGACGCCGACGACGACCGCGCACAGCGCGCTCAGGACGCCGACAGTGAGAGAGATGCGCGTGCCGAAGACCACGCGCGCCCAGATGTCGCGGCCCAGGTCGTCGGTGCCGAGCCAATGGCCGGGCGAGAGCGGTTCGAGGAGCGAGCTGTCGCCGCCGCCGAGCGGGTCGTAGGCAGTGACCAGCGGCGCGAAGACTGCCAGCGCGAAGAGCAGCGCGAGGAAGGCCAGCGCGAGCAGCGTCGTCGGCCGCCGGAGCAGGCGGCGCCAGAAGCCGGCCTTGCGAAACGGCGTGCCGACTGGAGGGATCGTGATCGGCGTCAGCGTTGCGTCGGTCATGAGCGTTCGATCCGCGGATCGATCAGTCGGTGAATGATGTCGGTGACCAGGTTCGCAATCACCACCGTGACCGACACCATCAGCAGAATCGCCAGCATCACCGGATAGTCGCGCTTGGAGATCGATTCATAGAGCAGCCGCCCGATGCCGGGCCATGCAAACACCGCTTCGATCAATGCCGAACCCGCGAGCACGAAGCCGACGTTGTAGCCAATGACGGTCAGCACCGGTGCCGCGGCATTGCGAAGCGCATGCACCACGACGACCGTCCATTCCGACGCGCCGCGCGAACGCGAAGCCAGGATGAAGTCGGCATTCATCACCTCGAGCATTGCGGCGCGCGTGATGCGCGTGATCAGCGTGAGGTAGCGCAGCGACAACGCGAAGGCCGGCAGCACCAGGTAGGACAGGTGCTGCACGAAGCCATCGAAGCCGGGGAGCGTGCCGCGCACGGGGTTGTTGCCTTGCGAAGGAAGCCATCTGAGCCAGATCGCGAACACGAGAATCAACAACTGGCCGAGCCAGAAATCCGGAATCGAATAGCCCGCCGACGAAACACCCTGGATCGCCGAGTCGACCAGCCCGCGACCCGAGCGTGCGGCCGAACGGGCCGCGACGACGCCGAAGACGATCCCGAGCACACTCGCGAACGCGAGCGCGGTCATGGTGAGTTCCAGCGTGGCGCCCAGCCGTTCGAGAATCAGCGTCGCCACCGGCTGCTGGTTGGCGAACGAATAGCCGAAGTCGCCCTGGACCACCTTGCCCAGATAGCGCAGCAGCTGGATCCATACCGGCTGGTCGAGCCCGAACTCGCGGCGCATCTGATCGAGGTATTCGGGCGGCGCGGGAAAGTCGCCCACCAGCAGCGTGATCGGATCGCCCGGTGTGAAGGCGATCAGCAGGAAGTTGAGCACCACCACCGCGAGCAGCAGCGGAATCGCGTGCAGCAGGCGCCGCAGGATGAAAGAAGACATTGAATGCCGGTTAGTCCGTGCGTCGCACGCCGGCCCACTGGTCGCGTGCATCGAGCGCGGGGAAAACGCCGGTGAGCTTCTTGCTCGCCGTGTCGACGGTCTCCTCATCGAACAACACCAGCGTCGGAAGGTCCTCGTTGAGGATCACCTGCAATTCCTTGTAGAGCTTGGCGCGGAGGTCGCGATCCGTGGCTGTGGCGGCGCGGCCCAGCAGGTCGTCGACCTTCGGATTCGAATAGCCGCTGGCGTTGGTGTTGGGCGAGGTGCCGGTGTAGGTGTTGTACAGGCGCGTGTAGCCGATGGCCGGATCGCCGGCCGAGAAGTACGAGCCCAGCATCATGTCGTAGTCGCGCTTGGCAAACACCCGGTCGTAGTACACCGAGCGCTCCAGCGGTTCGAGCTTCACTTCGATGCCGATCTGGCGCAGGTTGTCCTGGATGATCTGCGACTGCGCGCGCATCTGCGCACGGCTCGCGTCGAAGGGCATGCGCACCGTCGTGCTGCCGGATTTGACGCCGGCCTTTTCGAACAGGGCCTTGGCGCGTGCCGGATCGAGCGGGTACTTCTTCGCATAGCTCACGTCGTCGTTGAAGAGCCACTTGAAGCCGTCGCCGAAGGCGCCCGCGCCCGGCCGCGCAATGCCGTTCATGGCCTGCTTGACGAGCCGTTGCCGATCGATCGCCAAGGCGGCCGCATGGCGCGCCTCCAGCTTCGAGAACAGCGGCGACTGCGTGTTGAACATCAGGAAGTAGACCGCCGGGATGTTCACGCCGCGGCGCGGCGCCAGGTTCTTGTCCGCCAGGATGCGCGGGACTTCGGGCTTGGGCGTGTAGAAGTCGAGCAGCTCGTCGATCTCGCCCGTCTGCAATGCGGGCACGCGGTTGGCCGCCTGCGGGATCACCTGGAAGATGATCGATTCGAGAAAGGGCTTGTCGCCATCCCAGTACTGGTCGTTGCGCACGAGCTTGATGCTGGCTCCGCGCTTCCATTCGCCGAACTTGAAAGGACCGGTGCCCACCGGCTTCTGGTTGGCCGGGTTGGTGCCGATGTTGCTGCCTTCATAGAGATGGCGAGGCAGCATCGGCGCGTCGAACACCGTCATCTGCGACAGCAGGGGCGCATAGGGCTTCTGGAGCCTGACTACGACGGTCAGGGCGTCGGGCGTGTCGACCTCGATGCCGAGGGTCTTGAACACCGGGGCCGCGCGCGGATGCAGCTTGCCCACGACTTCGGTCAAGGTGTACTTGACGTCGGCGCTCGTGAAGTCCTTGCCGTCATGCCATTTCACGCCGGGGCGCAGTGTGAAGCGGTACGTCTTTCCGTCGGGTGAGATCGTCCACGCGGTGGCGAGCGAGGGCTTGGGGTTGTATTGCGGGTCGAGCCACACCAGGCCTTCCAGGATCTTGGCCGAGACGTCGCCGGCCGCGAAGTCGGTGGTCGTGCCGAGGTTCAGCGTCGGCGGATCGGCGTCGATGGCGAGCACGGCGGTGCCCTTGCCGGTGGCGGCACGGCCGTAGCGCGTGGTGGCGAGGCCGCCGGCCGCGGCAAGCGCGCCGAGGGTCAGTTGGCGCCGGGTCAGGAAGGGGAGGGTGGGGTTCTGGAAGTGGTGAGTCATCGTCGGAGGTGAGGCCTTCGGAGGCAGCCGCTTCTGGAAGCAATATCGAGGCCATCGCGGCAGGCCCCATTATTGGCGTGGAAAATGCGAAGCCAGTGCTTTGAAGGCGGCCTCCCGATGATTTCAGTTCCCATCCATCCCGGCATCCAGGCCTCGACCGAGGAGATGGTCGGGCTGCGGCGCCGGATCCACGCAAACCCCGAACTCGGCTACGAGGAGTTCCAGACCAGTGACCTGGTGGCCGAGCGTCTCGCGCGATGGGGCTACTCGGTGCATCGCGGCCTTGGCGGTACCGGGGTGGTCGGCACGCTCAAGGCCGGCGATGGCGCCAGGCGGCTGGGGCTGCGCGCCGACATGGATGCGCTGCCGATGACCGAGACCACCAACCTCTCATGGGCCAGCCGCAAGCCCGGCGCCATGCACGCCTGCGGGCACGACGGGCACACGGCCACCCTGCTCGCCGCGGCGCAGTTGCTGGGGGTCACGAAGGCGTTCAACGGCACGCTCAACCTCATCTTCCAGCCGGCCGAGGAAGGCTTGATGGGCGCGAAGAAGATGGTCGAGGAGGGCCTCTTCGAGCGCTTTCCGTGCGACATGGTGTACGCGTATCACAACGAGCCCGGCTTTCCGGCGGGGCAGTTCGGCTTCCTGCCGGGCGTGATCTACAGCTCGTCGGACACCGCCGTCATCACCATCGAAGGCAAGGGCGGACACGGCGCGATGCCGCACACCACGGTCGATCCGATCATGGTCGCGGCGCACCTGGTCCTCGCGCTGCAGACGCTGGTGTCGCGCGAGGTCGACCCCAACGACATGGCGGTCGTCACAGTGGGCGCGATGAGCGCCGGCAAGGCGCCCAACGTGATTCCCACGAGTGCCGAACTCAAGCTGTCGATCCGGGCGCGAAAACCGGAAGTGCGCGCATTCCTGCGCGACCGCATCATCGCGATGGCGCAGGCCCAGGCCGCCGTGCATGGCGCCAGCGCGACGGTGGACTACCAGTGGAAGATGCCGCCCTGCGTGAACGACGATGCCGCCACTGCCTTCGCGCGCCAGGTGGCCGTCGAATCCATGGGCGAAAAGGCGCTGATCCCCGACATGGCGCCCTTGCAGGCCAGCGACGATTTCGCATTCATGCTGAACGCGGTGCCGGGCAGCTACTTCATCGTCGGCAATGGCGACGGCAAGGCGGGGAGCGGTCCGGGCTGCATGGTGCACAACACCGGCTACGACTTCAACGACGAGATCCTGCCCAGCACCGCGAGCTACTGGGTCGCGCTGGTGCAGGCCTACCTGCGTTGAGCGGCTGTCAGCCCAGCCGCCCACAGATCAACCCGAGTGGAGCACGCATCGCCATGAACCCGAGCACACCTGCAGTCCAAGGCCTTCGTCCCGACCGAGAAGTCATGACGAAGCAGCGACTTCCCTACTTCGTCGGCATTTCCGGCCAGACGGTGAACGCGTCGGGCTTATCCATGCACTTGGTCGTCATCCCGCCCGGCGCCCGTGCGGAGCCCCATGTCCATGTGGGCTACGAGACGGGCATCTACGTGCTGGAGGGGACGGTCTGCACGCGGTGGGGTGCCGAACTCGAAAACGAAGTCGTCAGCCAGGCCGGCGACTTCCTCTTCGTGCCGCCTGGAGTGCCGCACGAGGCCATCAATCTGAGTGCGACCGATCCTGCCCGCGCCGTCGTCGCAAGGAATCATCCGGCGGAGCAAGACTTGGTCGAACCGTACGTGCGGCCTGCGAAGACAATCAAGAATTCCAGGAATCGGTAGCGGCGCTCTCGCGGTCGCTGGCGACGCGCGATATCGGCAAACAGGAGGAGGACGCCATGACCGAACCAACATTTCAGAAGGAAGAGTACGCAGCGCTTCACAACGAAGCGACGAGATGCATGGCGGAACTGGCCCTGCTCGAGCGTTCATGCGTCGTCGGCGCTTTCGCCGTCTTTGCATGGGTGGCGATCAACGCCGAGGTCCTGGTCGGCTTTGCCGGACTCGTGTGGCTGCTCCCCGTCACCATTGCGGTGTACGGAAGCCTGAAGGCGCTGGCCATCCGCAGGCATATCGCGGTGCTCGGGGGCTACCTCGAGGAACTGGAGGGCGAAACCACCGCCCCCGACAGGTTGCAGAAGCATTTCAGGCGCCGATGGGGCGCACGCCGCTGGCCGTCTGCGGCGGCATGGGTGTTGTTTCTGGGCCTGACGGTGGTCGGCAGCACTTTGGGATTCGTGCAGTTTCGTTCGGAGTGCCCTGGCCCCTTGATGAACGCGTGCAGTCAGGACGAAAGCGACGACGACCAGGACCAAGACCAGAATCAAGAAAGCCTGAAGCACGGCACGACCCTGAGGGTCGGCATCGCCGCGCGCGGAACGAAGGGATGAGCCGGCGAAACCGCCGCGCCCGTCGCAACGTTCAAAGCACACGCACCAGCGCAAAGACCGCCGACATCAACACGACCACGATCCCCGTGGCAAGGGCCAACCGGTTGGCAAACAAGCGGCGCATCAGGACCTCCTGCTAAATGTGGGAACGCGGCGAACATCTTCAGTGGCTTCCCAGGGATGGCCGCGCTCTCACGCAACTATAGGCCAGGCCGATGCCACCGTCAGCGGCCCAAGGCGAGCCCAGGTGAGAATTGGACTGGGTCACCGAATGGAGCTGTCATGAGTTGGGTCACCATTATCTGGGCCATGGTCGGGTCCGCATGCCTCATGCTGACTGCCGTGCATTTGCCGGTATGGGTGAAGGACCGGGCAGCCTGGCCGAGTTTGTTCTTTTCGGTCCTGGCCGCGGCGACCGCTGCACTTGCCTTCTGCGAACTCGTCATCATGAAGGCGCAGACGCCGGAAGCGTATGCCATCGCGAATCGCGTGGGACAGGTGGCGGTCTGGCTCGCCACCGTGTCGCTGGTCGGCTTCCTGCGCACCTATTTCAAAAGCGGTCGCGCCTGGTTGGGGTGGACAGTCATCGTCCTGCGGACCTTCACGTTGCTGCCCAACTTCTTGACCGGTCGGTCACTGAACTTCAGAGAGATCTCGACGCTGCGTGCCATTCCGTTCCTGGGTGAGAACGTTTCGATCGCCGTCGGGACGCCCAATCCGTGGATGCTGGTTGGCCAGTTGGCGATGGGGCTGCTTGCGATTCTTGTCGTGGATGCCAGCCTCTCGGCGTGGCGCCGCGGCGACAGGACTGCAGCGCTCACCATCGGCGGCACGACCTGCTTCTTCGCTTTGGGTGGTGTTGTTCAGGCGGTGCTGGTGTTCTGGGGCTTTGTCGAGATGCCCATCACGGTCAGCTTGTTTTCCTTGGGCATCGTGTTTGCGATGGCCTACGAACTGAGCCGCAACGTACGTCACGCGGCGAAACTGCTGCGCGAGTTGCGCGAAAGCGAGGAGCGCATGACGCTCGCCACGCAGGCCGCGAACCTGGGCCTCTGGATGCGTGATATCGCGTGCGGTACCTTCTGGGCGAGCCCGAGGACTCGGCAACTGTTCGGCTTTTCGTCGAGCGAGCAGATCAACCTGGAGTCGTTGCTGTTGAAGGTGCATGCCGACGACCAGGACATGGTTCGTTCGGCATTCTCCGAAGCGGCGGGAGGGGACAGCGCTGGCCACTATCAGACGGAGTTTCGCATCTGCGGTTCAGACGGCAGCACGCGGTGGATCTCGGCGCAGGGGCAATTCGAGTTCGCACGCCAGCGCGCCATTCGCAGTCGGGGCGCCTGCAGCGACATCACCGCACGCAAGGAAGCCGAGCAGGAAATGTCGCGTCTGCGGCATGAGATCGCTCACGCGGGCCGCTTGTCCGTGATGGGTCAGCTGGCTGCCGCTCTGGCTCACGAAATCAATCAGCCGCTCGGCGCCATCCTGCGCAATGCCGAAGCCGCAACACTCATGTTGCAATCCGGTCACGCGGACCTCGATGAAATCCGCGCGATCGTCGACGACATCCTCGCCGATGACCAGCGGGCGGGTGCCGTCATCGATCGCATGCGCTCGATGCTGCGGCGCCACGAGGTCGAGGTCATACCGCTGGACGTGCACGACCTTCTGGAGGATGTCACGGCATTGGTCCGTCCCGACGCCGCGGCGCGACGCATCAGCGTGGTCTTGCAAGTTGCAAACCGTCTGCCGCCAGTGCTTGGCGATCGAGTCCATCTGCAGCAGGTGCTGCTCAACCTCATCTCCAACGGCATGGACGCAATCGACGAGGCGGCACACAAGGTGCGCAGCATTGTGGTCACCGCGATGCGTCGCGGCGGCGAGACGGTCGAGATCGCCGTCATCGACAGTGGTTCCGGTATTCCAAAGGAGCGGTTCGAGCAAATCTTCGGGTCGTTCTTCACCACCAAGCCGACCGGGATGGGCATGGGCCTGTCGATCTCTCGCACACTGGTCGAGGCACACGGAGGGCGGTTGTGGGCCGAGAACCTTGAAGCTGGCGGCGCCAGCTTGCGCTTGACGCTGCCGGTCTCACTGGCCGGCGGGTGCGCGTGAAGCGCAGTGGAACCGCTACTTCGACGCAACGATTCCCGGCGGCTTCCACGTTCCTGCACCGGCCGGCAGGATCGAAGGCGGCGACTCCTTGGGCCAGTACAGGCGCATTACGAGGTAGACGGTGCCGTTCGGCGCAGGCAGCCAGTTGGCTTCGAGCGCCTTGCCGGGCGAGTCCTTCTGGATGTAGAGCGTGAGCGAGCCGTCGGCATTCTTCTTCATCGCCGACACCATCGGCGAGTTGATGAGGTAGCGGTTGATCGGATTCTTGATCAAGAGTTGGCTCTTGCCGTCGTACATCGTCACCGACCAGAAGGCGTTGACAGGTGGCAGCTGCCCGGCGGGGAAGGTGATCGTGTAGTTGTGTTTGCTGGCGTCGATGGTCTCACCGGTCGCCGACACGCGGGTGAAGGGATACGTCGCTTCAGCGGCGTCGTTGCCGTAGATGCCGGACTTGGCAGCGGCAGCGCGCATCAGCCAGTCGCCCTTGTAGAAGGCACGATCGCCAAAGAACGAACCGATGCTCCAGCCATTGATGTTCTTCACCCCGCTGGCTGCGAACTTGTCGACCTTTTCGTCGCCTTCCTTCATGGCCAGCAGAACGGCGGCCTTGTGCTCGAGCGAAAGATCCTTGAACTCGAAGGTCTTGCCCGGCCCGATGCCGATGCGCGAGAGCCTGGCCCGCAGGTCCTTGTCTTCCGGGGTGGGCGGCACGTACTGAAGCGCCGCGTCCAGATACTCGAAGTAGTTCTGCTTGATCCCGGCAGTGGTGGCCGGTAGGAAATTGATGGCCGGTGCGGCCGGCGGCGCGGGTCGTTTGAGAAACGCCGAAAGCGGCTGCGCCTTGTAGCCCGCCTGCACCTTCTCGACGTTCGAGATGTCCTTGGGATTGAAGAGCTGGGTGCGGATGAGGGCGAGCGAGAACGGCGTCGTCGAGGTGAAGACCTTCTTGATGCCGGGAGGCGTCTCGCCCTTCCAATCCGGGCCGACCACCATGTAGTTGCCCGGCGCGCTGCCGGTGGCGCGGCTGCCGATGTAGCCGTAGTTGTAGGTATTGCCGTCGATCAGCTGCACGGAGTAGTAGCGCCGCTTGTCCACGGCGGGGACCGAAATCACCATCGGCTCTGCGCGCAGGTCCAGCCAGACCACGGAATAGGGCGTGTCGCTGTTGGGCGTGACGACCGCCGTGTCCTCGTAGGTGAAGACGCGGTGCTGGTTGTTGATCTTGTTGAAAGGCGCCTTGAACTGGCTGGACTTCGAATCCACGGCGAACTCATACATCACTGCATAGTTCATCACGATCGGAAGACCGTAGATGAAGGCCTCTTCGGCGATCGCCTTGGTCTCCGCAATGCTGGGCGCGGCCACGCCTTTGGCAGCATCGGCCTTCTCCCCCTGGCTGATCGGATCGACTTTGCTGGCGCAGCCGACCGTCAGGATGATCGCCCCGGCGAGTACCGTGAGCCGTTTCAAAAGTTCCGCTTTCATGTTTACCCTCGTGCGTTGCAGATCGTGATGCGTGCACCGCTGGAGCGGTCCGCGCGATGATGACACCGGCCCCGATGGGCTGGCAATTGCCCTAAGGGGCAGTGTTGAAGGGGGCAGTCGTTCATCAGTAAGGCGCCGGCACGACGGTGTAGTACACGCCGCAGGCCCGGATCGCGGGTGCGTTGATCCGCTCGTTGCTCGACGGCTTGCGCCATGCGATTCGGTGCCGAGGATAGTGAGAACGGCGCCTGCGCACACCTTCCCTTTAGGGAAGTAGGTGGCAATCGTGTCGATCTCGGAAGCAGGAAGCTTTGTCGGCGGCGCAGTAAGCTCGAACGATTCGATGGAACTCGCCGCAGCATGAACATCACCGAACCCACCGAACCCACCGAACCCACCGTCTACATCGTCGACGACGACGTGTCGTTTCTCACAGCCACGTCCCGATTGCTGCTCGTCAGTGGATTCACCGTGAAGACCTTCCTGTCCGCGAGTGAGTTTCTTGCTCAGTGCGACAACGACGCTCGGGGTTGCGTGGTGGCGGATTTGCAGATGCCCGGTTTGAACGGGCTCGATCTGCAATCGGCGCTCGCCATGACGCGCAACCCGCTGCCGATCCTCTTTCTGACCGGACATGGCGACATCGCTTCGACCGTGCGTGCGATGCGCGGCGGGGCGGAGGACTTTCTGGAAAAACGAGCCCCCAAGGAGGAACTGCTCGACGCGGTACGGCGCGCTCTGGCGCGGGACGGGCACGAGCGCGCGGCGAGGGTTCGCCAACGCGAGCTGGAGGAGCGCTTCAGCGCACTGTCGGAGCGGGAGTTCGAGGTACTCTCCCACGTCCTTCGGGGCCGGCTCAACAAGCAGATTGCCGGCGATCTGGGAATCAACGAACGCACGGTGAAACTGCACCGCGCGGCGATCATGACGAAACTGGGGGTAGGGTCCGTCACGGCGCTCACGAGGCTGTCGCAGGAGGCGGGTGTCTTGACGGCGGCCTCGCCGACCTTCCCCAAGGGGCAGTAGACAACGGGCTCGGAGGCGCCCAGAGTTCATGTGGACCTCCTCCGATGAGCACCGTCATCCCCATCCATGTCGCCCTCGTCGATGACGACGAAAGCCTTTGCCGATCGCTTGGCAGGCTGCTGCGCGCGTCGGGCATGCAGTCGATCACCTATGACTCGGCAGAAGCGTTCCTCGCGGATGCGAAGCGGCCCCGGTTCGACTGCCTGGTGTTCGATGTCCAGTTAGGGGGGATGTCGGGCATCGAACTGGCCCAGCGCCTGGTCGCGGAAGGCGGACACGCGCCATTCATTTTCATCACCGCGCACGACGACCCGGAAACGCGCGCCGCGGCGCAAGCCGTCGGCTGCGCGGCCTACTTCCGCAAGAACGATACCGGTGCCGATGTGATCGAGGCCATCCGCCGAGCGGCTGGCTCCAGATAGAGCGGCAACGATTGGGCGCCGCGGCCTGTTCAAGTTTGTTCAACGACGAGTGGAGAAAACATGAAGTCAATCAAGTTCAGTCTGGTGCTGTGCCGCGGCGCTGGCCGCAGGTTGCGTCACCAAGCAAACCTACAACACTGAAGTGCAGAAGGCCGATACCTACGCTGCGCTCAGCAAGCAGCTCAGCGGCGAGTTGAGCAGCGACCAGGCACAGATCACGCAGTTGCAGACCAGCTCAAGGTGACGATGGTCAACGAGATCCTTCCGCGGTCATCGCACTGTGCTTCCTGACCTTCCGTTCCTGGCGGGCGGTGGTCGTGGCGGTGATCCCGCTGGTCATCACCTCGATCCTGTGCGAGGCGCTGATGGTGCTGCTGGGCATCGGCGTGAAGGTCGCGACCCTGCCGGTGATCGTGCTCGGCGTGGGCATCGGCGTCGACTACGCGCTGTACCTTCTGAGCGTTCAGCTGGCCGGGCAGCGGCGCGGCCTGAGCCTGGCACAGGCCTACAGCGATGCGCTGCTCTTCACCGGCCGCGTGATTGCGCTCGTGGGCGTGACGCTGGCCGCGGGCGTGATCACCTGGGCCTTCTCGCCGATCAAGTTCCAGGCCGACATGGGCATCCTGCTGACTTTCATGTTCCTGTGGAACATGGTCGGCGCGCTCGTGCTGATCCCGGCGCTGTCCCGCTTCCTGCTCAACGACGCCCACATGAGGCGCACCCTGCCCGTCGAACGGCGGACGACCATCGAACCCTCAGGCTCCGTCCGATCTTTCGCCCCCGCGGAGCATGCCGGGTAGCCGAGCCGCCGCCGCAGGCGAGCGCCGCGTTGCGTCACGGCGCAGGCCCTCGAGGACAGCGTCGAGCAGTCGTGAGCCGTGGTAGGGCTTCTGCACGAAGTCCACGGCATCGTTCTTGATCGCGCGGACGGCCGTCGCGATGTCACTGTGGCCGCTGATGAAGACGATGGGAATGCGCGCACCGATCTCGGTCAGATGCTCCTGCAGCGCGAGCCCGTCCATGCGGGGCATGCGCAGATCGAGCACCAGGCATCCGGGTCGCGATGGATCAAAGGCGGCGAGGAATTCCGACGCGGATGTGAAGGTCTCTGCTGACAGACCGGCAGAGCTGACGAGTTCGCGGATGGAATCGCGGCAGGCGGCGTCGTCATCGACAACAAAGACGGTGCCGGCGGGGAGCATCTAGTGATCGGTGGAGTCGCAGGTGTCTTGGAAGGTTCTTCGTTGCGTCATTGAGCGTTCCTCCGGAAGCTACGCGTGGTCCGTCGCTTCCTCAAGCTCAAGCGCGCGCGAGTCCCATCCGCACTGTGGACTTGCAGGGCGTTCGCTGTCTACTGCCCGAAGGGGAAGGTGCGGTCAGTGGCGAAGAACGTCGCCCAGAAAGGCCTGGGCTCGCTCGTGCTTCGGTGCAGCGAAGAATTCGGCAGGCGTTGCCACTTCGAGAATCTGTCCGGCGTCCATGAAGACGACGCGGTCGGCGACCTGGTGTGCGAAGCCCATTTCGTGGGTGACGCACACCATCGACATGCCTTCGCCCGCCAGATTGATCATGGTGTCGAGCACTTCTTTCACCATCTCCGGGTCGAGCGCCGAGGTGGGCTCGTCGAAAAGCATGAGGCGGGGCCGCATGCACAGGGCTCGGGCAATGGCCACGCGCTGCTGTTGTCCGCCGGAGAGTTGCGCGGGGTATTTGTGCGCATGTTCGGCAACACGCACGCGCGTCAGCAATTGCATGGCGACGTCGTTTGCCTCGCGCGCGCCCATTCGGCGTGTGGACGTCGGCGCCAGCGTGCAGTTTTCGAGCACCGTCATATGCGGGAACAGATTGAACTGCTGGAACACCATGCCGACTTGCTGGCGCACCGTCGCCAGATCACCCGAGGCCGGACCGATGCTCACGCCGCAGACCTGGAGTCGACCGGTGTCGAAGCCCTCCAGGCCGTTGAAGCAGCGAATGAGCGAAGACTTGCCGGAGCCCGAGGGGCCGCAGATCACGATGCGCTCGCGCTCGCCAACCTCCAGGCTGATTTCGCGCAGCGCGTGGTAGTCGCCATACCACTTGTTGAGTGCGTCGGCGCGCACGATGGGGGGCATGGAAGGCAGCGTCAAGGACATGGCAGTTTCAGTGGTGCCGCCCCGCATCGAGCGAGGCATGCAGGCGGGCGCTGTAGCGGGACATCGCAAAGCAGAAGACGAAGTAGATGGCACCGACGAAGAGGTAGATCTCCGTGCCGAAACCCTGCCACTGCGCATCGGCAATGGCGCGCTTGGCGGCCGTCATCAGGTCGAAGATGCCCACGATCACCACGATCGAGGTGGCCTTGAAGAAGGCGATGAACACGTTGACGAGCGCCGGCAGCACGGCGGTGAGCGCTTGCGGCAGGACCACCCGCAAGGTGGTCACACGCCGGCTCAGGCCCAGCGCCGCCGCCGCCTCGTACTGGCCGCGCGGCACCACTTGCAGCCCCCCGCGGATCACCTCGGCCAGATAGGCCGCGGTGAAAAGGGAGAAGGCCACGAACACGCGAAACAGCTTGGACAGGTCAGTGCCCTGCGGCAGGAAGAGCGGGATCATCACGCTGGCCAGGAACAACACCGCCAGCAGCGGCACGCTGCGCGCGATCTCGATGTAGGCCACGGCCAGCGCCTTGCCGACTCCGGGACGGCTGGAATGACGCAGCAATGCCAATGCCACCGCCAGCGGAAACCCCGCCGCCAGGCCAAGGGTTGCCAGGATCAGCGTGACTGCCAGGCCGCCCCATTGGTCGTCGGGCACGAAGGGCATGCCGAGGATGCCGCCCCACATCAACGTGCCGAAGCCGGCGAGCGCCACGGCCCAGGCGAAGGCCAGGCGCTGGTTCCACCAGGTGCGCCGTGTGGAGAGCACGTACATCACCACCAGGATCGCCATCGCCAGCGCCGCGCGCCACTGCTGGGCATAGGGATAGATGCCGAAGACGATGAGCCGGAATTTCTCGCCGATGACCGCCCAGCAGGCGCCGGCGCCCGTCACGCGGCAGGCATCGGGGCCCCGGCCGTGGGTGTTGAACACCGCGTGGAGCAGGCCCCAGTCCATGAGCTTCCAGAAGAACGCAAGGAACAAGGCGGCCAGCACCAGCGTGACGGCGCCGGTGGCCGGCGTCGGAAAGAGCCTCGCCTTCATGCGGTGCATCCAGTCGCGCCGCGCCGCGGGCGGCGGCGCAGCCTCGATGCGGGTGCTGGCCACGTACCGGGTCAAGCGAGCCCCCATCGGCGCTGGCGCTGCTCGAACGCGTGCATCGCTGCGCTCACCAACAGGCTCACGCAGGCGTAGAACAGCATGACGATGGCCATGATCTCCACGGCTTGGCCGGTGTCGGTGAGCATGGTCTCGCTCACTGCCATGAAGTCCTGGTAGCCGATGGCTACGGCCAGCGTGCTGTTCTTGAAGATGCCGATGTATTCGCTGGCGAGCGGCGGCAGGCCCACCCGCAACGCCTGCGGCCCCAGCACGCGGCGCAGCGTGGCGGCGCGTGACAGGCCCAGCGCCGAGGCGGCTTCCCATTGGCCGCGGGGCAGGGCGCCGACAGCGGCCCGCACGATCTCCGCGATGAAGGCCGCGGTGTAGAGCGAGATGCCGACGAGCAGTGCCGCGAACTCGGGCGACATGGAGACCACGCCGTGCACGTCCAGGCCGTCCACCGTGGGCAGCAGGAAGATGCCGCGGTTGCTGGCCAGCAGCAGCGAGCCCGCGCTGTCCGATGCCGGCGGCAGCTCCAGCAGCAGGCCATACCAGAAGGCGATGTGCAGCAGCACCGGAATGTTTCGCATCAGCTCCACGTAAGCCCTGGCCAGAGAGCGAGCGAGCGGGTTGTGCGCCAGCGCGCCCAGCCCCACCAGCAGGCCGAGGCTGCTGGCCAGCACGATGGATGAAGCGGTGAGCTTGAGTGTGTTGAGCGCGCCGGCCACGAAGGCCGTGGCAAAGGTGTCGACGCCGGGCTCGAATTCGAGCGGCGAATTGAACACCGGGGTGATCGCGGGTTTGCCCAGGAAGTCGAAGCCGGTGTGCACGCCGCGGGCATGCAGGTTGGCTCCCGTCACCCGGAACATCAGCACCAGCAGCCCCACCAGCACCGCAAAGGCGGCCGCTTGTCGCAGGACGGCGCTCCACTTCCAGCGGACCGGCGGCGCGGGACGGTTCATGCGGGCAGGTTCAGCGCATCGGTACGGCGTAGAGCAGGCCGCCCTTCTCGGCGAGCCGGTTCTGCGCGCGCGGCATGCCGCTGGCAGCAAAGGCGCGGTCGAAGGTCTCGCCGTAGTTGCCCACTTGCGAAATGACGTTGGCCGCCCATTCCTTGTCCAGGCCCATCGACGGGCCCAGGTCGCCTTCGGTGCCCAGCAGGCGCTTCACGTCGGGGTCGGCGGAGGTGGCGAAGGTCTTCAGGTTCTTGGAAGTCACGCCGAGCTCCTCGGCGTTGATCATGGCGTTGAGCGTGTAGCGCACGATATCGAACCAGCGGTCGTCGCCCTTGCGCACCACGCCCGCCAGCGGCTCGCGGGCGTGCGTCTCGGGCAGCAGCTGGTAGTCGGCCGCCTGTGCGCCCAGCGTGCCCTTGAAGGTGGCGAGGGCCGACAGGCTGTGGAAGATGGCGTCGCAGCGCTTTGCCAGGAAGGCCTTGCGCATCTGCTCGCCCTCTGAGAACGGTACCGGCTTGTAGCGCACCTTGATCTTGCCGAAATACTCGGCGGCGTTGGTCTCGCCGGGACCGGTGATCATGCAGATGCTGGCGCCGTTGAGCTTGGTGGTGCTTGCCACCTTCAGCGCGTTGGGCACCATGACGCCGTAGGTGTCGAAGAAATAGGTCCCTGTGAACTGCACGCCCGACTTGGATTCGCGCGCCAGCGTCCAGGTGATTTGCGAGAAGGACAGATCCACCTCGCCCGACTGAACTGCCACCAGGCGCTGGGCCGGCGTGAGGTTGATGAACTTCACCTTGTTCGCATCGCCCAGTACCGCGGCGGCCGTGGCGCGGCACAGGTCCGCATCCAGGCCGCGCATGACGCCGGTGCTGTCGGGCAGCGAGAAGTTGGGCGAGCTTCCGATCACGCCGCAGTTGAGTACGCCGCGCGCCTTGACCGCTGCCAGCGTGGGCGAAGACGCCGGCGCCGGCGCTGGAGCCGCTGCTGCCTGCGCGAAGGCAACGTGGCCGGCGGTGAGCAGCAGGCTGGCCAGTGCAAGGCGGCGGGCGTGCGGGTGGGGCATGGTGAGACTCCTCGAGATGTCGAAGGCGATGCTGGTTCAGGAGGCCGCGAGCACTTCTGCCAGTGCGGCAGCGCATTGCTCGATGTCCTGGCTGCTGTTGTAGAAATGGGGCGAGACACGCACGCCCTCGCCACGCGCGGAGACGCTGATGTTTCGCTCGGCCAGGCGCAGCCGCGCCGCTTCGCCGTCCGGCGCGCGAAAGACGAAGATGCCCGCGCGCTGCGCACGCGGGGTGACGAGGGAAAGGCCAAGCCGATCGGACTCGGCGATGAGCTGGTCGCCCAGCGCCCGCACGCGCGCATGGATGGTGTTCCAGCCGATTTCCTCGAGCAGGTCCAGCGTCGCGTCGAGTCCGTACAGTGCGGGCGTGTTGACGTGCGCGTACTGCAGCTGCCGCGCATCGTCCATGTTGGCGTAGCCCTGCCAGGCCGGTGCCATGGCCTCGCGGGCGCGCGGCGAAGTCACCAGGATGCCGAAGCCGAAGCCGGAAAGCATCCACTTGAAGAAGGACGATGCGTAGATGTCGACATCGGCCAGGTGGGTGGGCACCGCGCCCAGGGCCTGGATGCCGTCTACCATGAGCAGCGCACCGCGCTCGCGGCAGTGCCGGCCAAGCGCTGCCAGATCCAACGTGGTGCCGGTGCTCGAATGCGTGTGCGAGACGACGAGCACGCGCGTGCCGGCGCTCACCGCGTCCATCAGGCGGGCCTGCCGCTCATCCTCGCGCGGGATGGGCACGTGCATCACCTCGGCCCCCTCGCGCTCGGCGGCCTTCCAGATGCGGATGACGGAGGGGAACTCGTCCTGTGCGCACACGATGCGGTCGCCGGCGCGGAACTCGATGCTGTTCGCCGCCAGGTTGAGCCCCTCGGTGGTGTTGGAGACGAAGGTGATGTCTGTCGGTGTCACGCCCAGCCACTGCGCAAGCCGCGCGCGAACCTTGTTCGTCCTGGCCCACCACTCGGGTCGCGCGTCGTAGCCGCGGCTCTTCACGTCTTCGTAGAAGCGCGCCACGGCCGCGCCGTGGCCCTTCCAGCAGAGTCCCGCGGCGGCCGTGTCGAGGTAGACGCGCTGCGCGACATAGGGAAAGAACTCGCGTATTCGAGCGCTCGAGTCGACGACTGAGATGGGCGCCATACTGGGTTGATATGGGTTGATATGGGTTGATATTTAGTTGAAACGAATCAACAAGCTGTTTAAGATGCAATTTAAATGCGAGCACCACGGGTGTCAAGCCAATCCAGGGAAAGAAAAGACCGCATGGAGAACTTCGAGGGATGAGCAAGCGCGCGCCCAGACTTCCGCCCGAGGTGCAGCGTGAGCGCGAGGTGATCCTGTCCGCACTCGGCACTGTCGTGCCTATGCTGGGCGCCATGGTGGGCGATCACATCGAGGTGGTGCTGCACGACCTGACTCGGCCCGAATGCTCGGTGCTGCGCATTGCCAACGGCCATGTCACCGGGCGCGGGCCCGGCAGCCCGGTGCTGGCCGGGCCGGGCAACGACAAGGCCCTGGCCATCCTGGCCAATGGCAAGGCGCTGGCGCAGCCGGCCGAGCACGTGTCGGTGTTTCCCTATCCGACCTTTGCGCGCGACGGTCGCTCGCTCGTGTCTGCCACGGCGATGTTCCGCGATTCGCTGGGCCACACCTTTGCCGCCCTGTGCCTGAACGCGGACTTTCACAGTATCGAGACTGCGCGGGCGCTGCTCGCGCGCATGTTGCCCTCGAGGAACGACACCGAGAAAGAGCCCAAGGTCGAAGTGCTCGACACCGAGGCGTTGATGCTCGACATCATCTCCAGCGCGGTGCGCCGCTATGGCAAGCCCGTGCAGAAAATGGACAAGGAGGAGAAGACGGCGGCCGTCGAGATGATGCTCGAGCGGGGACTCTTCATGGTCCGCGGCGGTGTCGAACGCGCCGCTGCTGCCCTTGGCGTGACCCGCTTCACCATCTACAACTACCTGGATGGCGTGAAGGCGCGCCGGGGCGAGACGACTGGGGTGAATGGTCGTGGAGGAAGAGGCTGAGTCCGGAGATGCAGCAGTCAACACGGCAACGCCGAGCATGGCGTCCCGAACGTCCAGACGCCGTCCCGCTCCACGAACCTCGCTACGCGGTGTTCCTCCTTGTCCTCCTTCTTCAAGTCTCGCTCCGTGAAGCGGAACAGGAGCGCGCGCTCCGTCATGCACCGCGTGTCATGGATATCGCCTGGCAGATACACCTGGACTTGTCCCGGTCGCATCACGCTCGAATCACGTCTCACCAGTCGAACGCTGCCGTCCGGGTTCACCACGCGGCCATAGGTTGTCATCTCGATTTCACCGTGTTGAATCGCGTACATGACCCATCCTCGGCCGTGGTCGTGCGGCGGCCTGTAGAGCCCTGCGTACTCCGTGTGCGCCAGGAGCACGAATCCGTGCGTCGCGTCCCGATACAACTCCTTGTTGGCCTGAGCTTCCCGATGCAACGCCGCCAACCACTCCTCCGTGCCGGGCGCCTGGAGGAGGTTCTCCAAGTGCCGGCGACAACCGGCAATCACCTCGTCGCCGAGAGGTCCCCAGACCGACTTGATCCCTTCGATCGATGCTTCCAACGTATGGGTGGCCATGCTTGATTCCTTCGGTTTCAGCTCGAACGAAAAACTGTTCGAGCACGTGAGGGGAACGATAGAACTTCGCCTGAAATAGCGGAAGACGCAGCGGTTGCAACTTATTCGTGCGTCTGACGCCATGTCATGGCAGTTGGTGCTAGGGTCCGGGCATGTCCGCGCCCGACCTGAATCTGCTTGTCACCCTGGATGTCCTGCTTGCCGAAGGCAGCGTCGCGCGCGCGGCCCGGCGCTTGCGGCTGAGTTCATCGGCGATGAGTCGCGCGCTCGCGCGACTACGGGAAACGACGGGAGACCCGCTGCTGGTCCGGGCCGGACGCGGCTTGGTGCCCACACCCCGCGCGCTCGAATTGCGCGAGCGCGTGAGTCGCCTTGTTCAGGATGCCGAGGCGGTCCTGCGCCCTGCCGAGGCGCTGAATCTCAAGGAGCTCGTCCGGACGTTCACGCTGCGGACCAGCGAAGGCTTCGTCGAGACCTTCGGCCCCGGCCTTCTCGAGCGGGTCGCTGAGGAAGCGCCCGGTGTGCGCCTGCGTTTCGTGCAGAAGACCGACAAGGAGAGCACCTCCCTTCGGGACGGCACTGTTCAACTGGAGACCGGCGTCATCGGTGAGACGACAAGCCCCGAAGTGCGTGTGCAGGCGTTGTTCAGGGATCGCTTCATTGGCGTCGTGCACTTCGGGCATCCGCTGTGCCATGGAGAGATCACACCGGAACGCTACGCGGCTGGAAGGCACGTTCTCGTATCGCGGCGCGGATTCGACAAGGGCCCGATCGACGAGGCACTGAAGCCATTCGGCCTCGAACGGGAAATCGCGACCGTCGTCGGCGGCTTCTCGACGGCATTGGCACTGGCGCGGGCCTCTGACTTGATCGCAAGTGTTCCCGAGCGCCACACCGCAGGCCTGCGCGGAGGGCTGCACAGTTTTCCGCTCCCATTCTCCGGACCGGAGGTCGCTGTGTCATTGCTTTGGCACCCGCGAATGGACGGCGATCTTGCGCATCGATGGCTGCGCGGCCGCGTGAGGGATGCTTGCGCAGACATCACGGAATCGCGACGGGTCAAAGGTGCGCCTTGACGATCGTTTCGCTGCGCGTCGGGTCATCGCCGCCCTATACCCAGGCTTTCTCGCCAGCCCAGTCCACCGCCATTGCCGCCCATTTGGATACCGATTGCCGTCGTACCGCTGGGACTACCGCCGAGGGTGATGGTCGCGGCCCCACTCTGAGTGCCCACCCCTGCACCTGAAGGAGCGAGCGGCGACGCAAGGCCAACAGCACTGATCGCGCTCCCGGCACCGTTGCCGGACAACGCCGGACCAAAGTCGACAGCACCGGGCGACCCGCTTGGCGCTGTGCCAGAGACACTCGCGAGATCCGCGGGACGCGTCGGCCAGTCCTGAGCAGCGCACGGGGCGACCCATCCAGCCGTTGTCATTGCAATCAGCATCAACACTGCGCCTTGGAATTCTTGTGTCATTTGCGCCTCTTGGAAGGAGTCCGGACGATCCGGCGCAAAGTGTACAAATCGTTCTCCAAAAGGTCGCCAAGGGAATCGCAACGAATGGTTGCACCGCCGCT
Source organism: Variovorax sp. 05L425 (assembly GCF_056397705.1). Taxonomy (NCBI): domain Bacteria; kingdom Pseudomonadati; phylum Pseudomonadota; class Betaproteobacteria; order Burkholderiales; family Comamonadaceae; genus Variovorax; species Variovorax sp. 05L425. The sequence continues at coordinate 25,460 of NZ_JBFTNY010000001.1, read as the reverse complement.
TGTCACCTCGATCAATGAGCACTCACTGACAGGCGAAATGCGGCGCGGGCCCATCGCAAATTCTTGCGAACCTGATTACCTGTTCAGGTACGTCCGAAAGGCGCCTTGCACAATGCAAAAGTGGAACTCACTCGCTTTCGTCGCCGCGTCGCATCGCACTTTTCATGGTGGTGCTTTGCGGGCCTCTTGCTGTGTGCCCTCCAGCCCTTCTTGTTCATCCATTTCCAGCGCGACGGGTGGGAGGACGAGCCCGGCTTCCGTGTTCGCAACGTAGAGGCGATGGCGTTGTTTTCGCCAGATGTCAGGGCCGAGCACAGTCTCGATCTCGAGACCACGCTCTATGCACCGGCAGGCGCGCACATCGATGTTCCTGACGCCTTCACGCATGGCCTCGATGCACTGATGGCGCTGGTCCTCCTGCTGCTGCCGTTGACGGTGGCCTTGGGCAGGATTCTGGTGCCGTCGGATTCGATCGTCCATGAACGCATTCTGTTCACGAGCGGCGCCCCGCCGCCCAAGGCGCCCTGGCGAAGGCAACCGCCCGAGACTGCGCCTCCCCTGACGGCCTGACAAGCGACGTCGCCTGACGTCGAGTCCCTGCTGCGCCCAGGCGCCGCTGGATTCCTTGTTCCAGGTCAAAAAGGGGGTATCCATGTCTTCATTCCTTGCGCGTGCCCTGGGCTGGGCGAACGCGTTTTTTGAGCAGTCGCGCTCGCGTGCCGCCCGTTGGGCGAGAGCCTCGCATTGGCCGATCGCGTTGCTACACGTCCCGGCCCGTGCGGGCCGTATCAAGGCCGCTCCGAAGCGGGCCTTGCTGATTCTGGCTTTCGCGCTTTGGGGCGGTACAGCGGGCGCTGGAGGGGGACCGCTTGGAATCGATCACGTGTTGGCCTTCGACCAGAGTGGCATTTGGGCGCGTCGCTACCAGACAGGCCTTGCATACGGTGTTGTCGTCTTCGAGTTGGCTGGTGCCGTGTGGCTCGGCAACGACGACGAATTCGGTCACGTGCTCTGGCAATCCGTGGATGCGTCCGTCGCATCTGCGGTGGGAGTGGAAGCTCTCAAACTCGCAACGGGGCGGCCGCGGCCTATCACAGGCGAGGGCCCGGACGCCTGGTTCAAGGGTCGCGGCAACCAGAGCTTCCCGAGCGGAGAAGTGGCGCTGCAGGCGAGCTTCATCACGCCGATGATCGTCAACTATGCGGATCGATACCCGTGGGTCTGGGCGCTGGAGGTCCTGCCTCTCTACGATGGGGTCGCGCGGATGAAAAGCCAAGCCCATTGGCAGACGGACGTGCTGGCAGGTTGGGCGATCGGCAGCGCGGTGGGCTACTGGATGACGCTCCAAGACACGCCTTTTTCGGTGATGATCTTGCCGCGGGGGCTGACGATCGGATATTCCAAGCGGTTTTAGCCGCGGTGAGGAATGTCCTGGCAAGCCGGAGCGAGTAGCCCGCATCAGGCGAGCTGCGCGTCGAGCAACCGCGCCACGTGAACCGCTTCGCGCTGCGCTCCGTCAGCGATCTGGTGACGGCAGCTGGTGCCGTCGGCCACCACGATGGCGTCGGGGTTCTGGCGCACAGCGGGCAGCAGGGTGGCTTCCGCCATCTGCATCGAGACCTCGTGGTGAGAAGCCTCGTAGCCGAAGCTGCCGGCCATGCCGCAGCATGAACTTTCGATCAACTCCGGCTTGGCGCCGGGGATCAGCTTGAGCACGTCGAGGATCGGACTGACTGCGCCGAAGGCCTTCTGGTGGCAGTGCCCGTGCAAGAGGATCGGCTTGTCGACCGCTTTGAGCGCCACCTGGAAGCGCCCGGCCTTCGCCTCACGGGCGATGAATTCCTCGAACAGCAGCGCCTGGCCTGCGACTGTCTCGGCCTTCGCGCCCAGGCCCATGACCAGCGTCTCGTCGCGCAAGGTCAGCAGGCATGAGGGTTCGAGCCCCACGATCGCGATGCCTGCATCGGCCAACGGCAGCAGTGCGTCGATCAACGCACCGGCCCTGGCCTTGGCCTCGTCGACCATGCCATTGGCGAGATAGGTACGACCGCAGCAGTGGTGGCCTCCATCCTTCCGCACTGTGTGCAGCGAGTAGCCGGCGGCCTTGAGCACGCGCGCGGCAGCCAGCGCGTTTTCGCTCTCGAAGGTTCCGTTGAAGGTATCGACGAAGAGCACGGCAACCTTGCGACCTTCGCGCGCCGCGGCAAGCGCCTGTTCACGGCTCGCGAACATCGAAGGATCGCTGGCGCGCCAGAAGGTGTCGCTGCGCCACTCGGGCAGCGAGCGCTTCGCGGAAAGCCCCAGCACCTTCTCGCCCAGCCAGCGCGCACCCGGCACGGTGTTGCGCAGGTTGAGCAGCCACGGCACGCGGCTGGCCACGTGGGCGTAGTCCGGCAGCCGGGCGATGAGCTTGTCCCTGAGCGTGTGGCCGTGCTTCTTCTTGTAGTGCGACAGGAACTCGATCTTCATCTTCGCCATGTCGACGCCCGTGGGGCAATCGCGCTTGCAGCCCTTGCAGCCGACGCACAGGTCCATCGTCTCGCGCATGGCTTCGCTGGTGAAGGCGTCGGGCCCGAGCTGGCCGGAGATCGCGAGGCGCAGTGTGTTGGCGCGGCCGCGCGTGAGGTGCTGCTCGTCGCGCGTCACGCGGAAGCTCGGGCACATCGTGCCGGCGTCGAATTTGCGGCAGTGGCCGTTGTTGTTGCACATCTCCACGGCCTTGGCGAAGCCGCCCGTGATGTCGCCGCCGGTGCCTGGGGCCGTCGTCACTTCCGTCACCGGGTCGGCCTGCACGTTCCATGCGGACCAGTCGAGGACCGGCGTGAGCGGGATGCGCTTGTAAGGCCTCGGCGCAGTCGCCGGCGCAAAGCGGAACAGCGCGCCATCGTCCATCTTTGGCGGATCGATGATCTTGCCGGGGTTGAAGAGATTGATCGGGTCGAGCTTCTGCTTGATGGAGCGGAAGGCTTCATTGATGGCCGGACCGAACTGCCACTCGATCCATTCGCCGCGGCACAGGCCGTCGCCGTGTTCGCCGCTGAAGGCGCCCTTGAACCTTCGCACCAGCGCGCTTGCTTCCTCGGCAATCGCGCGCATCTTGGCCGCGCCGTCGGTGCGCATGTCCAGGATCGGCCGCACGTGCAGCGTGCCCACCGAAGCGTGCGCGTACCAGGTGCCGCGGCTTCCATGCTTGGCGAACACTTCGGTGAGCCCGTCGGTGTATTCCGCCAGATGCTCCAGCGGCACCGCGCAATCCTCGATGAAGCTCACCGGCTTGCCGTCGCCCTTGAGGCTCATCATGATGTTGAGGCCCGCCTTGCGCACCTCCCACAGGTTCTTCTGCGGCGCGTCGTCGCGCATCTCGACCACGCTTCCCGGCAGGCCGAGTTCGCCCATCAGGTCGACGAGATCCTTCAGCTTCGGCAGCAGCGATGCCTTGTCACTACCCGAAAACTCGACCAGCAGGATCGCGGCGGGATGGCCGATCAACGCGGTCTCGACGGTGGGCCGGAAGGCGGGGTTGGCAAGGCTCAGCTCGATCATCGTGCGATCGACCAGCTCCACCGCGCTCGGGCTGAGCTTCACGATGTGCTGCGCCGAATCCATCGCGGCACGGAAGCTCGGGAAGTTGACGACGCCCAGCACCTTCGCGCGCGGCAGTTCGGAGAGCTTGAGCGTCAGGCTGCGCGTGTAGGCCAGCGTGCCTTCGGCGCCGATCAGCAGGTGCGCGAGGTTGACGCTGCCGTCCGCCGTATAGGGCTTCTCGCTCTGGTTGTCGAAGATGTCGAGGTTGTAGCCGGCGACGCGACGCAGCACCTTCGGCCAGTTCGACTGGATCTGGCTGCGGTGCTGCACCGCCAGTTGCTTCACGTGCAGCGCGATGTCGCTCGCCCGCGCGCCCAGCTTCGACACCGGCCCGAAGTCCACCAGTTCGCCGTCGGACAGCCATGCGCTCGCGCCTGCCACGTTGTGCACCATGTTGCCGTACGCGATGGAGCGCGAGCCGCAGGAGTTGTTGCCCGCCATGCCGCCGAGCGTGGCCTGCGCGCTGGTGGACACATCGACCGGATACCAGAGGCCGTGCGGCTTGAGTTGCGCATTCAGGTGATCGAGAACGATGCCCGGCTCCACCGTGACGGTGCGGCCTTGGAGATCGAGATCGAGCACGCGCCGAAAATGCTTGCTGTTGTCGATGACCAGCGCGGCGCCGGTGGTCTGGCCGCATTGGCTGGTGCCACCGCCGCGTGCCAGCACCGGCACCTTGAGGTCGCGCGCCACGTCGATGGCAATCGCGATGTCGCGCTCGGTCTTCGGCACCAGGACGCCGACCGGCATGATCTGGTAGATCGACGCATCGGTCGCATAGCGGCCGCGTGATGCGTCGTCGAACAGCACCTCGCCTTGCGTCTCGGCCACCAAGCGTCTTGCCAGCGCCTCGCAGGTCTCGTTAGGGGGCAGGACGGTGCCGGCTGGCTGGAGATGGCTCGCGGGCTCGATGCGCATGGGTGGGGCTTCAGGTCTTGGCCGCGTTGGACCGTGGATAGATTTCGCCGGCGCGCAGGAGCTCCAGCACGGTGTCGCGCTTGCGGTTCAGGTGCTCGATCAGCACCTGGCGCATCGTGGCGGGGTCGCGGGCACCGAGGGCTTCGATCATCCGTTCGTGCTCGGCCACCGCACCAGCCCACTTGGCTTCGTTCTGGTTGGTGCGAAAGCGCAGCGACTGCACGCGCGCGTTGATGGACCGGTAGGTGCTCGTCAGCACCGGGTTCTTGGCCGCGTCGTTGATCGCGGCGTGAATGCGGGCGTTGATGCGGTAGTAGCCGGAGAGGTCGCGGCGCGCGAAGCAGGCCATCATTTCGTAGTGCAACGCACGCAGCTCGGCCAGCTCTTCGTCGGTGACGCGCTGCGCCGCCAGTTCGCCGGACAAGGCTTCGAGCGTCGAGAGCAGTTCGAAGGTATTGACCACGTCCGCCTCGGTCAGCTTGACGGCGACCGCGCCCCGGTTGGGCAAAAGGTCGACCAGTCCCTCCGCGGCCAGCAGCTTGATCGCTTCGCGCAACGGCGTGCGCGAGACACGCAACTGCTCGCACAACTCGCGCTCGTTGAGCTTGGCGCCGGGCGCGATCTGACCTTCGATGAGCATCGTGCGCAGCCGCGACGCCACCTGGTCATGCAGCGCGAGACGCGAGATTTCGATGATTTCCGCCATGGGTTCATTTCCTTGAGTTGCATTTTGAATGCAAAGTTTTGGCCCCTCAAGCGATTGGCTTAGGGGATAACCATCATCCACATTTGTCTTTTGAATGCAAAACTGCCGGCGAAAGGACGGCCACATGCTTCAACTCGACTCTCATCCCACCGGTAGGCATTTCCTGCAGATTCCGGGCCCGAGCCCGGTGCCCGACCGCATCCTGCGCGCGATGAGCCTGCCGACCATCGACCATCGCGGGCCCGAATTCGGCGCGCTCGGCCGACGGGTGCTGACGGGTATCCGGAAGATCTTCAAGACGCAGCATCCCGTGATCATCTATCCGGCGTCCGGCACCGGCGCCTGGGAGGCCGCGCTGTCGAATACGCTGAGCCCCGGCGATCACGTGCTGATGTACGAGACCGGCCACTTCGCCTCGCTGTGGCAGAAGATGGCCACGCGACTGGGCATCTCGACCGAGTTCCTGGCCTTCAACGGCACTGACGAGCAACTGCCGCAGGCACCGGGTTGGCGCCGCGGCGTGCAGGCCGATCTGATCGAGGCGCGCCTGCGCAAGGACACGGAGAAGAAGATCAAGGCCGTGTGCGTGGTGCACAACGAGACCTCGACCGGTGTCACCTCCGACATCGCCTCCGTGCGCCGCGCCATCGATGCGGCGGGCCACCCGGCCCTGCTGATGGTCGACAGCATCTCCGGCCTCGCCAGCGCCGACTTCCGCCACGACGAATGGGGCGTGGACGTCACCATCAGCGGATCGCAAAAAGGGCTGATGCTCCCGCCGGGCATCAGCTTCAACGCCATCTCGCCGCGCGCCCTCGAAGCCGCGAAGAGCGCGAAGCTGCCGCGCTCGTTCTGGGCTTGGGACGAGATCGTCGAGATGAACAAGGACGGCTACTGGCCCTACACGCCCAACACCAACCTGCTCTATGGCCTCTCGGAGGCGCTGGACATGATCCTCGGCGAGGGCCTGAACAACGTCTTCGCGCGCCACCAGCGGTGGGGCTCCGGCGTGCGCGCAGCGGTGAATGCATGGGGACTGCCGATCCAGTGCGCCGACCCGGCCGTGTACTCGCCGGTGCTCACCGGCGTGATCACGCCCGAAGGCGTCGATGCGGACGCGGTGCGCCGACTCATCCACCAGCGCTTCGACCTGTCGCTGGGCACGGGGCTGGGCAAGCTTAAGGGCCGCATGTTCCGCATGGGCCACCTCGGCGACAGCAACGACCTGACGCTGGTCGCCATGGTCGCCGGCGTCGAGATGGGTCTGAAGCTCTCCGGCGTGAAGCTCGCCGGCAGCGGCGTGCAGGCCACGATGGACTATTTCGCCGGCCATGTCGCGCCGGCCGCCCTGCAGAAGGCGGCCTGAGCGCAGGCGCGTTCATTCAAAAAAACGGAGACAACATGCAACGACGTTCCTTCATCCAGGCTGCAGGCGCGGCCACAGCCACCCTCGGCGTGCCCAGCGTGTTCGCGCAGGAGTGGCCCTCCGGCCCCGTGCGCATCGTGGTGGGCTTTCCGCCGGGCGGCGGCACCGACGCACTGGCCCGCGTGGTCGCTCAGAAGCTGTCCGTGATGTGGAACCAGTCTGTCATCGTCGACAACAAGGGGGGCGTCGCAGGCGTGCTCGCGGCCGAATACGTGGCGACGCAGCCGGCCGACGGCAGCACGCTGCTGATGGCGCACATCAACAGCCATGCGCTGGCGCCCAGCCTGCAGCCCAAGCTGCGCTACAACGTCGAGCGCGACTTCGTTCCGATCGTGCTGGTCGGCGTCACGCCCAACCTGCTGATCGCGAGCCCCACGCAGAAGGCCTTGACGGTGAAGGACATCGTCTCCCTGTGCGCCGCGGAGCCCGGCAAGGTGAGCTTCGGCTCGGCCGGGGCCGGTTCCGCGCAGCATCTGGCGCTGGAAATGTTCAAGCTTCAGGCCAAGGTCGACGCGCTGCATGTGCCCTACAAAGGCAGCGGGCCCTTGCTGGCCGACCTGATGGGCAGCCAGATCCAGTACAGCTTCGAGACGATGACGGCGGCCACGCCGCACGTGAAGAGCGGCAAAGTGATCGGCGTCGCCCAGACGCGGCTCAAGCGCGCCAAGGGCCACCCGACCATTCCGACCATGCAGGAGCAAGGCTTCGACGGCTTCGAAGCGACCACGTGGTACGGCCTCGCCGGCCCCGGCAAGCTGCCCGCCGGCATCGCCGACAAGATCAATCGCGACGTCAATACGGTGCTTGCCATGCCCGACGTGCAGGAGCGGCTCGACACTTACGGTGCCGAGGACGGCGGTGGCTCGCGGGAGAAGTTCGCCAAGTTCATTTCGAGCGAGATCGACAAGTGGGCGCGCGTCGTCAAGGACGGCAAGGTGAAGGTCGACGCATGACCGACCTGTCCGGCCGGAATCCAGGGTTGCATCGCGACGATCGGTGTATGCCGTCTCGCTTTGATCTTGGCAACTGACTCGCGCACCCAGTCAAATGGAATACGCCTGACAGGGGCTCCTAGGCCGAAAAAGACGGCCACTGCACGGGGGAGGGTGAGTAATATGGAAGTTGTTTGCAGCCAGATTCCACGATGCCCGATGCCAGCGGAGTTACCTCTTTGCGGCGCACAAAGATCTTGTTCAGGTTCCTGCTGCTGTGCGTCGCGAACCTGTTCGTCTCGTCGTTTGCCTGCGCGCAATCTACCGACGCCACGTCGGCCTGGGTGCGGTCCAACAGCGTCGTCGGCATCGTCGAGGGCGACGTTGCGCTGATCCGCCAGACCACGCGCTACTCGCTCGCCGAGGGCGTGGTCTTGAATGAGCAGGACATCATCGAGTCAGGACCCGGCGCATTTGCCCAGATCGAACTGCCCGGCGGCGTCCTTGTCGGTATTGGTGAATCGACGCGGCTGATGCTGCGGCCTCGCGTCGGCAAGGGGCTGACGGCGCCGCCGCTCTATCTGCTCGAGGGCTGGCTCAAGACCAGCGCCAACGGGGCCTTCGGCTACGTCGGCCCCAGCGTCGAGGTCGCGACCCAAGCCGCCACCACCGTCATCCACACCAAGGGCGCGCAGTACGAACTGTTTGTCGAAACCGGCAGCGCCAAGCTGACGCTGCGTGATGGCACGCAGACGATTGCGCAATTGGCCAGCGGCGATTTCGCGCAGCGGCGTGAAGGGAGCACGCCGACGGTCGGTGCGCGCGCCACGCCCGAGTTCCTGAGCAAGGTGCCGCGCCAGTTCCGCGATCGGCTGCCCGCACGCGGTGAGCAGTTCGCCAAGCGCAACGTCGCACCCAAGCCGCGCGGCGATGTCACGTACGCCGATGTGGCCGCGTGGCTGCGCACCGAACCGGCGCTGCGGCTTCAGCTACTGCCGCTGTGGAAGTCGCGCGCGGCCGCCGACCTGAGCTTCCGTGCGGGCGCCAAGGCGGACTTGGCACAGCACCCCGAATGGGAGCCCTATGCCGACCCGGAGGGTTATGCGCGCCGCCTGGCCGAAGAGGCCGAACGTCGCCGTGCGCGGGAGGCCGCGGCTGCAGCGGCACGGGCCAACCGGGCAGCGGCAGCCGCCGCCGCAGCCGCCGCAGCCGCAGCAGCCGCTGCGGCCGCACCTGCGGCTTCAGCCGCACCCACACCTGTACCGGCAGCCTCGGGCGGCACCAGCGCCGGGCGGGGCAAGTCTCAGTGAACCGTCCCACGTCGTGCCGCAACTCAACGACCAGTGACAGCCAGGACTGGAGAATCCCATGAGCCTTCTATTCAAGTTCAATCTGATCTTCCTGGTGGTCTTCGTCGGCGGCGTGGCCGGCGCGGGCAAGATTTCCCATGACCTGCTTCAAAGCAACGCCAAGCAGGAAGTGCTCAACCAATCGCGCCTGACCATGGAAAAGGCGCTGGCGATTCGCGCCTACACCAATGACCAGATCCGCCCGTTGCTTGAAACGCAGATGAAGTACACCTTCCTGCCCCAGACAGTGCCAGCCTATTCCGCCACGGAAGTGCTGGCGACGCTGTCCAAGAGCTTCCCCGACTACACCTACAAGGAAGCGACCCTCAATCCGACCAACCCGCGCGATCGTGCGGTCGACTGGGAAGCCGACATCGTGAATCGTTTTCGCAGCCAGGCCGATCAGAAGGAGTTCGTTGGTGAGCGCGAGTCGGGTACCGGCCGGGCGCTCTACATTGCGCGCCCGATCCGCATTACGAACGCTGCCTGCCTGGCATGCCACAGCACGGTCGAGGCGGCGCCGCACACCGTGATCGACAAGTACGGGCCGGCCAACGGCTTCGGCTGGCAGATGAACGAGGTGATCGGCGCGCAGGTCGTTTCGGTGCCCATGTCGGTACCGCTGGCGCGCGCCGAACAGACTTTCAAGGTCTTCATGGGTTCGCTCATCGGCATTTTCGTGGCCATCGGCATCGTGCTGAATGTGATGCTCTACCTGCTCGTGATCCGACCGGTGACGGCGCTGTCGAAGGTGGCCAACCGCGTCAGCCTGGGCGAATCCGATGTGCCGGAATTCCCGACGCGTGGCCGCGACGAAATCGGGATCCTGGCGAATTCGTTCACGCGCATGCGCCGCAGCCTCGATCAGGCCATCAAGATGATCGACACCTGAGGTCCGTCACCCGTATGTCGCCGCCCACCCATGTCGGTCCATACCCGATCCGTGGCGTGATCGGCTCGGGCGCGATGGGCGTCGTGTACCTGGCGCACGATCCGGGGATCGACCGTGCGGTGGCGATCAAGACGATCCACCGCCGCCTGCTCGAATCGGGCGACGACCTGAGCGTGGCGGCGCGCTTTCGCGTGGAAGCCAAGGCGGCGGGGCGGCTGAACCACCGCAACATCGTCCCGATCTACCAGTTCGGCGAAGACGACGACTGCGCGTACATCGTCATGGAATACGTTGCCGGACGAAACCTGCGCGACTATGTCCAGGCGCCGCGCAAGCTCGAGGTGCCGCAGGTGCTGTGCGTGATGATGCAACTGCTCGACGGCTTGCACTACGCCCACGAGCGCGGCATCGTGCACCGGGATATCAAGCCGGCGAATCTCCTGATTGCTGATGATGGGTGCCTCAAGATCACCGATTTCGGCATAGCGCGAACCGAAACGTCGAATCTGACGCGCGCCAATTCGATCGTCGGGTCGCCCGGCTACATCGCGCCCGAGCAGTACACGGACCGCGAGATCGACCGCCGCGTCGATGTTTTCTCGGCGGGCGTGCTGCTCTATCGGATGCTGAGCGGGACGACGCCATTTGTCGGCACGGACGACGCGATCATGTACAAGATCGTCTACGAGCCACACAAGCCGCTGAGCGAAGTGACGAACGACCCCGTGCACAAGCCGTTCGATGCAGTGCTGGACCGGGCGCTGGCGAAGGATCCGGCGCAACGCTATCCGAGCGCGATGGCGATGCGAACGGCGCTGGTGGCGCTCGCCACGGAGACGTTGCCGGAGGTGCTCCCGGCCCACATGCTGATGCCGCCTCTCCTCGAAGGCCAAGAGGCGAGCCCGGCCCCCCCGAAGGTGCGCGACGCGTCCGACATCCCCGCGCCCAATCTGCCATTCGTACCGACGGTGCCCGACTCGACGCGGATCCCCCTGGCACCCTCGAAGTCGCAGCCCGGCACAAGCCCGCCTTCGATCCCCCCGCCCACCGGATGGGACACCGCCGCGCTGGCCGGGGTCGAACGCGAACTGGCCGAGCATGTGGGCGCGGTGGCGCGCGTGCTGGTGCGTCGTGCCGCGCGCGGGTTGTCCTCGCTGGCGGAAGTGCGCCATGCCGTTGCCGGTGCGATCGTGGACATTGAAGCGCGCGAGCGCTTCCTGGCCAAGGCCGGCGCGCCGCCGACCCATGGCGCGGTCTCGGCGGCTGCCCCTGGTTCCCAGGCCTCGAGAGTCGACGGCGCAGCGCTGAGCGGCGCGCCGATGCGCGAAGGCGATGTCGACAAGGCAGCGGCCGCGCTGCTTTCCTCGATGGGTCCCATTGCGCGGATCGTCGCGAAGCGCTGCGCCGCGAAATCGACCACCCGCGAGCAATTCGTCTCCAGCATCATGGAACAGCTCGCGCCAACCGTCGATGCCCGCCGTGTGCTGGCCGACTTGTGGCGAGCCTTGGGCTGAATTCGAACGGACCGACCGTGATCGCGCTGCATGTCATGCGCCGCCCCGGCGCCACCGAGCCCGATGCGACGGCGCTTCCGCTACCGCCCGAGGGCCTCGTCATCGGCCGTTCTCTCGAATGCGACCTGGTGCTGGCCGACCCGCTGCGCGGGGTCTCGCGCCAACACGCACAAGTCGCCATGGTCGGCCAGGACGCGCGCGTGCGCTGCATCAGCAGCACCACCCCCTTGTGGGTGAACGGCACGCAGCTTGCCCCGGGTGACCAACTGGCCCTGTCGGTGGGCGATCGCCTGCGCATCGGCGGATTCGAGCTCGCTGTCGAGTCCGTCGCGGCGCCCGCTGCGCCGCGCGCGCGTCTGGATCGCTGGTTCGATCTGGACGACGCGCTCGATCCGCTCGCCGCGCAATCGCCGCTGCCCGCCCTTGCGCCGCCGCCCGAGGCGGCGTCAGCGAGCGCGGTCGTGTCCTGGAAGACGAGTGGGCTGTCCGTGCGAACCGGCACACCGATTGTGAACAGCGCGCCCTCGATGCCGCCGGCTTCGCCGCCCGTGCAAGCCGCTGTATCGGCCGTGCCGGGGCCACCCACCGCTGTGGCAGCCGAATCGACGGCGCCCGCGCCCCTTTCGTCGACTTCGGCTTTGGCTGCCGAGGGCGGGTCGCGGGACCTGACCGAACTTGCAGCGGCATTCGCTCGCGGCGCCGGACTTGACGCCGCCCAAGTCCCGCTGTTGACGCTGGACTGGATGGAACATCTGGGCGCGCTGCTGAGAGCGACCGCCGAAGGCACGCTCGCACTGCTGCAAAGCCGCTCGATCGCGAAACGCCACATGCGCGCCGAGGGCACGGTGATCGCGCCGCGCCACAACAACCCCCTGAAGTTCTCGCCGAACGCAACTGAAGCATTGACCCGCATGCTGCAGCGTGACCCGAGACCCGGGTTCCTCGACCCCGTGGCAGCGTTGCAGGACGCGAATCGCGACTTGCTGGTTCACCAGGTGGCGATGGTCGCCGGCATGCGCGCCGCGGTGTTCGAGCTCTTCTCCCGCCTGGGTCCCGAGGCCGCCGAGAACGCGGAGGGGCCGCCGCGCGGTCTTCATTCGCGCCTTCCCAGGCTCCGCGCCGCGGCGCTCTGGGAACGCCATCGCCTGCAGCACGCCCACCTGCTCGAGCACCTCGATGACGACTTCGAGACCATCTTCGGACGGGAATTCCTGCGCGCTTATGAAGCCCAGTCGCGTGTCAATGCCGACGATCCACCGCCGGAGCCCCCATGGCCCAACGCGCGTTGAACGTCTCGGTCGCGGCGCTGTCGCAAACCGGGCGGCGCGAGTGCAATGAAGACGCCTTCGGCTATTGGCTGGGCGCCGACTCCCTCGTCGCCGCCCTGTGCGACGGTGCGGGCGGGCACGGCGGCGGCCAGGCGGCCTCGCGCGCAGCCGTGACGCATGTGCTCGAAGCCTTCGCGCTCCAACCCGAGGTCAGCCCGAACGCGCTGAAACGGCTTGTCCGAGGGGCCAACGACGCAGTGGTCGCGCAGCAGGTTGCCGGCACCCTGACGGCCGATATGCGCACCACCATCGTCGTGCTGCTGTTGGACCTCCGCAGCGGCGCGGCGCTCTGGGCCCATGCCGGCGACTCGCGCCTGTACCGCTGGCATGACGCCCGATTGCTCGGGCGCACGCGTGATCAGAGCCTCGCGCAGAGCTTGCGCGATGCCGGGCTGAATGCGACCGACGCCGCCCCCGGGCAGTTGACTTCGGCGCTCGGCTCGCCCGAAGGCTTCGACTTCGAGGTCCTGGAGACGCCGCAGGTGCTCGCTTCCCGCGATGCCCTGCTGCTGTGCAGCGACGGCCTCTGGTCGGCCTTCGACGATGTTGCCATGGCGAGCAGCCTGGCCGGCTGCAGCGGCGTCCAGGCCTGGCTCGATCGCCTCGAAGCGGGTGTGCAGCGAGCCGATCGCAGCGACCAGGACAACTATTCCGCGCTCGCGATCTGGTGCGAGGCCGGTTGAACACCGAGCAGTTCGAGCAGAAGTGCCGGCTCCGGTGGCCAAGCCGCAGGCCGCGCAGCGACATCGTGTGCGGCGGCGAGCGGCCACCAGAGGCTGGCCGGCTCCGGCGGCCAGGCCTCGGCAAGTTTGAAGTCCCGCTCAGGACGGGGCGGCAAGGCGGAGATCGCGGCCTCGAGCGCTTCGGGTCCTTCCGAGACCGCGTCGAGCAGCGACGCGAGGCGTGCGGCGCTTTCGTCCGGTGAAGGCGCCGCGTTGAAGCGTTCCGCCAACGTCAGCGGAAAAGCGCGTCCGACACGATCGTGCGACGCCGTGATGATGCCGCACCAGATCTCGCCGGGCGCCGGCAGCGCCAGATAGCGCCATGGCGCGAAGGTACAGAGGCGTTCGCGCAGCGTGGTGGCGTCCAGCGTGGTCGCGGCGAGGGCGAGGCCGCGCTGCAGCCAGCCATCCCAGTCAGTGCGCCAGCGTGCAGGCAGGCCGCGGCCGACGAAGTCTCCGCGCGCGGGCAATTTGCCATACCAGGACACGCGACGCGATGACGACTTCACCATGATGCCTGCGGACAATGGAAACCTGCCAGTTCCCGGAGGGTCCAGACATCGGCGTCGGGCGCCCCGGCTGCGCTCGCCTCGACGTCGAGGGTGCGTGTGTCGACGACGAAGGTCAGCCGCGCTGGTGCGCCGCGCTCGCCCTTCCAGTCGCCGTGCAGCAGCACCCGAAGCCAGGCGAACGGACCTTCATGGATTTCGGCGCCGACCCCGGTGGGGCCGGGCGGCAACACGCGCATCAGCACTTTTTGCGTCGAAGCCGGTCCCGGCCAGGCCAATTCCTTGGCACGCGGCGGGCCGTTTTCGAATCGCAAAAGCTGGCCATCGACATCGATGCTGAACTGCAGCAGCTCGGCATCCATGCGCTGCGGCGTGAGGCGCAGCTTGAGCTCGGGCAGCGGTGCACCTTCGGGAAAGAACAGGCTGCCGATCGCCGCCGCCCGCTCGAATGCTTCCGAATTGCTCGCATTGGCGCCTGCGCTGCGCGCTTTCCACGGCCGGCTCGACGTGTCGACGCGTTCGGTCAACTGGTTGCGCCGGAATTCGTCGAACAGGCCGCCGGGTCCGAACAGGCGCGCAAAGTCGGACGGCGCCATGTCCCGCGCCGCGTTGGCACTGAACGGAAAGCGCTCACGCGTCAACGCGCTGCAAGTCTGCGCGAGTTCGACCAGGGCGGCGTCGAAACTCGGCTTGGCGCCGCCGCGCGAGCGAATCAATGTCCCGAGGTCGAGGTAAGCCTTCCGCAGCGCCGCCGGCGCGCCGGCAGCCTCGGTACGCAACGTCGCGTCGAGTTCGGCGCCGCCGGTCTCGTCGCGCTTGCCGGTGACCAGGGCGTGAAGGCGGTCAAGCGCTTGGGGTCCAGGCCCCGCCGCGTAGTCCCCGAGGGAGCCGAAGCGTGCACGCAGCGTGCCTTCGAAGGCGACCTCGGCCGCGCTACCGCCCTGTGAGGTCGCACTGAACTCGTCGGCCAGGCGTGTCAGGAGGCGGCGCAGCGGCGAATCGGGCGCCGTGAGATCCGTTGCCTGGCGCGAGGCTTCACCCGCGTCGCTGCGGGGCGCCAACACGAGGGTATCGAGTTGGCGCGACCAGGCGGCGATCACGCGTTCGGCCTGGCGCTTGCCGACCTGCGCGGCGATTTCGTCGCGCCAGGCGCGGTCCTTCTGCAGGCGTCGAACGTCGCCGCCGGTGTCGCCGAGCACCCAGTCTGCCTCGCTCGCGAGCTCATCGAACGTCCCCTCGAGCGCCGGCACCAGATTGCGCCGCCAGTCGCCGGCGCTCGAATGCGCCGGCATCGGTCCGGCGCTCGAGGCTGCGAACACGAGAGCGCTGGCCGCGCCGAGGCGTGTCGGCAGATCCTGCGGCGGCTCGGGATCAGGAACGCGTCGCAGCAAGCGCTCGTGCACGCGTTGTGCCAGCGGCAGCGCCGCGAGGGCGCTGCGCGCCGCGCGCACGCCGGCATCGTCGGGGCGCATGGCCTCGGGCAACCCGTTGCGCTCGAGCAAGTTCTCGACATGGCGCGCCAACTCGCCGCGTTCGCCGGCGCCGCTCGCCTGTGCCAGCGTCTGCCCGACCCAGCCGCGCAACTCGCCGCGGACCAGCCGTGTCGGGTTGGCGAGCATCAATGAGGCGCGCAGCGCCTCGTAGCGTGTCGCGCTGTCCTCGGCCTCGCGCAGGTCGCTGCGCAAGCGCCCGATGAGCAGCGGCGCCAGACTCCGATCGAGCATCTCCCGGTAGACCTGTTCCGCCGAGCGCGCCAGCCGCGGTCCCTGGAACAGGCCGAAGCCGAAGCCGGCGGGCGGTTCATCCGGGTCGATGCCGTCGTTCGCGGCCAGATGCTCGAGCAGCGAATAAAGCGGCAGCACCTGCTCAAGGCCTGCCGATTCCAGGGGACCGATGCGCCGGGTCAACTGCTCGACACGCGCGCGCACGGCGTCGACATAGTCGAGGTTTCGTCGATAGCTCTGCCACCACAGGGCAGAAGTGGCGAGCAGCGCGGCACTGGCAAATGCTGCGCCGAACATGATGGCGCGCCGCCGCAAACGCAGCCGCTGTAGTCGCTGACCTGCCAGGGGCGCCTCCGCGATCACCAGCCGCTTGAGCAACGCGTTCAGGAAAAACGACTTGCCACCGGCATCAGGGCGCGGCAGCGGCTTCAGCGCCAGGCCGTGACTGCGCGCGAGTTCGCCGATGACCCGATCGATCGGATTGCCCTCCTGTGTGCCACTCGTCAACGCGATCGAACGCAAGCGTTGCGCCGGTTCGGCTGCAATGTCCGCGAACGCCTCGCGCACGAATCCTTCGAGGGGCCCGAGCAGCGCCTTGAACTGTGCTGCAAACGCGTAGATCGGCAGACGGCGCTGCGGCGTCCGTTCATGCTGCAGCAACTCGGGACTGCGCTGTGTCAAGCGCTGCGCGAGGTCGTCGAGGCGCGTTCCGAGATCGGCCGGGAGGCCTGCAACATCGGCGTCGAACACCGCGCCCCAGAACTGCTCGCGCTGTGCGGCATCGAGATCGCCAAAGGTTTCGACAAAGCCGGAGAGCAGGTCGGCCTTGGTCACCAGCAGGTAGATCGGAAAGGTGAGATCGAGCTCGCGGCGCAGTTCTTCCAGGCGCGATGCGACGGCTGCCGACTGGCGCGCGAGTTCTGCGCCGCCTTGCAGCAGGTCGGGCACGCTGACGCTGACGATCACGCCATTGATGGGCTGCACGGGTCGGTGTCGGCGCAGGAGCGCGAGGAACTGCTGCCATTCCCCGGCGTCGACCGCGGCGTCGCTGTCCTGTGTCGTGTAGCGTCCTGCCGTGTCGATGAACACGGCGTCCTCGCTGAACCACCAGTCGCACTGGCGCGTTCCGCCGATGCCCGCGAGCGGGTCGCGTCCGAGCTTTTCGGCGAGCGGAAAGCGCAGGCCCGAATGCAAGATCGCGGTGGTCTTGCCGCCCCCGGGCGCGCCGATGATCAGGTACCAGGGCAGTTGCTGCACCTGTCGCCGGCGCTGCCACCAGCGACGCGTGCCTTGCGCCCCGACTCCCTGCCGCAGCATCGCGAGCGCCTCGTGGAAACGCTGGCTCAGCTCAACGCCGGCATCGCCGGATTCGAGGCCCTTCAGCAGTCGCTCGTTGCGCCGCCGGGCCAGCAACGCCCGCAGCCCGCTCAGGCCGACCAGCAAGAGCGCCACCAGCACCAGCAAGGCCACGCGCGCACGGGCGCCGTCGAAGGGGTGCCAGCTGCCGAAGGCGAACAGCGGCGCCGCAAACCACAACAGGGCGCCTGCCGCACCGAGGTTGACGGCGCGTTGCACGAAGCGTGGCGACGCCTTCATTGCGGGAACAGGACGATCTCGACGCGTCGCGGTGGCGCGCGGCCCGCGGTGTCGACACGGGCCTCGACCGCCAGCCGCTCATCGCCGAGTTGCGGCCGCAAGACGTCGGCGGCACCGCGCGCCCATTCCATCGCCTGATGCCAAGCCGAGGGCGTGCGAGCCGTCGGGGGATCGCTGCCATCGGTGTAGCCGACGACAAGAACCTTGCCCGGCAGCTTCTTCAGCGCTTCGCCCAGGCGCGTCAATGGCGCGGTGGCATCGCCGAGCGCATCGGCGTCGACCACGACCACGCTGCGCAGCGCCTCGTCGCGCACGGACAACCGGCCCGCATCGATGTCGCCACGCAGGCTCGAGGCCAGCCGCGGCGGCGCCGTCGCCGCGCCCGCGACCGGCTGCACGGCGACGGTGGGTGCCGGTACGAGTCGCTGCAAGGATGCCAGCACGCCGTCGACGCGCGCTGCAAGGTGAAGCTGGCTGGCGCTGTAGATGCCCACGGCAAGCACGCCGAGCAGCAGGACCGCCGGCAACGCGACGCGTGGCGCCCGCGGTGGGCTGGCCGCGGCAGCCGCGCAGTGCCACGAAGGCACCAACGCCGGAGCCGGCGCCACCTGTTCGAGCGCGAGGTGCACCCGTGCGCGCAGCATTTCATGCTCGCGGCTGTTGGGGGCCATGCCCGCGCGCAGACCGAGACTCAGGCAGGTATGGAAGAGTTCGAGCAGCGCGCGATGCTCGCGCGGCTTTTCGGCCAGCCGCGACAGCAGGCGCAACAGCTTGTCGCCGCCGTCGGCCTCGCCGTGAAAGCGCTGCAGCAGTCCGGCGCCTCCCGTACCGAACGGCGCGGCGCCAAACTGCTCGTCGCCCCAGGCACAGAGTACGTAGCTCGCGGCCGCGACGCTTGCCTCGTCGACACCTGCGACGCGCGCATTGGCCTCGAAATGGGCCACCACCGCGGCCAGCGTGCGGCGCAATTCGGCCGGGTCGACCGACGTCGCGTCGTGCAAGCGTGCCACCAGGGCAATGAGGGGGAGGGCCTCGGCGCGCAGCGCGCGCGCGGCAGCCGGCTCGTCGACGCCATCCGAAGCACCGGAAGCCGGCGACCCAGGCGCGGCGCCAGGTTGCATCATTTGGCCCACCCCAGTTGCAGTCGGCGCGCCTGCGCATCGAGGCGCGCACGCGGCGCCAACGATCCAACCGGCAACGGCAGCACGGCACGCCACTCCGAGCGCTCGATCTCCCGAAACGCACCGAACACCGCGACGGCACGCGCGTCGCCGCGCAACTCGAGGTCCAGCTCGCGCGCTTCGCCGGGGCGGAGGTACAGACTCTGGCGAACGAGCATATTCGACCCGAGGGTCGCTTCGTCATCGTCGTAGAGGCTGTCGAAACTCGCCTTTTCGAACCCGCTCGCATCACTCAGCACATAGATCCGCAGCGCCAACGAGGCCGACGCATCGCGCGCATCGGTGTTCAGGCTGCGCTGCGCCTGTACGAGCAGCTGCAGGTTGCGTTTTGGCCCGGCCAGCGCCGCTGCCGGACCTGGGTTGAACATGAAATTCACGACCATCGAGGTGTTGACCCAGGGGATCTGGCGCTCCGCGGTGTCGCGCAGCACCTTGATGCGTACGGTCTTCATCATTTCCTCGACATCCACGCCACGGGTTCGCATCTCGGTGGCGAGATAGCGCGTGTAGATGCTGTTGCCGCCGACCGGGCCGTCCTCGGCGACGCGACCGGGCGCGGCGGAGAAGGCAATGAGGGCGCCCGGCGCCGCCATCTCGGCCAAGCCGTTGGCGTTGCGCGAAGCGTCACCGCGCGCCGCGAAGGGGTCGTTGCGGCAAGCGTCGATGATGAAAATGCGGGCGCGCGGACGCACCCGATCCACATGCGTGAGCAGCGCTTCCTGCATGTCGATGGCCTCGTCGCGCACTTCGGCCTCATCGCGCAACGCGATGTCGACCGGCAGCAGGAAGTTGCGCCCGCCGATCTGCACGCCGTGGCCGGCGTAATAGAAAACCGACGCGACCTGATCGTCGTCCATGCGGCGCGCGAATTCCCGCAGCACGCGCTTGAAGTCGCGGGCATTGAGATTGAGATACTCGCCGACCTCGAAGTTGAGGCTGCGCAACGTCTGCGCGACCAGGCGAGCGTCGTGCTCGGGATTGTTCAGCGGGAGTTCGGGGTACCGCGCGTTGCCGATCACGAGTGCGACACGACGTTGCCCGGGCGAGTCGACCGTGGCCTGCGGTTGCGCGAGGCTGGCTCGGCTCCACCACACCGGCACGCAACCGAAGCCAAGGCAGGCGAGCAGGCGACGGCGAATCATGGTACGGCCGGATGAATGGATGCTGCGGACCTCTGGGACTCCACTGGCGATCGCATCCCATTCTCGGCGGTGCGCTGCGGCGGCACAAGGGGAAGGCGGGGCCGCCGAAATTCGGTCATGGCCCCGCCGTGAGTACTCGCAAGGACTGATCAGGCGCCGCGGAATTGCACCCGACGGTTGATGGCGGCGTACGGGTCGGTGTCTTCGAGCGGCCGGCCTTGGCCGTAACCGACGGTCTTCAGGCGTGCGGCGTCGATGCCGTGGTGCACGAGATAGTCACGCACGGCGCGGGCCCGGTTGCGCGACAACTCGAGGTTGTAGGCCGCGCTGCCCGCGGCGTCGGTGTGCCCTTCGATCGTGACCTTGCTTCCAGGCGCCATCAGTTCGATGCCCTTGGCGAGGGCGTCGAGCTGGGTCCGTGCGGCCGGGAGGATCTCGGCGGAATCGAAAGCGAACCGCACCGGCAAGGACAGCGCCGAGGCGGCGGCTTTCGAGTCATTGCGCGCGACATGTGCGGTTTCCGAGGGACGCGCCGATGCATTGACCCGGGAGCTCGCCGCGACCGCCGTGGCCTTCGCCGGGGCTGCGGGCGGATCGTCGAGCAGGCGGATCGAACGGTTCAGCACGTCCGCCACGTCCTGCGGGATCACGAGTTGGCCTTCGTGGTAGATCACGACCTTCTCGGCCCTGGCGGCGGGGGCGATCATTGCAGCGGCGGCGGCGAGAGCGAGGGCGAGGGTGCTGAGGTAGCGGATCATTTGAGGGCTCCTTGGGCGTTGGGTCGTCGATAACCATGGGTTGCGCGCGCCGCCTGCCCGGTTCAATCTTTATCGACCGTGCCGATGCCGCGGATGGAGCGTGTCACCGCCGGGTCGCCGTGATAGCGCACGTGACCGACACCGCCGATGCGCACCGCCAGCGTGTTGCTGGCGGCGAGCTGCGCTTCACCGTTGCCATCGATGGCCACGTCGGCGCGCTCGCTGGCGAGCTTGGGTGCGGAATAGGTGCCAACGCCGGTGATGGCAAGTTGCTGCGCCGTCACTTTGCCGCCGCCAACCGCGACATCGCCGGCACCGGTGATCCGCACGTCGAGGTTGCGCGCGTTTTCCAGGCGATCGACGCGGATCGAGCCGCTGCCTGCCAGCACCAGGGTGAGCGTATCGCTGCGCAGCGCGCCGATGGTGATCGCACCGACGGCGCGCGACTCGAAGGCTCGCAACGCCTGGACGCCGAGCTTCATCCGGATCGGCTGCTGCGTCTCGACCCGGCCAGGCGCAAGGCCGATGACCAGGCGTCGACCGTGGACCTCGGTCGTGATCTTGCTCAGCACTGCAGGCTCGGCCTCCAGGGTCAGCGACTCACGGGGTCCCTGTTCGACGCTGACGTCGCCGGAGACGGTAGACACGACTTCGTCGAAGTCGGCGACGCTGCGGGGTTCCGTGGCGGCCTGTGCGGGCCCGGAAGGGGCCGCGGCAAGAACCGCGGCACAGCCAGCGGCAAGGGCCGCAACTCGGAGCGACGGCGGTACCGGGAAGGCTTGGATGAACCAGTTCATGATGGGGCTCCAGGCTGGGGCGAGGGTGGGCTCAGCGCGGCAGCGCGAGGCTGGGCGGGGGTGGGGCAGGGCGCGCCAGGCAGGTCGTCCCGTTGAGATCGGCGGTGACGATCAAGTCTCTGCCATGGCGGTCGATCGCCACCATCTTTGCACCCTGCCGCGCTTCGGCGCCGAGGGTGACCGGCGCTTCATCGAACAGCAGGAAACCGTTCTGCCAGCAGCGGAGTTGATAGGTGGCGGGTGCCTTCCTGCTCGCGGCCCGTGGCGCAGGCGCGACTCGGGAAGCGACACGGTCGTCGCCACCGATTGCGCCGGCGCCTGCGGTCGCGCCGCGGGGCAACTGCAGGACCAGGCCGGTCACGGCGGCAAGGGCCACCAGGGACACCGCTGCCAGGCGGGCGCCGCGCTGCTTCTGGTGATCGGGATGGAAATCACTTGGCTTGTACATGGAAGTTCTCCTGGGCGAGCGTGCCGCCGCTGGCTTTGGCGAAGGCGGCGTGGATCATGTCGAGCGAGGCGCCGGGCAGGGGTTCGAAGTCGATGCCGACCAACGCCTGGGGCAGTGAAGGCATCACGTCGCGCGGCGTGGCGAAGCAGGAAACCGTCTCGGGCACGCCCTTCGAATTCATCGAGAGCTGGAAGCGCATCGGGCCGGGCAACGTGAGCGGCTTGGCCGCAGCGATGCGTGAGTCGCGGGTGAACCGGTTGGGGAAGAAGCGGACGATCTTGCCGTCCTCATCCTGCAGATAGCAGTAGACATGCGCGTCCTGCGACGGCGCAAGGGCGAGGCTGATCGCTTCGCCGCGGGCAAACCGCGTCTGCTGGTTCGGGGCCGACACTGACAGCTTCAGCGGCGCCGCCTGCGATGCGGGGGTTTGTGCCGCCGCTGCCGCTGCCGCTGGCGCCGCCGCCGCAGCCGCCGACGACGACGACGACGATGCTGGGGCTGTCGCAGCCGCCGGAGATCCGAGCGTGGTGGCAAGCGTGCCAGGCGCAACGTAGCGTGCCGGTTGGGCCGGTCGCTGGATCTTGCTGTGGTCTGCGGCGAGGAAGGCACTGAAGAATTTCTCGTCGAGCTTGGGCTCGCGGCTGAGGCCGAGTTGGGCGCGATAGTTGGAGATCGCCTCGTCGATGGCAGGATTGAATTCCCCGTCGATCGGGCCGTCGTAGAACCCGCGCTGCCGCATCTGGTTCTGGAAGTAGGCGATCAGCTCGACGCGCGTCGCAGCCATCGCGCCGTACCAATCCAGCATCTCGAGACGCGTTTCCTCATTCGCTTTCGGGTCGCTGACGCCCAGGCAGGTCCAGTAGGGGGTCTTCGTCAGCTTGCCGATGAGTTCCACCACCGCCAGTTCGACCAGCCCGCGCAGCGCCTGCGACTGGCCTTCCGAACGCGCCAGGTTCATGCTGTAGTTGATGCCGAACTTGTGATACGCGGCATCGCCGTCGATGCCTCTGCCTTGTTTCATGATCACCACGGCATTGCGCGACGTGACGCCCGGCAATACCCCCATGTCGCTGGTCGTCAGCATGCTCAGGTCGAGCGCCAGCATGCTGGTGGACGCATCTTTGGCAACGCCGAGGTTGAGGTACGGGAAGTAGCCAACACCCAGGTCCTTCTGGTTCTTGATCAGGTTCTCGTCGAACTGCGACACGGAGCCCTTGATGTCGTACCGCGGAATCGCCTGGTAGACCGCCGTGGTTTGCGCCGCCGAGAGAAAGCTGACCACGTTCAGCGTGTCCTTGCCGAACGCGACCAGACGCACCGCGCGGCTGCGCCGCGACATGTCCGACACCGCCGAGATCAACATGTCGCGCGTTCCGGCGTTCAGCTTCTTCGTTTCGTCATTGATTTCCTCGGTCAGCATCGTCACGTCGTGCACGCCGTAGTCGATCATCAGCGTGTCCATGCAACGCAGTGCCGGCGAAAAGCCCGTGATCGAGCGCTGCGGCAGTTGCTCGGGGCCGACGCGGATCTCGGCGGTCTGCTCGACCGTTTGCTGCTTGACCTCGAGCGTCTGGCAGCCCGCGAGTGCTGCGAGTGCGGCAAGCGCTATGAAGCGCGCGATGCGGGGCGGTTTCATGACATCTCCGATGTGTGGGAATTCAGTTCACTGGCAACCGCCGCGGCCGACGATGTTGATGGCATTGGGTGCGAACACGAACACCTCGCGCGGCGCGGCGCCGATGCGTCCGCCGGTGTCGATGTTGCCGATGCTCTGGCTCCCGCAGCTGCCTTGGTTTGGATCCGCGGACTTCCCTTGTTCTTCAGCCTTGCGCTCCTGTGCGCTGATGCGGACCTTCTCCTTGGCGATCTTCGCGCGGAACCGCGTGT
The DNA here is from genome assembly GCF_056397705.1 of Variovorax sp. 05L425. Classification (NCBI taxonomy): domain Bacteria; kingdom Pseudomonadati; phylum Pseudomonadota; class Betaproteobacteria; order Burkholderiales; family Comamonadaceae; genus Variovorax; species Variovorax sp. 05L425. The sequence goes on along the minus strand of NZ_JBFTNY010000001.1, from coordinate 2,046 downwards.
CGACGTCCAGCAGCTCCTGTCCCGCGAAGGCATGGGCGCAGGCGCCCAGCGTGACGGCGACAAGGACGATGCGGGAGGTGCGAACGAGGGTTGCATTCATGGTGAGTTCTCCTTGCTGAAAAGACCGCCAGCGCCGGTGGTGCTGGCGGACGCGGGGCGAAAGCACTGCGCGTGGTTACTTGGCGACTCCGATGGACTGCGAGGCGCTGGACAGGAAGCCGCTTGCACTGTTGTTCGAGCCCGTGGCGATGACGGTCGAGTTGGTCAGCTTGCCGTTGCCTTGTGCGCCGCCGATCTGCTGGGTGGCCGAGGACAGGAAGCCGGAGGCGGAGTTGCTTGCACCATTGGCGAGCACCGTGCTGTTGGTGACCGTGCCGTTGCCCTTGGCGAAGCCCACTTCCTGCGTGGCGCTGCTGAGGAAGCCCGAAGCAGTGTTGTTCAGGTTCGTGCCGAGAACCGTGCTGTTGGCGATCTGGCCATTGTCCTGGGCGTGGCCGACGTTTTGGGTCGCCGACGACAGGAAGCCCGAGGCGGTGTTGTTTGCGCCATTGACGAGCACCGTGCTGTTCGAGATCTTGGAGTTTTGCTCGGACACACCGATATTCTGGGCCGCCGAGGCCAGGAAGCCGGACGCGTTGTTGTTGGCGTTGGTCGACAACACCGTGGTGTTTGCGATTTCGCCGGCCATCGCGCCACCGAAGGCGAAACCGAGGGCGATGAGGATGGATGCTTTGCGAACGATTTGCATGATGATCTCCAGAGAGTGATGACAGGGGTTGAGGTCGGGCTTGCCGAATTGCTTGCCTTCCCGCCCATGGGTTGCGACCCGTCCGGATTCGGTTCAAACAGATTTCGGATGAAGGGCGCACCGGGGTAGGATCGCCCGCGATGCCCGACAGCGCGCCGCCTGATCCGCCTCCACGCCCCGCACGCCTGACGGGCTTGCGCGGCGCCTTCGACGCGCTGCGCAATTTCGGGCTGATGGGCCTCGGCACGCCCGGTGCGAGCGACTACGACAGCTTCACGGCCAGTGACGGCCACGTGGTTCCCGTGTGCGTGCTCGGCGGCGGGTCGCCGCTGATACTGGTGCATGGGTTCGGATGCACGCATCGCGACTGGTTGCCCGTAGCCCGGAGGCTGGCGCGGCGCCATTGCGTGCTCGCCTGGGACGCACGCGGCCATGGCAGTTGCCGGTCGGTGAATGGCAGTATCACGCTGGCGCGACTGGCGAACGACCTGGCCGAGGTACTCGACCACTTCGGGCTACAGCGTTCGATCCTGGTCGGGCATTCCATGGGCGCGCTGACGCTGATGCAGTACTTGCATCTGCACGGCACGCAGCGCGTCGCTGCGGTGGCGCTGGTCGACCAGTCGCCGCGCATCGTGACGGACGACAGCTGGCGACTCGGGCTGTTCGGGGGCTGCAGCGCGGCGATGTTGTCCGGGCTGCTCGCTGGCGCACGCCGCGATTTGGCCGGCATGTTGTTGAACGAGGTCGGCGCGCTCGGAGGCGCCTGGTTGCAGCGGCAACTGAGTGTCGAAGCACCGCTTGGACGGATGTTGCGCCGCAGTCTGGGCCGCATCGATGTCCGGCCGCTGCTCGACCTCGCCGAGTCGATGGCGCAGGCCGACTTCCGCACTTCGCTGTCGCGCCTCGACGCGCCGCTGCTTGTCGTGCTCGGGGCGCGCAGCCCGCACTACGCCGGTGTGCCGCTCGATGGCTGGTATCGCGACACGGTGAAGCACGCGCAGATTTCGATCTACCCGCATGCAGGCCATTCGCCGCATGTCAGCGAGCCGCTGCGCTTCGCGCGCGAGCTCGAGCGCTTCATCGACGACCACGCGTGAGCGGTTTAGGGCCTGTTCACACTACTTCCGGGGATCGCGTTGCCGCGCAAAGGGGCTGGATGCAAGGCGCCCGCGCGCAGCAAGGCTTTGGCCTTGCAAGCGTGGGCAACGCCGCAGACGGCCCCTTTGCACGACAACCCGAAGGGAAGGTATGCCAGGACGGGCCACTCGGCGTTGCGCTCCTTGCATGTGCCAACG